>NZ_JAVYJE010000019.1:0-80794 GCF_032621735.1 Pseudomonas sp. zfem005 | reverse complement strand
CATGGATGGCCCATCGCGCCGGCCCCCAGACGACGCTTGCGGCGAACGCACTTCAGTGCGGCCCGAAGGGCGAGCGTAGCGAGTAACGACGATGGAGTGAGGGAACCCGACGCAGTCGGGCCGGATGATGGGGCAAGCCCTTTTGGTTTCTTTTGGGTGGTTCGGCACCCCGACGACTGCCAAAAGAGACTCGCCCGGGGGGGCGAAACCAGAAACATCACCAGAGCTCGGCAATCAGCTGGACTCAAATCCTCTAGCAACACTTAACGCAGACAGAGCCAATGAATTCGCACACAAAAGCGGAGCGGCGCTACGCACCGCTTGGCGACTGAAGTCGCTCCTACGAGAAGCACATCGCCGATACACGGGGATCACCGCTGCGTAGGGTGGAGGTCGCTCTTTACCTCCACCAGGCGGAGTCGGGTGGGGCACGCCGTCATGCCCGATCGTTCGTTGCCTGGGCCTGGGAGCGGTGGGCTGAAGCTCACCCTACGCCCACCCGCCCACCCGCCGACCCACGCCCAAGCCCACCTACGCCGATCCTGTGCCCACCCAGCGCCCCTGGAACCGGGTGGGCCGGTATTGCTACCAAGGAACTACGAATCTCCGCACTGAGGTGAATTGGCGGGGAGGGCGGGCGAACCAAGAATTCGCGGCAGACCGGGAAATTTTCCCGGATGACAACAACAAGCCCGTAGAGGTAGCCGCAATGAACCCCACCGGTTTCACCCAGCCTTTCGTCCGCACGGCGCTGTTCGCCGCCATGACCCTTGCCAGCCTGTCGGCCTGGGCGGGCGTCACCGACCAGGACATCAGCGATGCCGGCAAGCGCAACGACCAGATCGTGGTCAACGGCCTCAACCAGCAGGGCCAGCGCTACAGCACGCTGGACACGCTCAACACCGACAACGTCAAGGAACTGCGCCCGGTCTGGGCGCTGTCCTTCGGCGGCGAGAAGCAGCGCGGCCAGCAGGCGCAGCCGCTGATCAAGGACGGCGTGATGTACGTCACCGCCTCCTACTCGCGGGTGTTCGCCGCCGACGCGCGCACCGGCAAGAAGCTCTGGCAGTACGACGCGCGCCTGCCCGACGGCATCATGCCCTGCTGCGACGTGATCAACCGGGGCGTGGCCCTGTACGGCGACCTGGTGATCTTCGGCACCCTCGACGCCAAGCTGGTGGCGCTGAACAAGGACACCGGCAAGGTGGTGTGGAAGAAGACCGTGGCCGACTACAAGGCCGGCTACTCCATCTCCGCCGCACCGCTGATCGCCAAGGGCAAGCTGATCACCGGCGTCGCCGGCGGCGAGTTCGGCGTGGTCGGCAAGATCGAGGCCTATGACCCCGCCACCGGCAACCTGCTGTGGAGCCGCCCCACCGTGGAAGGCCACATGGGCTACGTCTACAAGGACGGCAAGGCGGTGGAGAACGGCATCTCCGGCGGCGAAGCGGGCAAGACCTGGCCGGGCGACCTGTGGAAGACCGGCGGCGCCGCGCCCTGGCTGGGTGGCTATTACGACCCGAGCACCGACTCGCTGTTCATCGGCACCGGCAACCCCTCGCCGTGGAACTCCCACCTGCGCCCCGGCGACAACCTGTTCTCCTCCTCGCGCCTGGCGCTGAACCCGGAGGACGGCTCGATCAAGTGGCACTTCCAGACCACCCCGCACGACGGCTGGGACTACGACGGCGTCAACGAGCTGGTGTCGTTCGACTACCAGGATGGCGGCAAGACCATCAAGGCCGCCGGCACCGCCGACCGCAACGGCTTCTTCTATGTGCTCGACCGCACCAACGGCAAATTCATCCGTGGCTTCCCCTTCGTCGACAAGGTCACCTGGGCCAAGGGCCTGGACAAGAACGGCCGGCCCATCTACGACGACGCCCACCGTCCCGGTGCGCCGGGGGATGCGAAGAAGGGCACCTCGGTGTTCGTCGCGCCGTCCTTCCTCGGCGGCAAGAACTGGATGCCCATGGCCTACAGCCAGGACACCGGCCTGTTCTACGTGCCCTCCAACGAGTGGGGCATGGATATGTGGAACGAGGGCGTGACCTACAAGAAGGGCGCGGCCTACCTGGGCGCGGGCTTCACCATCAAGCCGCTGAACGAAGGCTACATCGGCGTGCTGCGCGCCATCGACCCGAAGACCGGCAAGCAAGTCTGGCGTTATGAAAACTACGCGCCGCTCTGGGGCGGCGTGCTGGCCACCAAGGGCAACCTGGTGTTCACCGGCAACCCGGAAGGCTTCCTGATGGCCTTCGACGCCAGGACCGGCAAGAAACTCTACGAGTTCAACACCGGCTCCGGCGTGATCGCCTCCCCGGTCACCTGGGAGATGGACGGCGAGCAGTACGTCACCGTGGTCTCCGGCTGGGGCGGCGCCGTGCCGTTGTGGGGCGGCGAGGTGGCCAAGCGCATCAAGGACCTGGACCAGGGCGGCATGATCTGGACCTTCAAGCTGCCCAAGGACCTGGTGGCCAAGCGCTGACGGAGCGGGCGCGGCGGCCCGGTGCCGCCGCGCTCTGCCCACTCCGGCGGGGTGGATTCACAGCCTGCCTCCTCATCCCCTAGACTGCGCTCCCCGCCGTCAGCGCTGCGTGCCGGCCTCTCGCCCCGAGGAGCGCCCTGCTCGTGATCCGTCTCAGCCTGCTTCCCTGCCTCGTCCTGCTGTCGTGGCTGCTCGCCCTGCCGGCACAGGCCTCCGCCCCCATCGACCTGCGTGACTGGAACCCCGAGCTGCAGCCCATGCACGCGCTGGACGGCGACTGGCGGCTGACCTGGATCGAGCCGGAGCGCGCCGAGCAGCAGGTGCGCATCCCCTTCACCTGGGGCAAGGGCACCCCGACCTTCTGGGGGGAGGTGGGGTTCGGCCGGGTGGAACTGCGCAGCCAACTGCTGCTGCCCGCCCATGCCAGCCAGCTGGCGCTGTACTTCGATGACTTCAAGTCGGCGGCGCGGGTCTGGGTCGACGGTGCCCTGGTGCTGGAGCGCGGGCGGCCGGGCGATGCCGGGGACGAGGTGCCGCGCCTGCAATCGGCCATCGTGCCGCTGCCCCAGGGGCACACGCAGGTGGACATCCGCATCGAGCTGTCCAACCACTTCCACCATGAGGGCGGCATCGACATGGCCGTCAGGGCCGGCACCCTGCAGACGCTGCAGATGGACGCGAGCCGGCAGCGCGCCCTGTACCTGCTGACCGTCGGCGCGGCCTTCATGATGGCGCTGTTCATGGGCCTGCTCGACCGCAGCGCGGCGCGCTCCCTGGGCGGTGCGCCGCTGGCCGCCATGCTGGTGCTGGCCGGGATGCGCGCGGCCTCCAGCGGCGAGCTGCTGGACCACTACCTGCAATGGCCGGCGCTCTGGATCTACCGCATCGAGTACCTGTCCGGGCACCTGTTCGCGCCGGCCTACGGCTTCCTCCTGCTGCGCCTGTTCCCGAGGGAGCTGTCGCGCCGGCTCGTGGTGCTGCTGGCCGGCGTGGGTGTGCTCGGTGCCGCCCTGACGCTGCTGCTGCCCGCGCACTTCTTCACCCTGCTGCGCGACCCCTGTGCCCTGTGGCTGCTGCTCAGCGAGCTGTACTTCCTCGGCGCCCTGCTGCTGGCTGCCAGGCGTCGCCGGGCGGGTGCCCTGTGGGTGCTGCTGGGGATGGTGGTGATGGACGCCACCATCGTCAACGACCTGCTGATGTACTCCTTCAGCGTCTCGACGCTCAATCTCATCCCGGTGGGGGTGCTGTTCTTCCTCCTCTCCCACGGCCTGGTGGTGGGCAGCCGGGTCATCGCCGCGCTGCAGCACAGCAACCAGTTGCGCGACGATCTCCAGCGCCTCAACGCCTCGCTGGAGGCCAGGGTCGACGAGCGCACCCGGGCGCTGGCGGTGGCCCGTGACCAGGCGCTGCACGAGGCGCAACAGTCGCTGGAGCGCCAGGCGATGCTCAGCCACGAACTGCGCACGCCCTTGGTGGCCATCCAGGGGCACCTCCAACTCCTCGATCAGGGCGGGCTGGATGGTCGCCAGCAGCAGCGCATCGAGACCGTACAGAGCGCGGCGCAGAGCCTCACCGACGTGCTCGACGGCCTGATGCTGCTCAGCCGCGCCGAGAAGTTGGAGCTGCCTCCGGCCCAGGCCTTCTCCCCCGTGCGCCTGGCCGAGGAGTGCGCTGCGATCTTCCAGCCCCAGGCCGAGGCGCGCGCCCTGCGGCTGTCGACCGCCTGCGCGGCCGGCTTGCCGGCCTTCGTGCTGGGCAACCCGAAGCCGCTGCGGCAGATCCTCTTCAACCTGCTGGGCAATGCCCTGAAGTTCACCGAGAGCGGGGAGGTGGTCATCCGCCTGGACAGGGACGGCGACGGCCTCCTCATCGAGGTCCGGGACACCGGCCCCGGTATCCGCCCCGAGCTGCAGGCCAGCATCTTCGACGCCTTCGTGCGGGACCCGCTATCCGACCGCCCCGGCATCGGCCTGGGCCTGTACATCAGCGCGCGGCTGGCCGCCCTGATCGGCCGGCAGCTGACCCTGGACAGTGCGCCCGGGCGCGGCACCACCCTGCGCCTGGCGCTGCCCTGGCCGGAGGTCGACGAGCCCGAGCCGGGCGCGGACGAGGTCGCCCAGCTGCAGGGCATGCGCGTGCTGCTGGTGGAGGACGTGGAGATCAGCCGCCTGGTGACCGCCGAGTTGCTGCAGAGCTGGGGCTGCCAGGTCGGCACGGCCAGCTCCGGCCTCGAAGCGGTCGCCGCCTGTCTGGCCACGCCCTACGACCTGGTGCTGATGGACATGCGCCTGCCCGACATCGACGGGCTCGCCGCCAGCCGCAGGATTCTCGAGGGGGCCAGCGGGCCCAGGCCGCTGCTGCTGGCCCTGACCGCCAACGCGGCTGACCTGGACCCCCAGCAGTGCCGGGAGGCCGGCCTGAGCGGCGTGCTGGCCAAACCCCTGCATCGCGAGGCCTTGCTGGCGGTGCTGGAAAACTGGGAGTCGCCCGCCCCGGTGGCCGCGCCGCAGACCGAGGAGCTGTCCCAGGAGCGTCTCGCGATGCTGCGCGGCTGGCTCGGCGCCGCGCTGTTCGATCGTCTCCTGCCGACCCTGTGCACCTCGTTGCGCGAGATACGGGCGTCGCTCGCCTCGCTGCCCGATGGCGGGCGGGGCACCGAGCAACTGGAGGCGCTGTGCCACCGCCTGCGCGGCAGCACGCTCAACTTCGGGCTCGATCAACTGGCCCAGGCAGCGGAGCGTACGCGCCGTCCGGAGCAGGTCCCGGCGTTGCTGGCGGTGCTCGACCGCCATCTGGTGCTGCTCGAGGATCGGCTCGCGGTCGAGGCCGCCATGAGGCGAACTGACGCATGAGGTGGCAACCCGCCAGCGCTTTGAGTCAGAATCCGCGCCGGTCCGAAACAGGGAAAATGGAGTGATGGCCGATAAGCTGGTGGTGGTGGAGGATGCTCCCGAGATCCGCGACATGATGGTGCTCTACCTGCAGAACGCGGGGTACGAGGTGCACGCCACCGATTCGGGGTGGCAATGCCTGGAACTGGTGCAGGCGCAGAATCCGGCGCTGGTGCTGCTAGACATCGGCCTTCCCGACCTGGACGGGCTGACCGTTACGGCGCAGCTGCGGCGCCGCCACCCGCAGCTCGGCATCATCCTGGTGACGGTGCGCGACGAGGACTACGACCGGGTCGTGGGCCTCGATGCTGGCGCCGATGGCTACCTCACCAAGCCGCTGAACCTGAACATCCTCCAGGCTCAGGTGCGCAGCCTGCTGCGCCGCTGTGGCGGGGGAGAGCGGGTCGGCGACTTCAACCTGCACCTGGGGCGTTTTCGCGTGGACCTGCTGCGCCGGCGCATCTACGACCCGCAGGGCCAGGACGTTAACCTCACGCCCGGCGAGTTCGCCCTGCTGATCGGCCTGATCGAGCGGCGCGGCAGCGCCATCAGCCGCCATGATCTGCTCCACTGCGTGCGCCGTGGCCAGGACGCCGACGAGCAGGTCGATGTGCGCACCGTGGATGCGCTGGTGGTACGTCTGCGTCGCAAACTGGAGCTCAACGCCAATCGGCCGCAACTGATCCTGACCGTCTACGGCAAGGGTTACAGGCTGGCGACTGACGACGAGATCGGCGGCGGCCCCGCTCACTAGGCGGGTATGAATGGCCGTTCACAAGCATGAACGGCGTCTCCTAGCCCTCGCTTATAGCGAATAGAGAAAATTCACCATCCGTGAAATTTCCTTTCGTGACAGTGAGGTCCAACATGCCGGTCGAGCGCTTCTCCCCCCGAACCACACCCCGCGTTCTTCCGGTCCAGCGCTTCCAGCCAAGCCGCATCGCTGCCGCCATCCTCGTCGGCATGGGCGTGCCTTCGGCCTGGGCCGAATCGAACAACATCGTCGCGGCGGGGGGCTCCTACCTGGTCGGCGACACCGTCATCCACTACGCCGGCACGGCGACCAATATCGCCACCAACGGCTCGGTGACGGACATCACCACCGAAACGGTGCGTGGCCAGACCGGCTTCAACTCCTTCAGCCACTTCCAGGTGGGCAGCGGCAATACCGTCAACCTCTACGTGCCCGGTGGCGCCAGCAACCTGGTGAACCTGGTGCACGACTCGCGCGTCGTCATCAATGGCACCCTCAATGGCGTGCTCGCCGATGGCAACCGCATCGGCGGCCATATCATCTTCGCCGACCCCCATGGGCTGGTGGTGGGCGCCAGTGGCGTGGTCAACGTCGGCAGCCTGACCATCACCACGCCGTCCACCCAGCAGATGCAGCAACTCTCCGGCGCCGTCGGCACCCTGTCGGCGGACGGTACCGCGCGCCTGGTGGACGACCTGCGCAACGGCCTCTACAACGACGCCGGTTCGCTCACCGACTACACCGGCACCGAGCGCGGCAAGGTGGAGATCAAGGGCCGGGTCAACGCCGTGGGAGCGGTCAACATCTTCGGCGCCGCCGCCGTGGTGGCCAATGGTGCCCGCATCGAAGCTGGCAAGGACATCGCCGACGCGGTGTTCCGCGGCACGGTGAACACCGAGGGCCTGGCGGTGGGGCAGGCCGTGGCGCGCGCCGATGGCGCCGTGCGCATCGTCGGACGCGATTCGGCGACGGTATCCGGCGAACTCGCGGCCCTGATGGCGGACGGCAGCGGCGCCAACGTTTCGGTGTCCGGCGGCCAGAGCCTGGAGCTCACCGCGACCGCCAACATCTCCACCCAGGGCGCTGCCGGCAAGAACGGCGGCAAGATCGCCCTTGAAGCCAGCACCGTCAATTTGCGCACGGGCTCGACCCTGAGCACCCGCGCCAGCGGTGCCGGCCGCTCGGGGGACATCCAGGTCAGCGCCGTCAGCGATGGCGGTTGCACCTTCTGCGAAGGCGACCAGGTGCAGACGGTCGCCGAACTCACCGACAGGCTGAGCAAACAGCCCAACTCCTTGCTGGCGCCGGAGCGTGGCGTGGCCAGCGTCAACATCGAGAAGGGTGCGGTGCTCGATGCCAGCCATGCCGAGGAATCCAGGCAGGGCGACATCAAGGTCAGCGCCACGGCGATCAGCCGGCAACTGGGGGGCTATTCCGCCGCCGATGCCAGCGTGAAGGTGGCGGGCACCCTCAAGGGCAACGACATCAGCCTGGCCAGCAATGCCGTGGCCGTGGTCGACCCGTCGCTGCTCGGCACGCTGTTCGACAGCGCCGCGATCAAGGCGGACGTGCTGCGTATCAAGAATGAGAACGGCTGGTCCGACGAGGCGGCCTGGGGCAAGGTGATCGGCGACCTCATCAAGCCGATCACCGGCATCGGTTCGCTGAACGATCCCGACCAGCTCAAGGCCCTTGGCGCCGATCCGGCCGACTTCAGCGAGCTGACGGCGCTCATCCCCTTCCTGGCGGTCTCCATCGCCCAGGCCGACTCCACGGTCGAGGTGCTCGATGGCGCCAGCCTGCAGGCCAGCCGCTCCCTGCTGGTCAAGGCCGACAGCACCCGCAACGTGGGAACCGAAAGCTTTTCCATTCCCGTGGTGCAGAGCCTGATCCCGTTCAACGCCGGTGTCGCCTTCGGGCGCATCAGCGGGGCGACCCGCGTCGAGATCAAGTCGGGGGCCGTGCTCAAGGGCGGGCAGGGCATCGCCGTGCAGGCCCACAGCGAGAACAGGCTGGACGTGAAGGCCGAGGCCTCCAATGGCCATGACGCCGAGGGCAAGCCGGTGACCACCACCGGCTTCGCCGCCGCCATGGCCAATACGGCACTGACCACCACCGCGCAGGTGAATGCCGGCGCCTCGCTGAACACCCGTGGCGACGTCAGCGTGCTGGCGCTCAGCGAACAGGACATCAGCAACACGGCCAGTTTCAAATCCATCGGCAACGGTGCCGCAGGCGGCGCGGTGCTCGCCCTCAGCGTGCTCGACAGCGACACCCGGGCGGCCTTCGATGCCAACCTCAGCGGTGCGCGCAACCTCAACGTCAGCGCCACCAACCTGGTATCCCGCCAGCACAACGAAGCCTCCTCGCAGGCCGGCAAGAGCCTGGCCGACTTCATCAAGTTCCGCGCCATGGGCACGGTCGACCCGATCAAGAACTTCGTCCTCAGCAAGTTCAAGGAGGTCAACCCGACCCAGCCCAGCGATAGCAAGTTCCGCCTCGCCGCCTCCCTCGCCCTGGTCGTCAGCGACCAGCAGGCCGAGGCCAGCATCGGCAAGGGCAGCCAGCTGAGCCTCAGCGGCGACCTCAGCCACACAGCGCTGCAGGAGATCCGCAACCTGCACAACCTGTCCAACAGCACGGTCAATGGTTCCAAGCGCGGCTCGGACCAGAACGACTACTCCCTGAGCATGGCGGTGGCCATCGCCACCCTCAACCAGGGCACCCGCGCCCTGGTGGGGGACGGCGCGCAGATCGCCGCGCAGCGCATCGGCATCGGCGCCAACTACATCCAGCCGCTCAACCTGAATGGCTTCGACCGCTGGAGTTCGCTAAGCGACATCGGCAAGCGGATGATCAGCCTCAAGGGCTGGCCCAACGACCTGGCGGGTGGGTTCTCGACGCAATACGCCAATTCCCAGGGCACCTCCGACGAGCTGGCGATCACCGGCTCCGTCTCGGTGCTCACCAACCTGGTGGACACCCGCGCCTGGGTCGGTGACAAGGTGCGCCTGGATGCGCTGACCACCGGCGAGCAGCCCTGGCAGAGCAGCCCGCTGGCCCAACTGGCGGAGCGCCGTGATGGCAAGGGCCAGCTCATCCCGCTCAGCGCCATGGCCAGCGACCGCCGCTGGGACTGGGCGCAGCCCATTACCGTGGCCGCCGGCAACCAGCTCGGGCAACTGGCGATCGCCGGCAATATCGGCATGTTCCTGTTCGGCACCAACGTCGGCGGCGAGGCGGCGTCCCCCTCGGACGGCAAGCCCACGGCCCTGGGCGGAGCGCTCAACGTGCAGACCGTTTCCAGCAAGGCGGTGGCGGGCATCGGTGCGCAGTCCGTGGTCAAGGCCGGCGGTGTCCAGGTCCAGGCGCTGCAGGACGACCTGATCCTCGCCATCAGTCCCTCGGCGGGGTCTGGCGTCAGCGCCGCGGCCAACGGCGCGGCGGTGGCCAATACCCTGACCTCCACCGTCAACGCCTCCATCCACAACACCGCCAGCGTGGAGGCGGGGCGTGTCGGTGTGCAGGCCGAGCACTGCCTGGGCCTGTGGACCGCATCCGGGGCCGTGGCCTTTGGCGCGGGGGCCGGCGTCGGCGGCGGGCTGGCGCTCAATGTGCTGACCACCGACGTCGACGCGCTGGTGGGCAACAACCGCAACTGGCGCCCCTCGGTGATGGGCCAGGGGCTCGACGCCAGCGGCAAGGGCATCTGGAAGGCCAACCTGCTGGACGTGCAGGCACTCAGTTCCGGGCAGAGCGGCGCCTTCGCCATCGCCGGGGCCGTGGTCAAGGGCAAGGAAGAGAAGAAGCAGCAGGAGGACGCCACCCAGAAGGCGGGGGACATCGGCAAGCCCACGGTGGAGCTGGCGGACAGCTTCGGCCAGGCGCTGTTGCAATCCATCACCCTGGGCGTGGTCAACGTCACCCCGGCCCTCAGCTCCCTGGCCAGTACGGCTGGCAAGGTCAAGGACGCTGTCAGCGAGGCGCCCTCGAAGATCGCCAGCGGCTGGGACAGCATTAAAAAGATGTTCGGCAAGCAGGATGCCGGCTCCGGCCCCGATGGTGGCGGCAGCGATTCCGGCGGGCAGGGCAAGGGCTTCTCCATCGCCGCTGCCGGCTCGAGCAGCATCAACGTTTCCCGCCAGCGCAGCCGGGCCGACCTCGGTGACATCGTCCTCGACCCGCGTGACCCGGCCCAGGGCGGCAGCAAGGTCCAGGTCCTGGCGCTCAACCAGACCCATCAGTTCAGCGGCTCCGGGGCCGGGGCGCTGACCCTCGCCGGCAAGCAGAAGAGCGAGTCGAGCTCCGCACTCTCGGGTGCGCTGGCTTACAACCACCTGATGAACGAGACCGATGCCCGGGTCGGCAACGTCCTGCTGCGTGGCAACGACCTGCTCCAGGTCCAGGCCCTCAGCGCCGGGGACCAGATCGCCATGGGCCTGGGCCTGGCCGCAGCCACGGCGGGCAGCGAGACCAACGTGGCGGTGGCGCTCTCCGGCTCGGCGGCCTACATGGGCAACCGCACCCGTGCACGGGTGGAGAACAGCCAGGTGGAGCAACGCGAGGCGGCGCCCGGCAGCATCGAGGTGAGCGCCTACGACCGGGCCCGGGTCATGCTCGGCGGCGGCGCCTTCGCCGGCAGCAAGGGCAACGGCGGCAGCGCCGGCGGCTCGCTGGTGGTGGGCGTGCTGGCCAATGAGCTGGCCGCCGAATGGCTGGGCAGCAGCGCCAGTCACTTCGCGCGCATGGATGTCGCCGCCGCCAGCGCCTCGCGGGTGCTGGCCGGTGCCCTGGCCGGTGCCGTCAGCACCGGCAGTGACAGCGGCGCGGGGGCGGGATCGTTGCTGGCGCTGGTGCTGGCCAACCAGGTCAAGGCGCGCATCGATGCCTATTCGCCCACGGGGGGCAGCAGCCCCGTGCTGTCGTCGTTGCAGGGCGGCGCGTTGAACCTGACCGCACAGAGCGTTTCCGGCGCTTCCGCGCTGGACGCCCGGTTCGCCGGCGCAGCGGATGCGACGCTGCTGGACAGCGGCCTGGACCTGGGCGGCGGCACGACCGTCTCCGCCATCCAGGTCAAGGGCGAGGTGGACAAGGACCTGCTCAACGGCAAGCAGGGCCCCGGTGACCTGTTCGACGGCGATATCGCTGGCGAGGCGGTGCTGGCCGTGGCCGGCAGCCTCGGGGCGTCGGGTGGCAAGGCTGGCGTGGGGGGCTCTCTCGCGCTGGTCTACGCCGGCAGTGGCTACACCGCGAAGCTGGCCAACAGCCAGGTCGATCTCAGTGGCGACCTGACCATCGCCGCCCGGCACAGCGCCGATGTGCTGGCCGCCGCGGTATCCGGGGCCGGCAGCGCCGAGGCTGGCGTGTCCGGTTCGGCCACCGCGCTGATCGGGCGCGGCACCGTGCTCGCCGGGCTGGACATGGGCGACCGCACCCTCAAGGCGAGGAACCTCGGCATCAGCGCCGAGCGCAGCGGTGGCCAGTACTCCCTGGCCGGCAACATCACCGGCAGCAGCGGCTCGACCGCCGTCGGCGGCGCCGTGGGCATCAGCGACATGCAACAGCGGGTCGAGGCCCTGCTGGAGAAAGGGCGCTACCAGCTGGGGGGCGACCTGACCCTGGACGCGGCGCAGCAGAGCCACATCATCAGCGCCGCGATCTCGGCGGCGGTCACCTCGGGCAATGTCGCGGTGGGCGGCGCGCTGACCTTCAACCGCATCGCCGACTCCACCCAGGCCCTGCTGCGCAACGCCCGGGTGGGCGCCGATGACCTGGTCATCCGCACGAGCCAGGCCGGGCAGGGCGCGCTGATCGGCTCGCTGGCCTTCAATCTGGCGGCCAGCGGCAGCAATACCGGGGTCGGCTCGGCCATCGCCATCAACCTCATCGAGGCGACGCGCCAGGCGTCGCTGAGTGACAGCGATGTCGAACTCACCGGCTCGGCGAAGCTGTCGTCGGGGCTCGATGGCCAGATCTGGGGCGTCGGCGTCAACGCCGTCGGGGGCAGCACGGCTGGCGTCGGCGGCTCCGTGGTGGTCAACAACATCGACGGCAGCGACAGCGTCACGATCTCCGGGGGCTCCCTGCGCACCAGCGGCAGCGGCAAGGCCCTCGTACTGGACGCGGCCCAGGGCCAGGGGATGTTGATCGCCTCGCTCTCCGGCCAGGTGACCGGCTCGGGCAATACCGGCGTGGGCGGGGCGTTCTCCGTGAACCGCATCGGTACCCAGCGCAGCGCAGCCATCGACAAGGGCACTATCAACGGCTTCTCCAGCGCGGCGCTGAGCGCCAGCCTCGACCAGGCCATCTACGCCGCTGCGGTGTCCGGTGCCGGAGCCAGCACGGCGGCGATCTCCGGCTCCTCCACCAGCAACGTGATCGAAGGGGGCGAGAAGGCCGGTATCAGCGCCAGCCACCTGGAGGTGGGCAGCCTGGAGTTGAACGCGAGCCGCGGCAACCGCGAGATATGGAGCCTGGCCGGCTCGGTCGGCGGCGCCGGCAACGTCTCGGTCGGCGTGGCCAACGCCAACAACGTGATCCTGGCGCAACGCATCGCCCAGGTCAGCGACAGCACCCTGAAGCTCGGTGGCAAGCTGAGCCTGCTCAGCGGCGGCTCTTCGGGAATCCGCTCCCTGGCCATTGGTGGCGCCGGTGCCGGCTCGGCGGCGGTGGGCGCGTCCCTGGCGATCAACGTGATCAAGGGCGAGGAGCGGGCCAGCCTGGACGACAGCACGGTGTCCGGCGCCAGCGGGGTGAAGATCAGCGTCAGCGAGGGGGCGGCCGATATCTACACCGGGGCCGGCAACCTGCAGGTCGGCGGCAGCGGTGCGGGCGCCGGAGCGGTCGCCATCAGCACCATCGAGCAGCAACGCATCGCGCGGGTCCGCGCCAGCACGGTGGATGCCGGCACCTCGTCGGTGGAGGTCTCGGCCGTCACCGATGGCAGCATCCGTACGCTGGCGGTCAGCGGCAGCGTCGGCGGCACGGGAGCTGTCGCGCTCTCCAACGCCAGCAACAACATTGGCGCGGTGACGCGCGCGCAGATCGACGGCAGCGCCGGCGTGGCCGGTGTGCTCAAGGTCAAGGCAGAGGATCGCTCCAGCATCGCGGCGCTGTCCGGCGGCGCAGCCGGTGCCGGCACGGCTGCCGTGGGCGTGGCGACCTCGGTCAACCGCGTGGCCAGCCAGGTGGAGGCCCGGCTGCTCGGGCGCAACGGCACCCAGGGCTGGAGCCTGAGCGACCTGAGCCTGGACGCGCACTCCGCCGCCACCATCCGCTCGGCATCCATCAGTGGTGCGGTGTCCTCCACCGCTTCGGTCGGCGGGTCGGCCGCCACCAACGTCATCCAGAGTTCCGTCCGGGCCTTCATCGAACAGGGCGCCTGGGTCCTGGCCCGCAACAACGTCGGCGTATCGGCCCGCACCACCGATCAGATCAGCGGTGCGGCCGGTGCCTTCATGGGCAGCGGCACCGCGTCTGTCGGCGGCTCCGCCACGGTCAACGTCATCGAGAGCAGCACCACCGCCGGGATAACCGGCGCGGAAACCCGCGTCAGCGCCCTCGCGTTGGGCGCTGCCGCGACGATCGATAACGGTGTGCTGCTCAACGGGCCCAGCAAGGATGCGCGCCTGTGGAGCAACGCCGAACAGTTCAACCCCATTCCCGGCCTCGCTCTGGGCTCCCGGCAGTTCCGCGGGCTGGCCGTGCAAGCCAGCTCCGTCCAGCAGGTGGGCCAACTGGCGGCGGCGGGGTCGGTTTCCTTCGTGCCGCTGTATAGCGCTTCGGTCGCGGCACTGGGTAACAGCAACGTGATCGGCGGGGTCACCCGCGCCAGCATCGAGTCCGCCCAGATCAACCAGGCCGACGGCGCCGATGCCGCCCAGCAGGTGCTGGTGGGTGCCGCCAGCCATGCGCTGAGCTCAGGCTACCTGGCCAGCGGGGCTCTGAGCCTCGGGGTTGCGGCGGTGGCCGGTGCGCTGGACAGCACCGTCATCCAGCGCCAGACCCAGGCCGTCATCAGCAGCGCGCGGGTATCGAGTCGCGGAGCGACCGAGGTGCGTGCCGGCTCCACCCAGTTCGCCAGCACCGTCCTGGCCAGCGCGGCGGGCGCCATCGTGGGCGGCGCCGGCAACGTGGCACTGATCATCGCCAAGGGCACCACCGAGGCGCGGGTGGACAAGGGCAGTGACCTGGACGTTGGCAGCCTGCGGGTGAGCGCCGATGCGCTGCAGCAGTTCAGTGCCAATGCACTGGCCCTGGCGGGCGGCCTGGTGGGCGTGGGCGCCAACTTCGGCCTGGTGCTCGACCAGGCGCTGACCCGTGCCTGGGTCGGCGAGGCTCCCGGTGCGCCGGACAGCCTGGCCGACACCCGGGTACGTGCCGGGTCGGCCAGCGTGCTGGCCACTGGCACGAGCGAACTCCATAGCAACCTGGTGGGGGCGGCGGCAGGCGGTGGCGCCGTTGCCGGTTCGGCCCTGGTGCAGGTCGTTGAAACCACCACGGAGGCGGGAGCGGGCCAGGCTCAGTTCGGTACCGCGGCCAACCCGTTGGGGGACCTGAACATCGTCGCCCATGACAACCTGCGGGTGACCGGCAACGTCGGCTCGGGCGTGGTCGGTGCGGCCGCACTGGGGGCCTCGGCCAACGTGGTAGTGGCCAACAGCGCCACCCGTGCGCTGCTCGATCGCAGCAGCGTGCAGGCCGCCTCGCTGGCGGTGGACGCGCTACGTGAAGGGTATGCCGAGCTGTTGACGACCTCGGGCGGCCTTGGTTTCGCCAGCCTCAGCGGCAGCATCGGCCTGCTGCTACTGGGCAGTGGCGCCACCCAGGTCGGCACCGGCGACGCGGCCGTGGACCCGCTGAGCTATCTGGACAAGGACGGCAAGGGCACGCTCGCCAGCCTCGACACGATCACCGGCAAGGGACAGGTCGCGGAGCTGAGCCACGAGGAGGTGGTCTGGGACGCTGCAAGCCAGGGCTATGTCCGCGTCAGCGTGAAGGACGACCAGGACCTGGCCCGCGTCAATGCCAGCTCCACCGTCACCGTCAGTGACCGGTTGCGGGGCAACACGCCGCGCACCCACGAAACCGTGGCGCGTGTCAGCGACAGCCAGGTCAGCCTCAGCGGCGCTGCGCGGGTGACGGCCGAAGACCGCCTTGCCAGTCGCAACCAGGCCGGCAGTGCCGGCCTCGCCGGCGGTGCCTACGGTGCGGCCATGGCGTTCAGCCTCTCCAATGCCCAGGTGGTCGCGGAGCTGTTGAACGGCAACCTCAAGGCCGCCAGCCTGGCGATCCGGGCTGCCGCCAGCGACAAGGCCATCGCCGGGCAGGATGGCGATTACACCCACGCGATGTTCGTCCACGCCTTGAGCGGCCAGGCCGCCGCGCTGGGCGCGTTGGGCGGCGCAGTGGCGGCCGCGGTGCTCAACAACGGCGTGAGTGCGTCCTTGGGTGGGGCGGTACAGGTCAGCGGCGACATCGAGGGCCGGGCCGTCGATACGCAGGCGCTGGATGTCCAGGCTTCCGGCCTGGCGGTGGGCGGCCTGGCGGGGGCCGGCCTGGTGCTCGGGGTGGCGGCCCATGACAGCCGCGTCAGCCTCGACGTGGCGGCGAATGCCGCGCTGCGCGCCGGCAATGTCCTGCTTTCCGCCCTGGCGGCGGGGCCGGTCAAGGTGCAGGGCTGGGGGAGCAGCGGCGGCATCCTGGGCGGCTTGAACGCCGTGGTGCTGCTGGCGCGCGATGCCTCCCAGGCGAAGCTGATGGTGGGGCGCGGTGCGGCGCTGATCGCCACGCAGGCGCTCGACCTGGATGCCCAGGTGCGCAGCCGCCTGCAGGCCAGCAGCGAGGGTTATGCACTGGGCGGCCTGCTGTCGGCGGGCGGCAGCCTGGTGGATAGCCTCAACAGCGCGGTCGCGGAGCTGGGCGTGGGCAGCGATGTGCAGCTCGCCGCAACCCAGGGACAGCTGCGCAGCCGGGTGCTGCGTGATGGCGATACCGACAGCTCCAACGTCAAGGCGCAAAGCCTGGCGGGTGGCGTGGGCCTTTCGGCCAATGCCGCCGTGGCCACGGCCCGTTCCCTGAGCAAGGCATTGCTGCATACCGATGCGAGCAGTCGTTTCGGTGGCGCGGCGGGCGGCAACTGGACCTTCCTCGCCGAGACCGACGTTCGCCAGCGTGCCTATGCCGATGGCAAGCTCGGCGGCTTGCTCGCCCTGGGGGCCACGGTGGCGCAGGCCCTGTCCCAGTCGCAGACCCTGGCCGAGGTGGCCGGGCATTTCGAAAGCGCCCTGGGCAGCCTCAAGGTCAGCGCCCTGGGCAGCCAGGACAACCAGGCCGAGGCCCGGGCCGGGCAGGGCGGCCTGGTCAGTGGCGCCGCCGCCGTCGGCAAGACCGCCGACAGCAGCCGCACCCTCGCCAGCCTGTGGGCACGCGGTGCCCAGGACGGCGTGATGAAGGTCGGCAGCCTGGCGCTCAGTGCGCTGCAGCAGTCGCGCTTCAACAGCTTCGTCGACAGCACCAGCGCGGCACTGCTCGGAGTGAGCGGCGCCCATGCACAGAACGACCTCGACCTGGCCACCAGCGCGCTGCTGCTGGACGGCGCCCGGATCGAGAGCCAGGGCTACAGCCAGAGCGCACGCGCGCTGGTGAGCAAGCCCCAGGCGACGGCCTACAACGTGCAGTCCGGCTCCGGCGGCGTGCTGGATGCGGCGGCGGCGCGCAGCCTCACCTCCATTGCCCTGGATACCCGCAGCCTGGTCGGCAACGATGTGCGGCTGCGCGTGGAGGGCGACTGGCGCAATCCGCAGAAGCTGGAGATCCAGGCGTTCAACCGGGTCGATGCCTATGACCGGGTGAAACTCGACAGCGGCGGCGCGATCAGCATCGCCCGGGCCGAGTCGTCGATCGATGTGCTCAAGAGCAACGCCGAGGCCCGGATCGGTGAGCGGTCGGACCTCTACAGCGTGGGCGACCTGGTGCTCGCCGCCAGTGGCGCCTATGCCATCGACAGCAACGCCAATGCCAAGACCTACGGGGCCGCAGGCGCGGCCAGCGGCAGCAGCCTGGCCCGGGTGAAGGCCGACTACCTGGCCCAGGTGAGTGGCAACGCGGCGTTGTTCGCCTACGGCGACTTGCGCCTGCTGGCCGGCCATGGCCTGGACGGCGCGGTCAACCGTGCCGAACTCACCGCACGCACCGACCTGTGGAACAACACCGCCTTCCCGGTGGTGACGGACCCCGCAGCGGCGGCGGAATACATCCGCAGCAGCAACCTGCAGGTGGAGGCCGGCAGCGGCCTGCGCAGCGTGGGTGACATCCATGCGTATGCCGGCCAGGGCCAGGGCGTGCTCTCTGGCAAGGGCGTGGGCAGGGACCTCTATCGACAGGCCGCAGCGGACCTGCTGGGGGCGATCGTCGGCCAGGTATCGCTGGACATCACCGGTGGCGGCACGCGCAACGAGGCGCAGGGCCTGGTGCGCATCGACGGCCAGCTCGACGCCGGCGTCTACAGCCAGCGCAAGCTGGTGATCAGCGGGCTGAAGTATCTGCTCGATGGCAAGGAAGTGGACCCGGCCAGCCTCAATGCCTCCACGCAGGGCACCCTGACCGTGGTGCCGGTGATGCAGGAGGCCAGCGACGGCATCACCTGGACCCTGAGCCAGGGCGAGTACTCGCAACTGCTCACCCGGCGTTTGCAGGAGTTGAACGATCGCCTGTCCAACTACGGCATCTCCGCCGTCGAGCGTGCGGCCTTCGAGGCCGAGCGCACGCTGCTGAACAAGACCCTGGCCCGGCTCTACGAGCAGATCGGCGGCAAGGTGGTGGACAAGCCCGGTGCCATCTCGGGCGAGGGCACGCTGCCCCAGGGCCTGAAGATCTGGCTGCTGGAGATCGACCCGGTGCTGGCCAAGCCGGGCAACATCCTGGTCCAGGGCGATGCCCTGATCGGCAGCGGCAAGCTCAATGCACCGGGCGACGCGAAGATCGAGATCATCAACAACAGCGAGGCCTTCCTCAGCCTGAAGGGCCTGGAGATTCCCGACCATGTCGGCGGCCAGCTGCTGTTCAACGGCGCCAGGATGTCCGGCAATACCAGCATCCGCAGTGCCAACAAGCCCGGCACCGGCACGGTGTCGTTCGCCAGCATCACGGTCGCCGAGAACTCGGCCGCGCCGCGCATCCTGGTGCAGAACCTGCGCAACCCCGCCGACAATCCCAAGGACGTCTCCGGCCTGAGCATGCCGGCGGCCGACATCTACGTGAACGGCAGCCTGCTGAACAAGCGTGGCGAGATCGAGCTCAGCGCCAAGTACGGCAGCATCTACGCCAATGCCGATATCCGTGCGCAGAAGCTCAGCCTGAGCGCCGGGCAGGACTTCGTCCTCAACAATCCCAATGCCTTCGTGCATATCGGTGGAGACCCGGCCAGCAACAACAACGGCAGCACCCTCTACAACAACGGTTCCGCCACGGTCGCCGGGCAGAACGTGGTGATCAACGCGCTTTACCTGAACATCAACGGCCTGATCCAGAGTGGCGTGGCGGATTGGCGCGTGACCATCGACGAGTCGCGCTTCGCCAATATCGACAGCCTGCGCTCGCAGGCGGTCGGCAACCGGCTGCAACTGGTGCAGACCGATGCGCGCACCGGCACGCTCGGCTATGCCTGGGACTTCGACAGCAACAGCATCGTGCTGGACCAGGTGCAGGTGGGCGGGGGCTACATGGAGCTGACCGGGCACATCCTCAGCACGGGCAAGGGCCAGCTCAAGGTGCTCGACGGCTTCAGCCAGGTGCACATCACCAACAACACCAGTCGTCGCCTGGAAATCGCCGGGCTCGACCTGGGCAACGGCGTCGAAGGCACCCTGCGCATCAACGACCTGGGGCGTGGCGAGAACGGCCAGCAGATCGGTGGCGAGCGCCTCTGGTCCACCGTCTATACCCGCGTGGGCGACCAGGTGCAGCGCTACGAAGGCTGGAGCAACGGCCCGTTGACCCTCAAGGGCAGCAGCGCCGGACGCGATGCGACCTACACCACCACGGCGGGGCGTTCCTATGTCTGGCTGACGGGACGCGACGACAGCACTACCACCACTCGCCAGGAATACTGGGATGCCTTCTGGGGTTTCATCCCCACCGGGGACGGCACCCTGGCCTGGGAGAACACGGTCAAGGGGCAGAGCACGGCGATCCCGGGTGCGGAGTACATGGGCTCCACCAGCGGGCTGTACAGGATCGACAAGAACCTGATTCGCAATTACCGCTTCGTCGATGACGCCCAGCTCAACGCGATCATGCAGGGCTACGCATTGCAGTTGGCGGACCAGGATCCGGACAACTCGGCGCTGGCGGCCTTCCGGGTGGGCATCGGCCAGGGCGAGATCGCCCGCGTCAACGAGACCTACACCACCAAGGACCCGGTCAAGATCAACGAATACAGCGGTGGCTACTGCCAGGCGCACTTCATCTGGTGCCAGATCTACCGGACCACCAAGACCAGCGTCTACAGCTCGGGCAGCAAGGAGATCAACCGCTATGCGGTGCAGGCCGACCGGCCCATCGACATCAGCTTCATCGGCAGCGAAAGCGGGCTGATCGACCTCATCTCCAAGGGCTCGGTCACCCTGCGCGGCTCGATGTACAACCTCAGCGGCAGCACCTCGATCAAGGTCGACGGTGCCCTGGAGCAGAACAGCGACAACCTGGTGATCGCGGCGCGCGACCTCGACCTGGACGCCGGGCAGTCGATCGGCAGCCGCGAGCAGGCCCTGCGTGTCGAAGCGACCCGCAGCCTGGGCGCCTCCAGTCGCAACGGCAGCATCGACCTCAAGGCGCTCAACGGCGGGGTCAACCTCAGCCGCCTGAGCGCGGGTGGCGAGCACATCGGCCTCAGCGCCCAGGGCGACATCCTCGGCATCGGCGCGATGACCGTCACCGGCAACGCCATTGAGCTGGTTTCCACCCATGGCAGCGTCGGCAGCGCCGGTCATGCACTGCGCCTGGACTCCGGCAACGGCGCCAAGGGCCTGGTGCGCGCCAGCGCGGTGGGGGACATCCAGCTCGAGGAAGTGGGTGGGGATCTCTGGCTGGATCAGCTCAAGGCCGGTGGCGATGTCTGGGTCAAGGTGGCCTCGGGCAACCTCTATGACGGCAACAGCGAGCTGGGCTACGACGACCGCGCGCTCGATGAGCTGCAGCGGCTCTGGACGAGCATGGGGCTGACCGGAAGCGCGGCCGAGGAGGCCATGGCGCAGCAGCGCGGCGCCCTGATCAAGGCCGGGCAGCAACGCTATGCCCAGTACTGGCGCCTGCGCCAGGGGGGCGAGGTGGCGTTCGACGCGAGCCAGGCCGCCTTCAGCGCCGGCCAGCGCGAGCAACTGGCAGGCCTGGGCTGGAGCGAGCAGCGGATCGCCGGCGAGGAGGCCCGGCGCATGGCCGACTACCAGGCGCTGCATACCACCTACGGCGGAACCACCTACGACCCGAACTTCACCTATCAGCTGCAGGATGCCGAGCTCAGGAGCCTCGAGCAGACGGCCACGTGGAGCGAGGACCAGTTGCGCTACTCCATCGCCGCCAGCCTGCTACGGCGGGACGACGGCAGCTCGGTGGTACGCGAGGCCAATAACATCGAAGGGCGCAATGTCACCCTGGAGGCTTCGCGCATCGGTCGCCTCAAGGCGGATGCGATCGTCATCGACCTGAGCAAGACCGCCTCGCTCACCAACGAGCAGCGCGCCGCCTTGGCGTCCGCCGAGCGCGACGACATCGAGTTCGATGCCGGCAACCCGTTGCTGATCCGGGTCGCGCAACGCGACGATGTCAACGTCAAGGCCAGTGGCACCCTGACCGCCACGGCCCAGAGCGACCTGTTCCTCGGCGGCGACCAGGACTTCAACGTCTTCGCCCTCGACGGCCGCAGCATCAGCCTGAAGACCGATGGCAGCATCGAGAGCGCCAATGGCGACAAGGTGGTGATCCGTGGCCACGACGTGACCCTGGAGGCGACCGGCGGCGCCATCGGTGGCAAGCAGGCACTGAACCTGGCGGTCACCGGAGACCTCACCGCCCGGGCACGGTTGCTGGACCTGGTCCAGCACGGCGACCTCAGCCTCGATCGCCTGACAGGCGTCGAGCGCCTGTCGCTGCAGGTGCTGGGCAACCTGCGTTCGGCCAGCCAGCTGGGCGAGAACCTGTTGGGCGGCCAGATCGATCTCAAGGTCAGCGGCACCACCGGTGCAGTCGGGCAGCGGCTGCAACTGGGCACCGGTTCCGCCTCGCAGCAGATCAACCTGGACCTGGACGGCGACGCCTGGATCGGTGGCTTGCAGGGCCTTGCCAGTCAACCGGGCGTATTGCGCCTGGGCACCCTGAGCGTGGACGGCACGCTCGACCTGGCTCAGGTCGGCGAGTTGCACCAGGGTGGCCAGTGGCAACTCGGCGGCCTGGTGGCGGACATCGCCGGTGGCTGGTCGACGGTCGATGGTGCCAGCCTGCAGGCCCGCCACGGCATGAGCCTCACCAGTGGCGGCGACGTGCGGCTGGGCGATGTGACCATCGCAAGCGGCGACCTGAATATCCAGGCCGCCAGCCTGGCCGGGCTCGCCGCTGGCAGCCGCTGGCAGGCCGACGGCGTGCTGCGGCTCTCCGCCCTTGGCGACATCGGCTCGCAGGCCCAGGGCATCGAGCTGGCGGCCCGGCGCCTCGAGGTGGACAGCGCCACCGGGGCGCTGTACCTGGCCCTGGCGGCCGGCATCCAGGGCGGCAGCCTGGACAGCGGTGCAGGTCAGTGGCTGCGTTCCCTGGGCAACCTGAAGCTCGATCGGGTGAGCAGTGGCGACGGCGTCCAGCTGCGCGGCAATGGCCGGGTCGAACTGGGTGCGCTGAGCGCCCAGCGGGACCTGGACCTGGCGGGCGACGCGCTTGGCATCGACACCCTGCGCAGCCACCTCGGCGGCCTCCGGGCCCAGCTGGCCGGGCAACTGCGCATCGACGAACTGGACGTCGCCGGCACCGGCGACCTGCACAGTGCGTCCGCGACCCTCGGGGCCGCGACGTTCGGTGGTGCGCTGGTGCAGTCCCATGATGGCGACCTGCAGGCAGACGCTTTGTACGTTGGCGGCGGCTGGACGCTGGAGGCCGCCTCGGTGCGTCTCGGCAGCGCCAGCGTCAACGGGCAGGTCAGGCAGACCCTGGCTGGCGCCCTCGACCTCGAACGCCTGGACGCCACTGGCGGCTGGACCCTGGATGCGGGCCGCAGCGAGATCGGCAGCGCCAAGGTCGGCGGAGCGGTGGACATGACCCTGCGCGACGGCCTGCGATTCGGCAGCCTGGAGGCAGGGCAGGGCTGGAACCTGCGTGGCACCGACGCCCAGGTCACCCGTGCGGATGTACGGGGCGCGGTGCAGCAGGTGCTGAGCGGCGCGCTGGACCAACAGGCGCTGCTGGCCGGCGGCGGCTGGACGCTGGAGGCCGCCTCGGCGCGTCTCGGCAGCGCCAGCGTCACCGGGCAGGTCAGGCAGACCCTGGCCGGCGCCCTCGATCTCGAACGCCTGGACGCCACTGGCGGATGGACCCTGGATGCAGGCCGCAGCGAGATCGGCAGCGCCAAGGTCGGCGGAGCGGTGGACATGACCCTGCGCGACGGCCTGCGACTCGGCAGCCTGGAGGCGGGGCAAGGCTGGAACCTGCGTGGCACCGACGCCCAGGTCACCCGTGCGGATGTACGGGGCGCTGTGCAGCAGGTGCTGAGCGGCGCGCTGGACCAACAGGCGCTGCTGGCCGGCGGCGACTGGACGCTGGAGGCCGCCTCGGCGCGGCTCGGCAGCGCCAGCGTCAACGGGCAGGTCAGGCAGACCCTGGCCGGCGCCCTCGATCTCGAACGCCTGGACGCCACTGGCGGCTGGACCCTGGCTGCAGGCCGCAGCGAGATCGGCAGCGCCAAGGTCGGCGGAGCGGTGGACATGACGCTGCACGACGCACTGCTGCTCGGCGACCTGGATGCCGGCGGGCGTCTGCAACTGCGCGGCACCTCTGCACGGCTCGGCAACCTCAGTACCGGCGAGGACACCGCCATCGAGCTGACTGGCGACCTGGCCCTGCAGCGGTTGCAGGCCAAGGGGGCGCGAGTGCAGGCCGGCAATGCATCGCGGCTTGGCGAGATGGACATCGAGGGTGACCTCCAGGTGCGCGTCGACCACGACCTGCTGCTGGAGCAGGCCCGTGTCGCCGGCCATGCCGCGCTGCTGCATGGCGGAAGCGCGGGCAGCCTGCGCTTCGGCTCGCTGGCCGTGGCGCGCACCCTGCAACTCGAGGGCCTGGGCGACTGGCAGGGCGATGTTGCCGAGGTGCAGGGCGACCTGACGGCCGCTATCGGCAGCGGCGATTTCGGCCGGCTGGAGAGCGCCACCGGCGCGGTCCGCCTGGAGGCGGCGCGTCACCTCGCCGTGGATGACCTGCACAGCCGGCAGCAGGGGTTGGAGCTGAGCGCCGCCAGCGTGGAACTCGGGCGCGCCAGCGCAGCCGGCCTGTTCAGGGTTTCCACCCGTGGCGACCTGGTGCTGAACCAGGGGCGCAGCGGCGGCGACATGAGCCTGGTGACTGCGGCCGGCAGCCTGGGCAACGTGCGGTTCGGCCAGGGCGTGGACCCGAGCGATCCGCAAAGCCTGGTCGCGACTCACCTCGCGAGCGGCGGCAACCTGCTGGTGCAGGCGGACGGCGATGTGCTCGGCGGCAACGCCGAGGCGCAACTGGAGCTGCGCATGCTGGGCCGCAACCTGCGCTTCGGCCGGGTCGCGAGCCTCGGGGAGGACGTCTTCCTGCAGGCCAGCGGCGACGCCCGCCAGGGCCACGGCAACGTGTTCGGGCTTGTGGTGGAGGCGAAGCGGGACATCGGCGTCATCGCCGGCGGTGACCTGAGCCTGCCCACCGTGCTGTTCGGCGGCACCTACTCGCTGAAGGCCGGGCGCGACCTGGTGGTTGGCGTGGGCGGTGACCTGGACCTCAACGGCGTCGCCGAAGCCGGTCGCGACCTGCGCTTCGACATTGCCGGTACGGTCGCGCTGCAGGGCGTGCGGGCGGGGCGCGACGTCACCATCAACTCGGGCGGGGCGATCCATATCGACCAGTTCGTCGAGGCGGGCGGCAACGTCCTGCTCAAGGCGGACAAGGGCGACGTACGCGTCAGTCGCATCACCTCCACCGGCCTGCATGAAGGCCGCTCGATCGCGGGCGACATCGTCCTGGCGGCGGCTGGCGACATCGCGGTGGCCGAGGTGGAAAGCCGCAACGGGCGCATCCAGGCCGAAGGCGCGAGCCTGCTGCTGGGCGACCTGGTGGCGGCCCGTTCCGTGGACCTGCTGTCCCGTGGCCTGATCCGTGTGGCCACCAGCCGCAGTGGCGGCGACCAGCGCTGGTCGGCTGACGCGGGCATCGCCTTCGAGCATCTGCTGGCCAAGGGGCAGGCCCTGCTGGACGGCCTGCTGGACATCCGCGGCACCCAACTGGTCGCCGAACAGGGGGCCGTGCTGCGCGCCGGGGTGAGAGGCGGCGCGGTAGTCGCCTCCAGCATCCATCTGCAGCGGGCCGAGGCACCGAGCCTCAGCCTGTGGGCCGGCGACCTCGTTCGCGTGGCGGACGCGGGGATCGGCCAGCGACTGGATCTGCATGCACGGGACAGCCAGCTCTATGGGCGGCATACCGGGAGCGGCCAGCTCGACCTCTGGGCCGAGGGCAGCGGCGATGGCCAGGTGGCGCAGACGCTGGCATTGCGCCTGGAGGCCGCCGACATCGTGGCGCCGCGGCTGCATGTGGCCGATGCGCTGATCGACACCACGGCGGCCCGGGTCGATTTGCGCGATGCACGCGGCGTCGAGCGCCTGGAGCTGCGCACGCCCCTGGCCCGGGTACGCATGGACAACGCCAGCCCGAGCTACATGGCGGACGCCGATATCCAGCTGTACGAACTGGACAAGGCGTTCAGCCTGAAGCAGGACAGCCTGCTGTCGAGCACCAATGCCTATGTCCTGCACCGCAAGCTGACCCACCAGGTGGTCGTCCCCAACTTCAGCGCGAGCCACGAGGGCGAAGGGGTGCCCTACGAGGGCATCACGGCGGCCCGCTATGCCGAGCAGCACCTGTCGTCCGGGCTCACCCTGGTACGCCTTGCGTCCCTGCTGGAAGCCGCCCGCCTGCGGGGCGCGGTGGTCACCGCCTGGGCGCCGAGCTGGAGCCAGGTCCCCCTGGATACCCGTATCAACATCGATGTAGCCGATGAGCGGCTGGAAGGAAATGAGGTGGCACATTGGGCGTTGTAAGCATGACCCGTCGCTGTTCCTGGCTGGTGCTGACGAGCCTGGCCGCCGGGCCGCTGCCGGCCCTGGCCGAAACCATCGCGCCGCAGGTGCCGGGGTTGGTGAACCCCAACCTGCAGCGCGAGCAAATCGAGCAGATCCAGCAGCAACGGCGTATCGAGGAGCGCGCACGGCGCACCCAGATGCCGGCGTTGCGCGGCGAAGAACCGGAGGACCAGCGGCTGCCGGAGGGTGGGGAACGCTTTGTCCTCTCCGGCATCGGCTTCAACGCCTCCGAGTACCTGCCGCGGGAGCAACTGGAGGCCATGGCGCGGCACTATGTCGGGCGCGAGATCGGCTTCGAGGACCTGAACCGCCTGCTCAGGGCGATCAACGAGCTGTACGAGGCGCGCGGACAACTGACGGCCCGCGCCTTGATCCCTGCGCAGGACCTGGAGGGCGGCCAACTGCGCATCGTGCTGGTGGAGGCCAAGGTCGACCAGGTTTCCTGGAAGGGCGGCCCGCGCCGGGTTGACGATGCATTCTATGATCGGCGCCTGCACGTCGAACCGGGCACGACCCTGGACAGCCCGGCCCTGATGAATGCCATCCAGCGCTTCAACGCGACCACGCCCGGCCCTCAGGTGACGGCCAGCCTGGCGCCGGGCGCACGGTTCGGCACCACAGCAGTCGAGCTGGAGGCCTTCGAGCCCGACAGCCTGCAATGGAGCCTGTTCGCCAACAACTACGGGAACGAGGGCACCGGCCGCGAGCAGTACGGCGGCAGCCTGACCTGGTTCTCGCCGACCGGGGCCGCCGACGCCCTCAACCTGTTGCTGGTGGCGACCTCCGGGTCGCAGTACGGCAGCGTGCGCTACAGCCGCCCGGTCAATCGCTGGAACGGTGTCGCCTATGGCGAGGTCGGCGGCAACAGCATGACGGTCGAGGAAGGCCCGCTGGCGTCGCTGAACATCGAGGGTGAGTCCAGGACCTGGACGCTGGGCTTCGACCAGCCCTGGTGGCTGGACGAGCACTGGGTCCTGCAGGGGGGCGTCGGCTACAACCAGCAGCGCTCCGAGAACACCATCGAGGGCTTCACCCTGAGCGAGGTGGATACCCGGGAAGGCTTCCTGCGCGGCCAGGTGGAGTACCGCTCCGCGCCCTGGTACCTGCGCTACGAACAGCGCGTGCGCCAGGCGCAGGTGGATAACGCCGTGAGCGGCGACGGCGGCAGCTATGGCCTGCTCAACGGGCAGGGCTACCTGTCCCGTGCGCTGGGCGAGCAGTACGAGCTGGTGGGGCGGTTCGGCTGGCAGTTCGCCAGTGACACCCAGGCGCTGCCGGCGTCGCTGTTCTACCAGTTCGGCGGCATCAGCAGCGTCCGGGGCTACGATCCCGGGGTGATCTCCTCGCCCCAGGGGGCGACGCTGAACCTGGAGGCCTGGTGGCGGCCAAGCGAACGCTGGCAGCCCTTCGTCTTCTTCGACTACGGCCGGGCCATGGAGCTCGGCATCGCCGACATCGACCTGCAGAGCGTGGGTGTCGGCCTCAACTTCAACTGGGGCCGGCACCTGAGCCTGAGCCTGGTCGCGGCGAACACGCTCAAGGATGTGGTGCCGGACCAGGACAGCGGACAGGTGCTGGCCCAGATTGTCCTGCGTTGACCCCTCAATCGATAGAACGGAGAACCAAGATGACCACGCTGTTGCTTTACAAGGATATCCAGGCCCTCAACCGCGAGCAGCACCAGGCGCTCAAGCTGCAGCAGTCGGAGAACTGCGACTTCGCCGCGTCCACCCACCTGGTGCCGGTCGCTGGCCTGGAGTTCTTCCAGGCGGCGCGCCATTACCCGCTGGTGTTCATCGGCGAGGGCAGCCAGGCCACGCCGATCGCGCTGCTGGGGCTGAAGGAGGGGCACAACGGCTACCTCGACGCCGAGCAGCGCTGGCAGGCCAACACCTACATCCCGGCGTTCATCCGCCGCTATCCCTTTGTGCTGGCCCAAGACGAAGCCAGCCACTTCACCGTCTGCTTTGACGCGGCGTTCAGCGGCTGGAGCGAAGAGCAGGGCAAGGACCTGTTCGACGCGCAGGGGCAGAACAGTGACTACCTCGACGAGATGATCCAGTTCCTGCAGAACTTCACCGCAGAGATGGAGCGGACCCGCACCTTCGTCGAGAAGCTGCACGCCCTCGACCTGCTCAGTCCACGTGCCATCAAGCTGTCCCATACCAGCGGCGAGAGCTTCGTGCTCAGCGATTTCCTGGCGGTGGATGAGGAGAAGTTCCTGGCGCTGGCGGACGAGCAGGTGCTGGACCTGCACCACAGCGGCTTCCTCGGCTGGATCTACGCGCACCTGATGTCCCTGGGCAATGCCAACCAGCTCTTCGACAACTACCTGAAGCGCCGCGAGCCCGCCGAGGTCGTGACCCACTGATGGTGTCGGCCGGCCGCCTGGCCTGGCGGCCGGCCGTCCCGCCAGGCCGGAGCGGCCGTTGCACCTGCGCGGAGCAACGCCGCGCTACTCCCCATGGCCAGGTCCATGCCACGCCTTTCGCCAGGTCGTACTAAGACTAAATGGCTAGGCGGCCAGGCTGTGCAGCCCCGCGGTGGAGGGATTTAATGCGGGCACTTATCAAAAGACACTGCCGGCCTCCACCCCTGCCGGGGAGGCGTCATCGGCCGGTGCTGCACGAGGTGCTCCGATGTCGTCGTCCCGCCTGCCCGTCGCGCTCGCCTGCGCTCAATCCCTGCTTGCCGCCCTCCTGCTGCTGGCCGTCCACCTGGCCGGGTTGCCCTGGCCCGTCGCGCTCCTGGGCCTGATCGCGGCCTGTTGGCTGCCGTTGTTGTGGCGCCGGGCGCCTGTCGAGGCGCCGCAGCAGATGGGCACGGACATCGCCCGACTGACCCGCGAGCTGTCCTTCACCACCAGCCACAATGCGCTGTCCGCCGCCGGCGTGGCCTATTCGGTGAAGCAGCTGGGCGAGCGCCTGGAGTCGCAACTGGACGCCGCCGCGCGCATCGTCGCCAGCGCCGAGGTGATGATCGATACCGAAGAGACCACCACCCGCCTCAGCCACGAGGCCCAGGCTTCCGCCCGCGAGGCGCGGCAGAGCAGCGAGGCCGGGCGCGAGGTGTTGCGCAGCGCCATCACGCGCATGCATGCCCTCAACACCCGCGCCCGTGACAGCCGCGAGCTGATCGCCACCCTCAGCCAGCGCAGCGAGGAGATCCAGCGGGTGACCTCGGTGATCCAGTCGGTCGCCAGCCAGACCAACCTGCTGGCCCTCAATGCCGCCATCGAGGCGGCGCGGGCCGGGGAGCACGGGCGCGGCTTCGCCGTGGTCGCCGACGAGGTGCGCGGCCTGGCCGGGCGCACCGCCAGCGCCACCGAGGAAGTGGGGCAGATGGTCGCCGACATCCAGCGCCAGACCGCCGAGGTGGTGGCGCAGATCGAACACCTCTCCACCGAGCTGGACGAGGGCGTGGCCCAGGTGGAGCTGACCGGCCAGCACCTGGAAAGCATCGCCGGCCTGGCGGTGGGCGTGGAGGCGCAGATCGGCGCCATCGCCAGCGGCGCCGACACCAACCGCGAGCAGCTCACCAGCCTGTTCGCCGCAGTCGACCAGGTGCGCAGCGACCTGGGCATCAGCGACCAGCAGACCCAGCGCCTGGCCGAGGCGGCGGTGCAGCTGGAGGGCCAGGCGGAGACCATCAGCGAGCGCCTCGCCGAGGTGGGGCTGGATGACTACCACCAGCGCGTCTACGACCTGGCGCGCGAGGGCGCCGAGCAGATCGCCCGGCGCTTCGAAGCGGATATCGAGCAGGGCAGGGTGGGGCTGGAGGACCTCTTCGACCGCCACTACCAGGTGGTGCCCAACACCGCGCCGACCAAGTTCCGCACCCGCTTCGACGGCTACGCCGACCAGGTGTTGCCGGCCATCCAGGAGCCGTTGCTCAAGCGCCACGAGGGCCTGGTCTTCGCCATCGCCTGTACCGCCGAAGGCTACGTGCCCACCCATAACCAGGCCTTCGCCCATGCGCCCACCGGCGATGCCCAGGTGGACATGCTGCGCAGCCGCAGCAAGCGCAAGTTCGGCGACCGCACCGGCATCCGCTGCGGCAGCCACCAGAAGCCATTACTGCTGCAGACCTACACCCGCGACACCGGCGAGCTGATGCACGACCTCTCGGTACCGATCTTCATCCGTGGCCGCCACTGGGGCGGCCTGCGCCTGGGTTACCGCCCCGAGCAGGGCTGAGCCTTGATGTAGGGCGGGTGAAACCCGCGATGGCCCGTGCGCGGGGGTGTCGGGTTGCACCCGACCTACGCGTCCCGTTCTCGGTGAACCCGCCGTAACGCCGATGGCAGAGGCCTCGAACCGTCCGCCGCATCTACTACCAAATGAGTAAGGCATCGCTTCCATGGGGGCATTCCGGGGGCTCCGGGGCGCTGACTAAGATCGGCCCATCACCTGGCCACTCCAGCGCCAGGCTCCGACAAGAGAGGCCATCGTCATGATCTATGCGCAACCGGGTACCCCTGGCGCCGTCGTCACCTTCAAGCCGCGCTACGGCAACTTCATCAACGGCGAGTTCGTCGCGCCGCTGGCCGGGCAGTACTTCACCAATACCTCGCCCGTGAATGGCGAGGTGATCGCCGAATTCCCCCGCTCCGACGCCGCCGACATCGATCGCGCGCTGGACGCCGCCCACGCCGCCGCCGACGCCTGGGGCCGCACCTCGGTGCAGGACCGCGCGCTGATCCTGCTGAAGATCGCCGACCGCATCGAAGCCAACCTGGAAGTGCTCGCCGTCACCGAGACCTGGGACAACGGCAAGGCCGTGCGCGAGACGCTGAACGCCGACGTGCCCCTGGCCGCCGACCACTTCCGCTACTTCGCCGGCTGCATCCGCGCCCAGGAAGGCTCCGCCGCCGAGATCAACGAACACACCGCCGCCTACCACTTCCACGAGCCGCTGGGCGTGGTCGGGCAGATCATCCCGTGGAACTTCCCGCTGCTGATGGCCGCMTGGAAGCTGGCCCCGGCCCTGGCCGCCGGCAACTGCGTGGTGCTCAAGCCCGCMGAGCAGACCCCGCTGKSSATCAKSGTGCTGSYSGAGMTSATCGGCGACCTGCTGCCRCCSGGCGTGCTCAACRTSGTMCAGGGCTTCGGCAAGGAAGCNGGGCNARGCSCTGGCCACCAGCAAGCGCATCGCCAAGATCGCCTTCACCGGCTCCACCCCGGTGGGCKCGCACATCMTSMAKTGCGCSGCSRMSAACATCATYCCSTCCACCGTSGAGCTGGGCGGCAAGAGCCCGAACATCTWCTTCGMRGACATCATGCAGGCCGAGCCGGCCTTCATCGAGAAGGCCGCCGARGGCCTGGTGCTGGCCTTCTTCAACCAGGGCGARGTGTGCACCTGCCCGTCSCGSGCSCTGGTGCAGGARTCSATCTWCSMGSCMTTCATGGYCGAGGTGATGAAGAAGRTSAAGGCSATCAAGCGYGGCGACCCGCTGGACACCGACACCATGGTCGGCGCCCAGGCCTCCGAGCAGCAGTACGACAAGATCCTCAGCTACCTCGAYATCGCCCAGCAGGAAGGYGCYGARMTSCTCRCCGGYGGCGSYKYCGAGMRSCTSGRMGGYRACCTKTCCASCGGCTACTACATCCAGCCGACCCTGCTGAAGGGCMACAACAAGATGCGCGTGTTCCAGGAGGAGATCTTCGGCCCGGTGGTGGGCGTCACCACCTTCAAGGACGAGGCGGAAGCCCTGGCCATCGCCAACGACACCGAGTTCGGCCTSGGCGCCGGCCTGTGGACCCGCGACATCAACCGCGCCTACCGCATGGGCCGTGGCATCAAGGCTGGCCGCGTMTGGACCAACTGCTACCACCTGTACCCGGCCCACGCCGCSTTCGGTGGYTACAAGAAGTCCGGCGTCGGCCGCGARACCCACAAGATGATGCTCGACCACTACCAGCAGACCAAGAACCTGCTGGTGAGCTACGACATCAACCCTCTCGGCTTCTTCTAGAAAAGGCTCTCCTGACCTGCCGCGAGCCTCGCAGGTCCAGGCCAGGAGAGGCCCCTTGTAAGTGAAAAACCAGGACCGGGCACCGATCAGGCGGCGCCCGGTCCGCTCCACCCCGGCTCCATCCGACTACAACAACAAGAAACGGTGAACACCATGTGCATCACGCCTCGCTGCTGCCCGCAGTCGGTGGTCCGTGCCCGCTCGGGCCACGCGCCGCCTCCCGCCTCTCCGATCCGTCGCCCCACTTCCCTCAAGGCAACCTCCGGAGACGCGCATGACAACCACTAATCAACTCAAGCCCACCCTCGGCACCCTGCACCTCTGGGGCATCGCCGTCGGCCTGGTGATTTCCGGCGAGTATTTCGGCTGGAGCTACGGCTGGGGCGCCGCCGGCACCCTCGGCTTCCTGGTCACCACGCTGCTGGTGGCGACCATGTACACCTGCTTCATCTTCAGCTTCACCGAACTGACCACCGCCATCCCCCACGCCGGCGGCCCCTTCGCCTACAGCAGCCGCGCCTTCGGTGAGCGCGGCGGGCTGATCGCCGGCATCGCCACGCTGATCGAATTCGTCTTCGCCCCACCAGCCATCGCCATGGCCATCGGCGCCTACCTCAACGTGCAGTTCCCCGAGCTCGATCCCAAGCACGCGGCGGTGGGTGCCTACTTCGTGTTCATGACCCTGAATATCCTCGGCGTCAGCATCGCTGCCACCTTCGAACTGGTGGTCACCGTGCTCGCCGTGGCCGAGCTGCTGGTGTTCATGGGCGTGGTGGCGCCAGGCTTCAGCTTCAGCAACTTCGTGCTCAACGGCTGGGCCGGCTCGGACACCTTCAGCAGCGCCTCGATCTCCGGCATCTTCGCCGCCATCCCCTTCGCCATCTGGTTCTTCCTCGCCATCGAGGGCGCAGCCATGGCCGCCGAGGAAGCCAAGGACCCGAAACGCACCATCCCGCGCGCCTATGTGGCCGGCATCCTCACTCTGGTGTTCCTCGCCATCGGCGTGATGATCATGGCCGGCGGCGTCGGCGACTGGCGCCAGCTGTCGGGGATCAACGACCCGCTGCCCCAGGCCATGAAAGCCGTGGTCGGCGAGAACTCCGGCTGGATGCACATGCTGGTGTGGATCGGCCTGTTCGGCCTGGTGGCCAGCTTCCACGGCATCATCCTCGGCTACTCGCGGCAGTTCTTCGCCCTCGCCCGTGCCGGCTACCTGCCCCGCGGCCTGGCCAAGCTGTCGCGCTTCCAGACCCCGCACCGCGCCATCATCGCTGGCGGCGTGATCGGCATCGCCGCCATCTACAGCGACGGCCTGATCAACCTGCAGGGCATGAGCCTGACCGCCGCGATGATCACCATGAGCGTGTTCGGCGCCATCGTCATGTACATCATCAGCATGCTCGCGCTGTTCAAGCTGCGCGCCAGCGAACCCAACCTGGAACGCACCTTCCGCGCCCCGGGCTACCCGGTGGTGCCAGCCATCGCCCTGCTGCTGGCGGTCGTCTGCCTGGTGGCCATGGCCTGGTTCAACACCCTGATCGGGTTGATCTTCCTCGGCATCATGGCCGTGGGTTTCGTCTGGTTCCAGTTCACCGCCCACCACCGCGCCAGCGCCCCCGCCGACGCGATGCTGACCCGCATCTGAGCCCCCAGGCCGGCTCCGCCGCAATGGCGGGGCCGGCACAGACAGGACGATCGACATGGCAGTTTTTTCCCACAGCGTCGGCGGCCAGACCTGGCGCTTCGACAGCCTCAAGGAAGTCATGGCAAAGGCCAGCCCGGCACGCTCCGGCGACTTCCTCGCCGGCGTCGCCGCCAGCAGCGACGGCGAACGCGTGGCCGCGCAGATGGCCCTGGCCGACATCCCGCTCAAGCACTTCCTCGACGAGGCGCTGATCCCCTACGAGGAGGACGAAGTCACACGCCTGATCATCGACGGCCATAACCGCGCCGCCTTCGACCCGGTCAGCCACCTCACCGTCGGCGGCCTGCGCGACTGGCTGCTCGGCGATGTCGCCGACGAGCATTCGCTACGCGCCCTGGCACCCGGGCTGACGCCGGAGATGGCCGCGGCCGTGTCGAAGATCATGCGCGTGCAGGACCTGGTGCTGGTGGCGCAGAAGATCCGCGTCGTCACCCGCTTCCGCAACACCATGGGCCTGCGCGGGCGCATGTCCACGCGGCTGCAACCCAACCACCCCACCGACGAGCCCGCCGGCATCGCCGCGAGCATTCTCGACGGCCTGCTCTACGGCAACGGCGACGCCATGCTCGGCATCAACCCGGCCACCGACAGCCTGTCGTCCATCTGCGCCATGCTGGAGATGCTCGACGCCATCATCCAGCGCTACGAAATCCCCACCCAGGCCTGCGTGCTCACCCACGTCACCACCTCCATCGAGGCGATCAACCGTGGCGTACCGCTGGACCTGGTGTTCCAGTCCATCGCCGGCACCGAGGCGGCTAACGCCAGCTTCGGCATCAGCCTGGCAATCCTCCGCGAGGGCTACGAAGCCGGCCTCTCACTGAAACGCGGCAGCCTGGGCAACAACCTCATGTACTTCGAGACCGGCCAGGGCAGCGCGCTCTCCGCCAACGCCCACCACGGCGTCGACCAGCAGACCTGCGAAACCCGCGCCTATGCCGTCGCCCGCCACTTCGACCCCTTCCTGGTCAATACCGTGGTCGGCTTCATCGGCCCGGAGTACCTCTACAACGGCAAGCAGATCATCCGCGCCGGGCTGGAGGACCACTTCTGCGGCAAGCTCCTCGGCGTGCCCATGGGTTGCGACATCTGCTACACCAACCACGCCGAAGCGGACCAGGACGACATGGACATGCTGCTGACCCTGCTCGGCGTCGCCGGCATCAACTTCATCATGGGCATCCCCGGCTCCGACGACGTGATGCTCAACTACCAGACCACCTCCTTCCACGACGCCCTCTACGCTCGCCAGAGCCTGGGCCTGCGCCCGGCCCCCGAGTTCGAGGCCTGGCTCGAGCGCATGGGCATCGCCAGCCAGCAGGGTGGCCGCGTGCGCCTGGGCGAGCAGGTGCCGCCCGCCTTCCGCCAGGCCCTGGCGCAGCTCACCTGAGGAAGCCCGATGAGCGACGACAAACGCCCCGCCCTCGACAACCCCTGGCGTGAACTGCGCAGCCTCACCCCGGCGCGCATCGCCCTCGGCCGCGCCGGCACCAGCCTGCCCACCGGCGCCCAGCTGGATTTCCAGTTCGCCCACGCCCAGGCCCGCGACGCCGTGCACCTGCCCTTCGACCGCGCGGCCCTGGCCGCCGAGCTGGCCACACGCAACCGCGACAGCCTGCTGCTGCACAGCGCAGCGGCGGACCGCCACACCTACCTGCAGCGCCCGGACCTGGGCCGGCGCCTGGACGAGGAGTCGGCCCAGCGCCTGCGCCAGCACGCCGAGGCCAATCCCGACGGCTACGACCTGGCCCTGGTGATCGCCGATGGCCTGTCGTCCCTGGCCGTGCAGCGCCACGCCCTGCCCTTCCTGCAACGCTTCGAGGAGCAGGCGGCGGAGGACGGCTGGAGTACCGCGCCCATCGCCCTGGTGGAACAAGGCCGTGTGGCGGTGGCGGACGAAGTGGCCGAGCTGCTCAAGGCGAAGATGGTGGTGATCCTCATCGGCGAGCGCCCCGGCCTCAGCTCCCCGGACAGCCTCGGCCTGTACTTCACCTGGGCGCCCCGGGTCGGCCTCACCGACGCCAGCCGCAACTGCATCTCCAACGTGCGCCTGGAAGGCCTCTCCTACGGCCTCGCCGCCCACCGCCTCCTCTACCTGATGCGCGAAGCCAGCCGCCGTCAGCTCTCCGGGGTCAACCTCAAGGACGACTCCCAGGTGCCGATGCTCGACGGTACCGGCCAGCCTGCACGGGGCAACTTCCTGCTGGGTGGTTGAAGCGCCTTGCCCACCCTGTGGGAGCGGATTCATTCGCGATGGCCCGGGAACCGGGCCCTGCCGCTCCCGGGTCTCGGCGGGTCTCTCCCTGGGCGCTCGGGATGATGAGGTTCGCTGCGCTCTACGCCATCCTGCGGGTCGAGCCGGGTGACTGAACGGCACGCGGCGCCAGTGGTCGAGATGGAACCCCCGACATCCGTGATGCGGCCCGCGATCCCGCCGGGTCATGGCTGTCGCCACTGGACAAGCGCCGCGACCCAGCCATGCTGTCTGCTCGTCCCGCAGCCATTCGACAGGACTCCCCATGACCGACCTTTCCTCCTTCCCCATCACCCACAAGTGGCCCGCCCAGCATCCCGACCGGCTGCAGCTCTACTCGCTGCCCACGCCCAACGGCGTGAAGGTGTCGATCATGCTCGAGGAAATCGGCCTGCCCTATGAGGCGCACAAGGTCAGTTTCGACACCAATGACCAGCTGTCCTCCGAGTTCCTCTCCCTCAACCCCAACAACAAGATTCCCGCCATCCTCGACCCGGACGGCCCCGGTGGGCAGCCCCTGGCGCTGTTCGAGTCCGGCGCCATCCTGCTGTACCTGGCAGAGAAGAGCGGGCGCCTGATTCCCGATGACGCCGCCGGGCGCTACGAGGCCATCCAGTGGCTGATGTTCCAGATGGGCGGCATCGGCCCGATGTTCGGCCAGCTCGGCTTCTTCAATAAATTCGCCGGCAAGGACTACGAGGACAAGCGCCCGCGCGACCGCTACGTCGCCGAATCCAAGCGTTTGCTCGGCGTGCTCGACCGCCGCCTGCAAGGGCGTGACTGGATCCAGGACGACTACGGTATCGCCGACATCGCCACCTTCCCCTGGGTGCGCAACCTGATCGGCTTCTACGAGGCCGGCGAGCTGGTGGGCATCGACGGTTTCGCCAACGTCACCCGCGTACTGGAGGCCTTCCTCGCCCGCCCAGCGGTGGCCCGTGGGCTGAAGATTCCGGGGTGATCTCGGCACCGCTACCGGACGGTGCGCGCGCCGTCCGGGAAGACGTACACTGCCAGTCCCTACCCGGTTCCCCGCCCAAGCAGGTGCCAATGGACCCGAACACCCCCAAGCCCATCCACAGGCTGAACGAGCAAGGCTACGAGCTGCTGGTCAACGCCGTGGTCGACTACGCCCTGTACATGCTCTCGCCCGAGGGCGAGATCATCAGCTGGAACGCCGGCGCGGAGCGGATCAAGGGCTACAGCGCCGAGGAAGCCATCGGCCAGCACCTGTCGATGTTCTTCACCGAGGAAGACCGCGCCGCCAACCGCCCCGCCCACCTGATCGCCACCGCACTCAATACCGGGCGCGCCCAGGACGAAGGCTGGCGGGTGCGCCGTGACGGCACGCGCTTCTGGGCCCTGGCGGTGATGGATGTGGTGCGCGACCACGACGGGCGGATCATCGGCCTGGCCAAGATCACCCGCGACATGACCGAACGCCACGAGTCCGAGCTGCACCTGCAAGGCCTGCGCGCGCAGCTGTTCCAGGCGCAGAAGCTGGAAGCCCTGGGCCAGCTCACCGGCGGCATGGCCCACGACTTCAACAACCTGCTCACGGTGATCATCGGCGCCTCGGCGCTGGCCGGTCGCACCCAGGACCCCAAGCGCATCAAGGAACTGCTCGGCAGCATCCACGAGGCCGGCCTGCGCGGCAGCCACCTGACCCAGCACCTGCTCTCCTTCGCCCGCCAGCGCGACCAGCAGCAGCAAGTGGTGCAGCTGGAAAACACCCTGCATTCGGCGCAGATGTTCTTCAGCCAGGCGCTGCCCAAGGGCATGACCCTGGAGCTGCAGCTGTGCCCGCCACTGCATCCGATCCTGGTGGACCCGAGCCAGTTGGAGATGACCCTGCTCAACCTCATCTTCAATGCCCGCGACGCCATGGAGCAGGACGGCAGCATCGTGCTGCGCGCGGAGAACCGCACCCTGACCGGCGAGTGGGACGAGCTGACCGGCGAATTCCTGATCATCTCGGTGCGCGACAGCGGCAGCGGCATCCCGCCGGACGTGCTGCCGCGCATCTTCGAGCCCTTCTTCACCACCAAGGGGCTGGGCAAGGGCACCGGCCTGGGCCTGAGCCAGGCCTACGGCTTTGTGCGCCAGCACGGCGGCACCATCCGCGTGGACAGCGAACCGGGGCGCGGTACCACCATGACCCTCTGCCTGCCGGCGCTGCTCTACCAGGCCCCCTGAAAGGTGCCGCCGCGCACAGGAACTACTTCAGAAGGCACGACTCTATCGCTGATAGTGACCCGGCAGCGTAGAATCCCCGGGATCAAGGCCGACCCGCCCATGACCGGACGCAATGCGCAGTGCCGGCCAGCCAGGCTCAAGAGCAGGCACGTCGGCCCTCTCAAGCGAACATCCAGATGAGGCAGGCCAGAACTTGGAACAGCTAAAACGCCTTCAAAGCGGCATCGAAGGGCTGGATGCCCTGTTGAAGGGTGGCTTGGTTGCCGGTGCGTCCTACATCGTCCAGGGCCGTCCCGGATCGGGCAAGACCATCCTCGCCAACCAGATCGCCTTCAACCACGTGCGCGACGGCGGGCGTGTGCTGGTCGCCACGCTGCTGGCCGAAACCCACGAGCGACTGTTCCAGTTCCTCTCCACCCTGAGCTTCTTCGACGCCTCGCAGATCGGCGCGCAGATCCAGTTCGTCAGCGCCTTCGACACGCTGGAGAACGAAGGCCTGGACGAGGTGGTCAAGCTGCTGCGCCGCGAGATCAGCCGGCAGAAGGCCACGGTGCTGATCGTCGACGGCCTGCTCAACGCCCGCTCCAAGGCGGATACGCCGCTGGATACCAAGAAATTCATCGGTGAGCTGCAGGGCCACGCCGCCTTCGCCGGCTGCACCGTGCTGTTCCTCACCAGCGCCCGCCTCGACGACGGCAGCCCCGAGCACACCATGGTCGATGGCGTCATCGAACTGGGCGAAGAGCTGTTCGGTGCCCGCTCGGTGCGCCGCATCCAGCTGCGCAAGACCCGTGGCAGCGGTGCGCTGTCCGGCCTGCACGAGTGCGAGATCACCGACGACGGCCTGGTCGTCTACCCGCGCCTGGAAACCCTCTACAGCCGCCCCACGCGCCCCGACAGCGCCGACCTGCAGCGCATCCCCAGCGGCATCGGCGGCCTCGACGCGCTGATCGACGGTGGCCTGGCACGCTCGTCCGTCACCCTGGTGATGGGCCCCGCCGGCGTCGGCAAGACCAGCCTCGGCATCAGCTTTCTCGCCCAGTCCACCCCCGAGGAGCCCGGCCTGCACTTCGGTTTCTACGAGTCCCCCGAGCGCCTGCGCATCAAGGCACGCAGCATCGGCATCGACCTGCAGCCCCTGGAAGACAGCGGCGCCCTGCACCTGAAGTGGCAACCCACCACCGAAGGCCTGCTCGACGGCCTCGGCGCGCGGCTGATCAAGACCGTGGTCGAGAAAGGCATCAAGCGCGTGCACATCGACAGCCTCGGCGGCATGGCCCGCGTCGCCAGCAACCAGTCGCGCCTGGTGGAGTTCTTCAGCGCCCTGATGAACGAGCTGCGCGCCCTCGGCGTCACCGTCCTCGCCACCTGGGAGATGCGCGACCTGTACAGTGCCGACATCAACGCCCCGGCGCCGGAGCTGTCGAGCATCGTCGACAACCTGGTGCTGATGCGCTACGTGGAAATGAACTCTGAACTGAAACGCCTGCTGTCCATTCTCAAGATGAGGGACAGCCGTTACGACCCCTCCCTGCTGGAGGTCGTTATCCACGACCATGGAATCAACCTCGACAAGGCCTTCAAGCATGCGACGGCAGTCATGTCGGGGGCGGCAACGCCCAATCCCGGCAACTGAAACACGCCAACTGGTCAGTGCCTAATGACAACGATCCTGGTAGTCGATGACGAGTATCTGATTGCAGATATCCTGGCCTTTGCGCTGGAGGACGAAGGCTACATGGTGGTCAAGGCCGGCAACGGCCGCAGGGGGCTGGAAGTTCTCGATCGCGAGCGCCCGTCCCTGGTCATCACCGACTTCATGATGCCGATCATGGACGGCCTGGAGTTCGCCCAGGCGATCCGCGCGCGCACGCAATCCCCCGATCTGCCGATCATCCTCATGAGCGGTGCCCAAGGCAGCGTCGGCCGCGACCGCAGCGACCTGTTCGCCGCCGTCTTCGACAAGCCCTTCGACATCAACGCCGTGATCGCCACGGTCGCGCAACTGATCGGCCCCAGCGACGGCCAGGCCTGAACCGCCCCGCTCCGTCTGCCGCCCATTGCCAGCGTCGCCCGCGTCCCGGAAACTGCCGGCTTTCAGCCCCCAGCGGAGACCGCCGTGTCCACCCAAGAACTCGCCAGCGACCCTACCTGGGTCCAGATCTGCCAGGCCGTCGCCCTCGACCCGCAGCGCCGCTTCACCTCCCGCCAGGCCGTGCTGGGCAGCCCCGACGCACTCGAAGCCACGCTCTATCGCGCCGACCCCGACGATGCCGACGCCGATGAAGAAGACCTCGGTGATGCCCGTGTACTGATCACCGGCACTTTCCAGCCCCCCGCCGAATGGAGCGACAGCGAGCGCGAGGAGTACTACGACGACAGCGACCCCGCGCAGTTCTTCAGTGCCCTGATCGAATGCATCGCCGCCCCCGCCAGCCGCGCCTACTTCACCGCCGAAGCCGGCGACCAGGTAGCCGTGAACACCCCCGAGGGCGCCATCGAGATGTACTTCCTCTACGAAATCTTCGAAGACGAAGACGGCCACCACGCCGTGCTCATCCGCGACACCGAAGCCTTGTTCTGAGGCGACGCAGCGGCGGTTTCAGGGCCGCCCTTTCGCGAATGAATTCCACAAGGGCGGCGGCGCTGCGCACCGCTTGGCGACTAAAGTCGCCCCTACAAAGGCTCTCGCCACCGCACGGGCAAGACCGCCGTGTAGGGTGGATGACGCTCTTTTCATCCACCAAGGGAGCGGTGACGGGCCACGTCGCCAGGCGCTTCGCGAGCCCGTAGCCGGACTTCAATCCGGGGCTCCGATCGCGAATGAATTGGCTCCCACAAGGGCAGCGGCGCTGCGCACCGCTTGGCGACTGACGTCGCCCCTGCAGGAGCTTTCGCAGAGCTCGCCCCTACAGGTTCAACGGTTCAGCGACCGCGCCCGGCCAATACGGCGGTGGCGCCCTGGGCCTTGCGGCAGTACCAGATCACGCGGCTAACGCCCCGGGTGATGGCGACGTAGGCCAGACGCAGGCTCTCGTCACGCATGGCCTGGTCGTAGCTGTTGCGGAAGAATCCGCAGCGGGCATAGAGGGCGTTGCGCAGCGGGTGCGCCTCCGTGGGCAGGCAATCGTCGACTATCACCGCCACTTCCGCCTGCAGGCCCTTGGCGCGGTGGATGCTGTAGGCCTTCACCGGCAGCGCCGGGTCCAGTTGCGCCTGGATGCTGCGCAGGGCTTCGTTGCGACGGCCGAGCAGGAGCACGGCGGTGCGCTCGCCGCTGCCACGTTCTTCGACATGGCGGCACTGGGCCTGGATGTCGGCGACCAGGTTCGGCAGCCCGGTGGCCAGGTCGAAGCCCTGCACCAGGCGCACGCCGTCGTCCGGCTGGGCGACCTTCACCGCGCGACTGGTCTTCTCCTGCTTGAAGGCGACGCCCCCGAGCACCGCCTCGCCGTCGCGCACCACCGTTTCGATGGAGCGGTAGTTGGTTTCCAGCAGCAGCACCTTGCTCTTCTTCGCCTTGCCCTTGCCGGGGAAGTGGCGGTCGAAATCCATGAACAGTTCGGGGGAGCTGCCGCGCCAGCCGTAGATGGACTGCCAGTCGTCGCCGATGGCCATCAGGCTCGGCGCCCGGCGCGAGCGCGCCAGCTGGCGGTGCACAGCCTGCAGCCACTGAACGATCTGCGGGGAGATGTCCTGGAACTCGTCGATCAGCAGGTGCGTCAGCGGCTCCAGCAGCGCGGCGTCGAGGCTGCCGGCCTGCAGCCGCTGGGTGAGTTCGGCGAAGGCGTCGTTGAAGGTCATCGCGCCGCGCTCGCGCAACAGCGCCTGGAAGCGCGCCCAGAAGGGCTGCAGGGCTTCGATGAACAGCCGCTCCTGGGGCGGGCAGTTGAGCTTGGCCGGCTGCAGCTGGTCGATGCGCAGGCCGATGCTTTCGATGAACCCGGCCTGGGCATGGAAGGCTTCCGGCAGCGGCAGCGCGGTCAGCTCGCCGGCCAGGCGCAACGCATCACGGGGTGCCTGGCCGATGGCGACGCCCTCTTCCTCCACCGGTTCGGCCAGCCCCAGCAGGCGGTGCACCCGCTGGCGGAACCCGGCATCGGCGGCGTAGCAGGCCTGGTAGGCCTCTTCCAGCAGGCGCTGCTGGGCCGGGCGCAAGCGGCCGGCGGCGAGGGGGTTGTCCGGCTCGGCGCAGGGGTCGCGGTCGTCCAGTTGCTCGAACCAGGCGGGGTTGCCCAGGGCCGCCTTGGCCAGCACGCCCATGGCCGAATGGAAGGTGCGCACGCACTGCCGCGCCTGGGCGGCGTCGAAAGCGAATTCCCAGAAGCCGAGCACCCGCTGCAGCTGGTCGCGCAGCTGCGCACAGGAAGCGTTGGTAAAGGAGATGACGGTGAGCTTGCCGGGCTCGATGCCCAGGTGGCAGAGCATGAACACCACCCGCAGCACGAGGGTGGTGGACTTGCCGGAACCGGCCCCGGCGAAGATGCGGGTGACCGGCGCGCGGCCGAGGATCATCGCCCACTGCTCCTCCGAAGGCGCAGCCACCACGCCAGCGGCCACGGCGGCGGCGACCTTCTCGCGCATGGCCTCGGCGGCACCGGCGCTTTGCCGCAGGGGGCCGCCGTAGATGCCGTCGTCCTGGACCTCAGCCGCCGGCGCAGCGACCCCGCCCGGTTCCTTGGGGGCGGATTTCTTGCCGCTCGAACGGCCCTTGGGCGTGCTGGTGGCACCCTTGCGGCTGCGCCCACGGGGCTTCTTCTGCGCCTGGGCGGCCATGGCCTGCGCAGCCTCGCGCTCTTCACGCAGGTAGGCGGTGGTACGGGGGAAATAACGCGCCAGCGCTCCGGAGAGCAGCGACTTGTAGCGCTTGACGGCAGACAGCATCCAAAGGGTCCGGGAAAGCGAATAACGGGGTGCGATGATAAGGGCTTTGCCCCGGCGCCGTCAGTTGCTGGCCCCTGGCCAACCGGCGGCAAGGCCTTGCCCCGCGCCGGCAATGCGGCGCCGCGCACATTCCCGAGTATAAGGCCGGAAGCCTTCTGCAGCGGGGCTTTCACGAATATGGCCCGATCCCTGCACCAAAGCGGCGCATCCTCTGCATCCAGGGAAAGGCCATGACCATCATCTCCAACAGCTCGCCGCTGGCGACCTACCTCGCCAGCGCCACCAAGCCGTCCACCACCGGCACCAGCGGTTCCACCTCCGGCACCACCACCGGCACCGATGGCAAGGCCACCGACAAGCCGGCGGACCCCATCGCCGAACTGCGCCAGTTCGCCGCCAACCTGGTGGCCCAGGGGCGCGGCGGGCTGATGAACGCCATGGCCGGCAACACCAGCAACGTGCTGAGCAACGCCAGCGCCGCGACCAGGGCCGGGCTCAATGGCGGCAATGGCGCGCAGATGCAGCTGCCGGACGTCTCCACCCTGGACCGCGACGACGCCGCCAAGATGCTGACCCAGGTGCAGAAGCTGCTCGACAAGGGCCTGGAAGGCGCCTTCTCCTTCGTCGGGGTGAACGGCGACAAGCAGACCAGCTCGCTGGAGACCTACCGCGACTGGCTGCAGGCCAAGGGCGGCATCAGCATCTACGCCTGAGCCTCAGCGCAGGGCCTCGGTCAGCAGCGGCAGGTAGCGCGGGTGCAGGGAGATGTCGTTGTGGCCCGCGCCGTCCAGCACCTCCAGCCGTGCCACGCCGGGGGCGAAGGCCGCCGCCAGGCGCTCGCTGCTGTCACGGGGGATGACCTGGTCATCGCTGGCCAGCATCAGCAGCGTCGGCACGCGCAGGGCGCCGACGACATCCGCCGAGCGGTAGCGATCCCGTAGCAACCCGCGCACCGGCGCCCAGGGGAAACGCCCGGCGGCGACGTTCTCGATGCTGTCGTAGGGGGTGATCAGCACCAGCCGGCTGGCCGGTCGCTTGCTCGCCAATTGCACGGCGACGCCGGAGCCCAGGCTGCGCCCCACCAGCGCCACCTGCTCGTGGCGGTCGCGGATGTGGTCGTAAAGCAATTCGGCATCCCGCAGGATCAGGGCCTCCGACGGCTCGCCGGAGCTGCCGCCATAACCCGGGTAGTGCATCAGGTAGAGCGCGCGGTCGGGGAAGGCCTCGGCCAGTTGCTCCAGGTTCAGCGACACATCCTCGCCATTGCCACCGAAGTACAGCAGCGCCTGCGCGCCGGGCCGTGGCCGCACCGTGACCACCAGCCGCCCTTCCGGTACCGCCAATTCCAGGGTGTTCTCCGGCGCTTGCACCGCGCGGGGCTGGGGAAAGTAGAGGAGGTTGCGCTGGAACAGGAAGAGCATGAGGCAGATGGCCAGGTACAGCCCGGCGACGAGGGCGAGGGTTACGAGCAGGGTGCGCGTCATGGAGGGCTCCGAAGGTGTTCCCCCGCGCTGGGCGCGGGGGCGTTTTCAGCCTATCAGAAGCTGAAGTCCACCTTGGTCCACAGGGTGCGGCCGGGCTCCTTGATCGCCTCGGGCTCGGCAGGGAAGCCAAAGCCGGCATCACCGGCGAGGTTGAGGTGCTCGGCGTAGGCCTTGTCGAAGAGGTTGTCGACCCCGGCGCTGACCTTGATGTCGCGGGTCAGGCGGTAGGCGCCGTTGAGGGAGAACACCGCGAAGCCGCCGCTGCTGCCGAAGTCCTGCCCGACGACGTTGCCCTGCCCTTCGGCCACGCGGTTCTGCGCGGCCACCACGCGCCACAGGGCGCCGGCGCTCCAGGCGCCCTGCTCGTAGGCCAGGCTCAGGCGCGCTTCCAGCGGCGGCATCTGCGGCAGCGCACGGCCGTCGGAACTGTTCTTGCCCCAGGCGTAGGCCAGGGTGCCGTCGGTCTTCCAGTTCTCGTCCAGGCGGTAGGCCGCGCCCAGTTCGCCGCCCATGATACGCGCGTCGATGTTATCGGCCCGCGAGGTGTCGCCCATCATCCCCGGGGTGTAGGTGAAGAGGATGTAGTCGCGCACCTGACCGACGTAGCCGGACGCCCAGGCCTCCAGGTCGCCCTCGCTGTACTGCACGCCGAAGTCCAGCTGGGTGGTCTTCTCCGGCTTGACCCCGTCGAAGGCGTTGCGCGAGCCGGCCGGGCCCTGGTTGGGCGAGTACAGCTCCCAGTAGTCGGGGAAGCGCTGCACATGGCCGAGGCCGGCATAGAGGGTGGTGGCGCTGTCCAGATCGTGCTCGTAGCGCGCGAAGCCGCTGGGCAGGGTGTCGGCGCGGGTGTCGCCGAAGGTCGGGTTGGCCATGCCCATCATGCCCAGGGTGCGGCGGTAGTCCTTGGCGTCGGAGCGGTCCAGGCGCGCGCCGGCCACCACGCGGTCGCCCTCCTCCACGTACCAGGTCAGCTCGCCGAAGGCGCCGTAACTGTGCATCAGCGCATCACGGCTGCGGGGGAACTGGTCGGCGTCGGTGAAGGTGCCGGTCATCATCGAGTAGCGCGAGGCGCGCTTGCGGTGCTCGCTGCGCATGGCGTCGAGGCCGGCTACCAGCTCCACTTCGCTCCACTTGAAGGTGGCGGCCATGCGCGCGCCGAGGGTGCGGCGGTCCACCTGGGAGGCCATCGGCATGGGCATCGAGCTGCTCGGGTCGGGGTTGCGCAGGCGGAAGTTGTCCATCACGTGGTCGGCGTAGTTGTAGTAGACCTGCGCCTCCAGTTTGTCGAGCACGCCGCCGAGGTTGCTGCGCTCGAAGCGCAGGCCGAGGCTTTCCCGCAGGAACTGGCTGCCGTCCATGCCGCGCCCGGCGTAGCGGGACTCGCCGTTGCCACGCCCGGCGGAGAGCTCGACCAGGGTGTCGGCGTCCGGGGTCCAGCCGATGGCCACGTCGCCGTTCCACTTGTCCCAGCGCGAGGGCACGGTGTCGCCGTTGCCATCCTCGTAGTCGTCGGACTGGGAATGGTTGCCGGTGGCACGCAGGTAGCCGAGCTCGTTGCCCACGGCGCCGTCCAGCACGCGGTCGAAGCGGCCGTTGGAGCCGGCCAGCAAGCTGGCGTGGAGGCGGCTGCCGAGTTCGCCGAAACGCTCCGGCTCACGCTCGAACAACACGGTGCCGGCGGAGGCGCCCGGGCCCCAGAGCACGGTCTGCGGGCCCTTGATCACGGTGAGCTTGTCGAAGGTCTCCGGCGAGATGTAGGAGCTGGGGGCGTCCATGCGGCCGGGGCAGGCGCCGAGCATCAGGCCGCCGTTGGTGCGCAGGTTGAGGCGCGAGCCGAACATGCCGCGCAGCACAGGGTCGCCGTTGGTGCCGCCGTTGCGGATGGCAGAGAAGCCGGGAATGGTCTTCAGGTAGTCGGCGCCGTCGCTGGCCGGCACCGGCTGCCGGGCCTCCTTCGGGTCGGTGACGATGGTCAGCGGCGAGCTCTGCTGCACGGCGGTGATGACGGTGGCGCTGACCTCGATCGGTTCGGCGGCGGGCGCGACGGGCGCCACGTGCTGCTCGTGGTCATGTTCATGGGCGACGGCGCCCGCGGCGAAGGCCAGGCCGGCGGCCAGGGCGAAGGCATGGCGCCAGCGCAGGCGCGCGGCATCGGGCTGGAAGGTGAAACGGCTGGAACGGCAGGGGGCAGGCTGGTGCATGTGGATTCTTTCCATGATCTGAAATCGTTGGCGCCGTCACGCTCGGGCGACGGGCAGCTCGGGTCGGCGGCGTCAGCAGGACGGCCGCAGGCGCGGGGTTGTGATTTCAGAGGCAGGGAGAGGCGCGGGGATTGGCCGAGGGCCAGCAGTAACGGGGGGGCGTGCGTGTGCGGCGGTCCCGGGGCGGGCGCGGAAGCTCACGGCGACGCTGGAGCCAGGACAGGCCGAGGAAGAAGAGGATGCCGAGGGTGACGGCGCTGCCCATCGGGCAGCTGAAACCGAGGTTGGAGAGCTGCGCCATGGGGCCGGACAGATCACCGTCGACGGAGGGCCCGTCGCTGCCGGTGGCCGAGCAGAAGGCGCCACCGAGCCCGCTGAGTTCCAGGCCCAATGCCTGGCCGTGGTGAATACCGCAGGCGAGCAGGTTGAACAGGACGCAGGCGTAGAGCATCCAGGCGATCAACGAGCGGTCGTGGCGGGCGTTTTTCATGGGCGGCGACTCTAGCACCGAAATTTCACGGCGAGAAAGCCGGCCCTTGTGGTGGATTGCCGCAGCCGATGTCGGATAGATCGCCGCAATCTGCTTGGCCGGAACGGTGTCACAACCGCTACAGTCGCACCTCCAATCCGCAGCGAGAACCCCGATGACCCGCCTCTACGATGCCCGCGGCAACCGCTATGTCGTTACCAAGCCCGAAGCACTGCGCCAACTCGGCATCGCCGTGCCGCAGCACGCCGCCGAGGCGGCACGCCAGCGCGAGCAGTGGAGCGCCGCCGCCATCGAGGCCCTCTGCACCTGGCCCGAGGGCGTGCGGCCGCAAGGCGCCAAGGGCCATCGCTCGGACGGGCTGCTGGTGGGCCCCTTCGGTGACGCTTCGCCCTGGGACCTGCTGATCGTCAACACCGACGGCAGCCTGACCGAACGCAGCGGCAACGGCATGACCCTTTTCGCCCAGTCCCTGCTCGACGACGGCCAGGTCTTGCCCAGCCAGGCCTTCGTCCTGCAGGTGCACCACGACAAGCCCGGCGGCGGCTCGCCGGTGGTCACGCCCATCGAGCCCGCCGAACGCGATGGGCACCCGGGCTTCTGGTTGCAGATGGGCGCACCGGGGTTCGGCCCCGAGGCGGTGGGTGCCGATGACGAGCATGTGGCCGCCACCGACTTCCACGGCCACCCGCTGAGCCGTGTCGACGCCCTGGCGCAGGTGAACCCCGAATGGCAGCGCAGCCAGTTCGTGCGCATCGGCAACCCCCACTGCGTGACCCTGCTGGACGATCCCGCCACGCTGCCGACCATGCCCTGGCTACGCAACGCCGACGCCCACGCGGCACTGGAGCGCATCGCCTACGCCGCGCCCATCGGCGCCGGCAACCCCTGCCCCGCCGGGGTCAACCTGCAATGGGCGGCGCGGGCAGCGGACGGCGCCATCGAGGCACGGGTGTTCGAACGCGGCGAAGGGGCGACCGAGTCCTCCGGCAGCAGCGCCTGCGCCGTGGCCAGTGCCGCCTGGAAGGCCGGGCTGGTGGCGGCCGGTGATGTGCAGGTGCGCATGCCCGGCGGCACCGCGCCGCTGCGCCTGGAGCAACAGGGCGAGGCGCTGGTGGGCGTGTGGCTGTTCGGCGTGGGCACGCGGCTCGACGGCTGAGGCTCAGCCCGTCGCGGTGGCCTTGAGCCCGGCCAGCACCAGCTTCTGGTAGAGCTGCTCGCGCAGGCCGCTGGGCGCGTGCAGGTCCATGCGCTGCAGGTGGCGGGTGTAGTCGGCGGGCTCCGGCAGGTCGAACAGGGTGGCCATGCCCAGTTCGAGGATCTCGCTGAGCTTGAGCTTGCTCTTCAACCAGCGCAGGGCACGCAGCAGGTCCTGCTCCTCGGGGCTGAAGTCGCACCCCAGCGGGTATTCGGCGAACAACCGGGGATGCTCGGCCTGCAGCGCCAGCAGGCGCCAGGGGGTGTTCTGCCGGTAGAGCGGGTCGAGGGTGAAGTCAGCGGGCAGCTTGCCGGCCTTCTGCGCCTCGGCGATCAGGCCGTCCTGGAAGCGCGAGTCGGCGATGCGCAGCAGCGCTTCGATCACCTCGGCGTCGTTCTTGCCGCGCAGGTCGGCGATGCCGTACTCGGTCACCACCAGGTCGCGCAGGTGCCGGGGAATGGTGGCGTGGCCGTATTCCCAGACGATGTTGGAACTGGCCTCGCCGCCGGACTCACGCCAGCTGCGCAGCATCAGGATCGAGCGGGCGCCCTCCAGCTCGTGGGCCTGGGCGATGAAGTCGTACTGCCCGCCAACGCCGCTGAGCACGCGGCCGTCCTCCAGCTGGTCGGCGGCGCTGGCGCCCAGCAGGGTGATGGTGAAGCAACTGTTGACGAAGCGCGCGTCGCGGCGCTGCAGGCGCTTGAGCTCTTCGTCGCCGTGCAGGCGGTTGACGTAGCTGATGGCGGTCATGGCGATGCGCGACAACGGCCCGTCGCCCAGCTCGCGCAGGCGCTGGTAGAACGCCTCGGGGCCGAGGAAGAAGCCGCCATGGATCAGTACCCCGCCACGCACCTGGCCGAGCTGCTCGACCAGGGCCGCGCGGGTGGCGGCGTTCTCCACATCAGGGCTGAGCCGGCGCCCATCACCCAGCAGCAGCTGGCCACCATCGAGGCGCACCGCCTCGCCGAGCAGGCCATGGCGCTGCAGCCAGGCGAGGCTGTCGCCATCCAGCACCCGCGGCAGTTCGTCGAGCAGCCCATCGAGGTCGGTCACGGCGCCGTGGGGGTCCAGCACCCCGGCGTTGGCCAGGCGCTGCAAACGCACGTCGGGGTACACCGGGCGACGCACCACGCCGGCCTCCAGCAGCACCAGCAGGCCGAGCAGGAACATCTCGCTGTTGGCGTAGAGCCCCTGGGCAAAGGGCGCCAGGCCACCTTCTGCCTCCACCAGCGCACCCCAGCGCTGGGGCACCTCCAGGCCATCCAGCACCGCGCGGTAGCCGGCGTTATCCCCCTGGCGCGCCACCAGCGCGGCGGCCAGGCCGTCGGCCATGGCGCCGATGCCCACCTGCAGCGTGCCGCCGTCGCGCACCAGGGCGCTGGCGTGCAGGCCGATGGCATGGTCCTGCAGGCTCACCGGCATGTTGGGGGTGGAGAACAGGGTGCTGCGCTCGGGGGCGTCCAGCACCAGGTCGAATTCGTCGGCGTCGATCTCCGCATCGCCCGGCATATAGGGCAGGGCCTCGTGCACCTGGGCGACGGTGAGGATGGTCTCCCCCGCCGCGCGGCGACGGCGCAGGCGCGGCAGCAGGTCGAGGGTGATATCGGGATTGCAGCTGAGGCTGAAGCACCCGGGGCTTTGCGGCCGCACGGCGACCATCTGCGCCACCAGGTTCAGGCCCTTGCGGTCGAGGTCGCGGGCCACCTGGCTGTAGTTGAGGCTGACGTAGCTCTGCTGGGCCTGGGGGTTGTCCAGCTGGCTGGCCGGCTGCAGGTAGAACTCCTCCACGCGGATATGCGCCGGCAGCTCGCCACAGCGCAGGTCACTGAGGTAGTCGAGTTCGAGGTAGTCGCCATACAGGCGGCGCAGGAAGGGGCCGGAGAAACGCTGCTCCAGCTCGCTGGCCGGTTGCGGCTTGGCCAGGGACAGCGCGGTATAGAGGGTCAGCTGGCGTTCGGGCAGTGCCTTGACCCGCTGGTACAGCGCGTTGACGAAGCGGTTGGGCTTGCCCAGCCCCAGGGGGATACCGAGGCGGATGGGCCCCTCGATCCGGCGCAGCACTTCATCCACGGCCTGTTCCAGCGAGCAGTTGGGCACCTGTCCTCTCCCTTGCAGATCGACGATGCAGGGTTGGACCGGCACGGCTGCATTTTTGCTCAACGTGCGACGGGCTGCGATTCAAACGCTCGCTTGGATTGCGCTTTCCAGGAATTTTCAGGCAGCATCGACCGGGTGCTGGCATAGCACCTGCATTCTTACCAGCCCCAACCACCTACGCCGAGGCCTACTCATGCGCATCGTCCAAGCCACCCTGGAGCACCTGGACCTGCTGAACCCGCTGTTCGTCAAATACCGCGAGTTCTACGGCGAACTGCCCTTCCCCGATTCCTCCCGCAAATTCCTCGAGAAGCGCCTGCGCCGCAAGGAGTCGGTGATCTACCTGGCCCTGGCCGATGACGACGACACCAAGATCCTCGGTTTCTGCCAGCTCTACCCGAGCTTCTCGTCCCTCTCGCTGAAGCGCGTGTGGATCCTCAACGACATCTATGTCGCCGAGGACGCCCGTCGCCAGCTGGTGGCCGACCGCCTGCTGCAGACCGCGAAGAAGATGGCCAAGGAAACCAACGCCGTGCGCATGCGCGTCTCCACCAGCGCCGGCAACGAGGTGGCGAAGAAGGTCTACGAGTCCATCGGCTTCCGCGAGGACAGCGAGTTCGTCAACTACATCCTGCCGATCCACGAAGACTGACCCACCCGCCGGGCGCCCCTCAGGCGCCCAGGCTCCGCCACAAGCCGATCACCAGCGGCACCGTAACCCGCACCACCCGGTGCCGCGGCCCTGTGGGCCTATCCAGCGGAAAACAATGGAAACAGTTGCAACCTTCATGCTGGAACAGGTGGCGACGGATGCTCGCCGTTGCCACATCGCTTGCCCCTATAATGCCGCTCGCCCGGCAGCAGAGCCGCCGCCGCAGAATCGACAAGGCGCCCCATGGATTTCAACCTGCTCGACCTGATCCTCCATCTCGACGAATACCTGAACCTGTTGGTCAGCAACTACGGCACCTGGATCTACGCCATCCTTTTCCTGGTCATCTTCTGCGAGACGGGCCTGGTGGTGATGCCCTTCCTGCCCGGTGATTCCCTGCTGTTCATCGCCGGCGCCATCTGCGCCAATGGCGCCATGGACCCCATCGTGCTCGGCGCCCTGCTGATGCTCGCGGCGATCATGGGCGACAGCACCAACTACATGATCGGGCGAACGACCGGCGAGCGGCTGTTCAACAAGCCCAACTCGAAGATCTTCCGCCGCGACTACCTGCAGCGCACCCACGAGTTCTACGACCGCCACGGCGGCAAGACCGTGACCCTGGCGCGCTTCCTGCCCATCGTGCGCACCTTCGCCCCCTTCGTCGCCGGCGTCGGCCGCATGCCCTACGGGCGCTTCCTGGCCTTCAGCGTCGTCGGCACCATCCTCTGGGTCGGCGGCCTGGTGACCCTCGGCTACTTCTTCGGCAACGTGCCCTTCATCAAGCAGAACCTGTCCGTGGGCGTGGTCGTCATCATCCTGCTGTCCCTGGTGCCCATGTTCATCGGCGTGGTGCATCGCCACCTGCGCCCGGCCGACGCCAGTGACAGCACCGAGCGCCCGGGCTGAGCCCATGTGGTCCCTGCGCAACTGGCGCCGGCGCCGCACGCTGGCGCGCAACCCGGTCGCTGACACGCTCTGGGCCGAGGTGCGCCAGGCGTTGCCGATACTCGACGGCATCAGCGCCGAAGAAGACCAGCGCCTGCGCGAACGCAGCGTGCTGTTCCTCCACGACAAGCACCTGAGCCTCCTGGGCGACGTCCAGCTCGCCCCGCGTGACCGCCTGATCCTCGCGGCCCAGGCCCAGCTGCCGCTGCTGCACCTGGGGGAACTGGGCTGGTACCAGGGCTTCCACGAACTGGTGATCTACCCCGACGATTTCGTCAGCCCCCAGCGCCACCGCGACAGCGCCGGCGTCGTCCATGAATGGGACGCCGAGCACAGCGGCGAAGCCTGGCACCGCGGCCCGGTGGTGCTCGCCTGGCCCGGCGTGCAGGCCAGCGGCGGCTGGGAGGGCTACAACCTGGTGATCCACGAACTGGCGCACAAGCTGGACATGCTCAACGGCGACGCCAACGGCCTGCCACCGCTGCACCGCGACATGCGCCAATCCGACTGGGCCGAGGCCATGCAGGCCGCCTACGACGAAATGAACGCCCGCCTCGACGAAAACGAAGACGCCGAACTGCCCATCGACCCCTACGCGGCGGAAGACCCGGCGGAATTCTTCGCCGTCACCAGCGAGTACTTCTTCAGCGCCCCCGACCTGCTGCTGGCCGCCTACCCCGCCGTCTACACCCAGCTCGCGGCCTTCTATCGGCAAGACCCGGCCACGCGCCTGGCGCGCCTGATCGACGAGCACCCGGACTATCGGAACACGACCAACGGATGAGCACGACGGCGTGGCGCCGCCCAATGAATGTGCATATAATCCGCCCACTTTTTTTGGCCCATTCCCAGGGAGTCGACCATGAGCTACAGCAAGATCCCGGCTGGCAAAGACCTGCCGAACGACATCTACGTCGCTATCGAAATCCCGGCCAACCACGCGCCGATCAAATACGAAATCGACAAGGACAGCGATTGCCTGTTCGTCGACCGTTTCATGGCCACCCCGATGTTCTACCCGGCCAACTACGGCTACATCCCCAACACCCTGGCTGACGACGGCGACCCGCTGGACGTGCTGGTCGTGACCCCGTATCCCGTCGCCCCCGGCGCCGTGATCCGCGCCCGTCCGGTCGGCGTCCTGCACATGACCGACGAAGCCGGCGGCGACGCCAAGCTTATCGCCGTCCCCCACGACAAGCTGTCCCAGCTGTACGTGGACATCAAGGAATACACCGACCTGCCGGCCCTGCTGCTGGAACAGATCAAGCACTTCTTCGAGAACTACAAGGATCTCGAGAAAGGCAAATGGGTCAAGGTCGAAGGCTGGGGCAATGCTGACGCTGCCCGCGCCGAAATCGTCAAAGCGGTTGCGGCTTACCAGAAGTGACTCGTCCGGGATCGCGGAGCTAGAGCCGGTTTCGGGCTTAACTTCTCGCCAATCCCTTCCACGGAGACCATCCGTGGTGCAGTAGGCAATACGAAAAGCCCGGATAAACTCCGGGCTTTTTCATTTCTGGTCGTTCATCTGTCCCATGAGCCGCCTTTCAAGCTGGCTGTCACGTACCGTCCTCCCGGGTGTTGACTGGCACGGCCATCGGAAAACGGCCTGGAGCACGCATCCATCGCCTGCGGCGACGCCTAGTAGACTCACGAGTGTCACGGACATTCGTGCGGCTGCATGAGGTGGCTTGATGTGGACTCCTGCATTGAAGAGAAAGCGATCCGGGATAACGCCATCGCCTTCGCCAAGGCGAACAAGAAACAGATCAGCCGGCGCCTGACCAACCCTGAAATCTATCCTCCAGAGGACGATCCCGTTTCAGTGTTCATGGCGGGCTCACCTGGCGCCGGGAAGACGGAAGCCTCGATCGCACTGGTCAACCTGTTCGCCGACACCCCCATCCTTCGCATCGACCCCGATGAACTTCGAAGTGAGTTCCAGGACTATGTCGGAGGCAATGCCTGGTTGTTTCAGGGGGCCGTTTCGATCCTGGTCGATAGAATTCTGGATGCCGCACTGGAGCAGAAGCAGTCGATGCTGCTCGACGGAACGCTGGCGAACGAGGAGCTAGCGATCAAGAACATCAGCCGGGCGCTGAAGAGAAAACGCTTTGTTCAGATTCTCTACGTTTACCAAGAACCCATGCTTGCCTGGCAGTTCGTCCAGGCCAGGGAAGCAACGGAGGGGCGAAGAATACGGCCAGAGCATTTCATCAATCAGTTTTTCGCAGCGCGTGACGTGGTAAACGCCGTTAAGCTAAAGTTTGGCAAAGAAGTGCGCGTCGACCTGCTGCTGAAAAATAACGATAACTCAAACCGGTTGTACAAAGCGGGGGTTGAGAAGATCGATTACCACGTCCCGCAGCGGCACACGAAAGCGATGCTCGAAGAATTGCTTGGGATCAACCATGGAGCACGTAATGGGCGAGACGAAGGCGGTAACGGACAAGGCTAAAAAATCGACAAACGCATTCTCGGACTTCATCCGAAATGCCAAGTCAGACGAAAAGAAACGCGTCTATGCGACGGTGCTTTCGGAAGCCTCCAAACAACAGAATGAAGTTATTGCAGCTGCCAAGGCCAAGCTTTCCTGACAGCCCTGCATGCAATAAGCCCTGCCCTGTGCGGGGCTTTTTTATATGGGCTGACAACAACCGCTGCTCGTCTCACTTAGACCCACGGACCAGCACCCAAACCCATTGCAAGGTACTGGCTCGATAACACCTTCTACGGATAGCGTCTGACAACCTCGCAACACCCCATAGTTCAGCGGCCCCGTACAAGCAGCAGGGCATAACCAACGCGCTGTGCCTAAAGATCAACACCACCACACATCCCCGGCATCAGAGCAACCCGGGAACTGGCAGTGTCGGCGCAGATTTGCTAAAGTTCGCGCCCGCTCAAGGGCTAACCTCTTGATGCGCATATGAATTCAAAGGCGGTCGCGGCTTACCAAAAATGGGCCCTGACCACCCCCTAAAAGCCGGCCACAAGCCGGCTTTTTTATTGCCTGCTCAATATCCCAAGGAAGGAAGAATCATGTCGGACGCATGGAAGATCATTGGATTTCTGCTCGTTGCAGCTGCCTCCATCTGCTACGCCAGGGTGCACACGGAGATCGAGCAGGACTGGCCTAGGACGCAGGCGATAGTCACCGGCATGAAAGTGACCAGCTCGAAGAACCGAAGAGATCGGTACGAGTACACGGCCACGCTGCTATACCGCTATGAAGCGAACGGAACGCACCATTCCGCCGTCGACCTGAGCACTCCGTTTTCGCGAGAAAGCTCCGCAGAAGACGCAGCCCGTCGCTACCCCGTGGGTACGAAACTCGAGATCGCCTACGACCCGGAGCGCCCTGACCGCTCCCATGTCGTCCAGCCCGGCTTTTCCTCTGCCATTCAACTCTAGACGCGCCTCCGGCCCACGCGACGCGGTGTCCCGCCGGCAGTAGGGAAAGCCCGCCTGATGGAGAAATTCCCTATCGCCTAGAGCCGGATCTCCACCCGCCTCTCCTCGAAATCGAGCGGCTCATCGCCCTCGATCAGCAGCCGAATGCTCGGCCCAAGCAGGTCCTGCCTGCCATCCAGCGGCTTCACTGGCAGGTGCTCGAAACGCCGCTGGTTTGCGCTGACCTGTTCGAGTATTTGCCGGTCCTGGCGCAGGATCACCCCGAACAAGCGACGCAGAACCAGGCGCTTGAGCGCGGCGGGCAGCCAGCCGCGCGCGGTGGCGATGCGGGCGAACAGGCGCAGCCGGCCGTTGCCGACAGGCACGAGCCAGGCACTGACCAGCAGGTTGAGGCCGCCCTTGCGGTCGCGGTATTCGATTTCCGCCAGCCCGGGCAGGCGGAAGCGTCCCATGCTGATGCCGCGCTCGCCTTCGAACAGCCGCGAGATCAGCCCGGACTGCTTGCCCTCTTCGCTGTAGAGGGCCTCGACGCCATCGGCCAGCGGGCGGACCCGTGCGTTGATGCGCTGCCGTTGCCGGTCATGGCGGATCCAGCCGGCATGGACGAAGTGGGTGTGGAAGCCATCGAGGAAGTTCTCCGCCGCCTCCAGCAGCGAACACTCCACCTCGTCGGTGATCCAGAAGGTGTCGAGCGCCTGCCGCTGCTCGGCCGGCCCTGCGGGTGGAATGGCAGGCGCACCGCCCGGAGGGGAGACCCAGACCAGCCCGTGGGCTTCGCAACTGGGCAGGCGATCGATCAGCGGTTTATCGCAACGCTCGAGCCCGGTGCCGGGCACCCGGGTGCAGCGCCCGTCGGAGGCGAAGCGCCAGCCGTGGTACGGGCATTCGATCTGGCCGTCACGGACCTTGCCCGCGCTCAGCGGTGCGAAGCGGTGCGGGCAGCGGTCCGGCAAGGCGGCGGACGTGCCGTCTTCCGCGCGGAACAGCACCAGAGGCAGGTCGTGCAGCTGGCAGGCCAGGGGCTGCTTGCCGAGTTCGTGGCTGAGCGCCACCGGCCACCATCGGGCGGATGCAGTCATAGCTTGAGCTTCTTCATCATCGGCACGGCGATGCCATGCAGCAGGCGGCTGAGCAGGGTCCACACCAGGCGCCGGTGCCAGGGCAGGTGGGCGACGTGGATCAGGCTGTACTCGATCTCCGCCTGCCCGCCGCGCAGGCGCTTGAACCCGGCGGCACCGGAACTGAAGTTCAGCACCACCCGGCGCTCCACGGCCTCCTGCAGGCACAGGCGCGTCAGTTGCCGATAGAGCCCGGCCCGCTGGGGCAGCGCGGTGTCGTAGCCGACGATCGGGGCGCTGATCAGCGTCGCGTTGGCGAACCAGCCCAACGCCCCGTCGATCCGCCCGTCAGGGCCGCGCAGGGCGCGTATGTCGAGCCAGCCCTGCTCCTGGCCACGTTGCAGCCAGGCGGCGCTGTAATGGGGGTTGAGCCGGCAGTACTTGTCCAGGTACAGCAGGTTGTAGAGGTGCTCGATGCGCTGGAAATCGGCTTCGCTCAGTGCCGCACCATCCACCACGTAATAGGTGCTGCGGCGCAGCAGTGTGGCGTCCATGCGGGTGTTGTGATGCTTGAGGAATGCGGCTTCGCCTCCGGCACGGCCATCGAACAGGTAGACCTGGCGGCTGGGAATGCTCAGGTAGCCGAGGTCCTCCAGCCGCTCGCGCAGCGCGCGGTTGCTGGCGTCATTGAGCGAGCGGAAACCGAAGCCGCTGTCGGGAAACTCCGCCTTCAACAATGCCGTGATCGCCGGCAATTCATCGAGGTCCCAGCCGGCCGGGTAGAGGTTGGTGGACAGCAGCCAGTTATTCACCTGCGCCAGCCTGTCCACCTTGGCCAGGCGCAGCAGGCGGTCGACCCCCAGGGTCAGCAGGGTGAGCGGCCAGGTCAGCCAGGGCTTGCCGAGGCGCTTGATCTCTTCACGGGCGTAGCCGCTGTAGGCGGTGCGCGGGGAGACCACGTAGCAATTGCCTTCCGGCTCGCCACCATCGGTGATGCTGATGGGGAACTGCTGGGTGCCGGTGTCGAGCAACGCCAGGCGCGTGGTCACATTGCCCACCAGGCGCGCACTGGCGCAGGCCTTTACATAGGTGCGCGCCAGGCTGTCACCCTCGCCTGCGGGCTCGGCCAGGAGCTGTTCGGCAGGCAGCAGCCTCATCGCGGCGCCTCGCCCAGGGGCTGGCCGTTCCATTCGATGTCCGCCGTGGAGGCGGCCAGCAGGCCGCAACGCCGGGTCAGGGCGCGGGCGATGATTTCCGACAGCCCCAGCAATTGCGTGGTCAGGGGCCAGTAGTCCCCCTGCTGGACCACCACATCGCGGGCGGCGGCGTAGTCCTGCCAGAAGGGTGCGCTGAAGGCGCGTTGCGGCGCCGCCAGCAACAGCACCGCCAGGGCGACCATGCGCGGTGCGGGCGTGGCTTCCAGCAGTTGTCCGGAGGCAGCCCCCAGGCTGGCCACCAGCTGCCGGCGCTGGTCGTCGAACAGGTGCACGCCGCTGGTTGCCCGCGGGTTGCATTCCAGTACATGGAAGCGCCCGGCGCGGTCTTCGATGAAGTCGAAGCCCACCTGGCCGGTGTAGCCGGTCTCCCGGCCGAAGCGCTCGAGAAACTCGCGGATCGGTTGCGGCAGCTCGGGCTGGAAGTAGATGCCCGAGCCCCGGCCCACCCGGTAGCGCGGGTGATAGCAGCCGTGGGCGCGCAGCTCGCCGTCCACCAGCAGGCTGAAGCTGCAGAGCTCGCGCCCCTCGATGAAGCGCTGTGCCACCCAGGGCGCCGCAGCCGTCGGCTGGACCTTGCCCAGTTGTACTGCGCTGGGGCGGATCAGGGTCTGCGAGGCGAAACGCGAGTAGGCCGGCTTGAACACCCACTGCGCGGCCTCGCCGGCGAAGCGTTGCAGGGCCTGGCTGTCGGCCAGCAGGTGGGTTTCGGGCGCACTCAGCGCCCAGCCCTCGGTCATGGCGGCGAAGCGCCCCTTGTGGTGCAGGCGATGCAGCAGGGCGAAGTCACTGGTCAGCACCCGGCACAGCGGTGCCAGCCTTGCCAGGCCGTGGGAGAGGTAGAACACCTCCTCGCAGGTCGGCAGCAACAGGTCGATGCCCTGCGCCTGGATCACCGCCGCCAGCGCTTCGACCCAGGCCGCCGGGTTTTGCCGGGGCTCCGGCAGGCGCACGAAATGCTGCGCCGAACGGCTGAAGCGGCTGAGCGGCAGGCTCAGCGAATCGCCGACGCTCACCGTCCAGCCGGCCTCGTCGAAGGCACGCGCCCATTCCAGGCAGGCCGGCGCACGGGCGCCGAGAATCAGTACGTGCATGGCAGGCCCTCGGGCAGTTCCAGGAGTTTCAATCGGCGGCGCTTGTCCTCGGGTGGCGCAGGTTGCCAGTGCCCGAACCCCAGCGCCGGTGGGCGCACGCCCAACTGGGCGCAGAGCGTGCGGATGCTATCGCCGAGCGCCAGGCAGGCGTCGTCGTGGTCGCCGGCGGCACGCAGGTTGACCTGCCACGCCAGCCCGCGCTGATGGATCTCGTATTCCTGCAAGGCCGCCCCATGCATCAGCAGGGTGCGGCGCAGCACATCGGGGTAGAGCGCGAGCAACTGCCGGCCCGGCAGGTCGGGCAGCCAGAGGATGTCGTCGGCGCGCCCCTCGATGGCGGCGATGGCCCGCTCGACACGCCCGCAGGCGCACGGCGCCTCGGCCACCCGCAACACATCGTTGAGGCGGTAGCGCACGATCATCTGCGTGCGCCGGGAGAAGTCGGTGATGATCGGTTGAAAGCGCGTGCGCTCGGCATCCAGCCACTCCGGCTCGATGTGCAGGTGGCACTCGTTCAGGTGCAGGGTGCCGCGCTCGCAGGTGTAGCCGAGGAAGCCTTCGCTGGCCTGGTAGATCTGCTGCGGTGCCACGCCGAACGCACTGCGCACCGCCTCCGCATCCTCCGCTTCGAGCACCTCGGCGACCGAGAGGATGTGGCTCGGGCGGATGCCCAGACGCCCGGCGAGCGCCGCCTCGGCCAGGCCGCGCAACACCGTGGCCGGGGCCACCAGCACATCGGGGGCATGGGCCGTGAGGCGCGCCAGCGACGGCTCCAGCCCCAGGGTCAGGTCATAGAAGCCGAAGTCGATCCGCCGGCTGGAAAGCGTGGTGTACAGGCGGCTGTTGGCGCGCAGGTAGAAGGCGATGCGCAAGGCCGGGCGCCAGGGCGCCAGCAGGCGCGGCAACAGGTGCCGGGGCAGGGTCTTCGCCAGCAGGATGCCGGCCCAGCGCTGGCGCTCCTCGCTGCTGACCAGGAACACGCCCTGGTTGCCCGAGGTGCCGCTCGACAGGCCGACGGTGATATCGCCCAGGGTCGGGCTGAAATCCCGCGACGCCTCCGCCTGCCGCGCGATCGGCAACACCTCCTCCAGGCTCAGGCCACAGCTGTTGAAGCCGGCGAAATCCCCCATCAACGTGGCCTTGTCCATCAGCGGCAGGCTGGCCAGGTCGGTGATGGCCCGCCCCTGGAAGCGCCCGGCACGAGGCAGCACGTCCCGCAGGAAGTGCCGCAGCTGCCTGGCCTGCCAGGCCTCCAGTTGCTCGCGTCGGGTGAAGCGCAGGCGGTAACGGCTGTGGATGAAACTCGCGATGCTGCGCAGGGCGCCGAGGGCCCGCTCAGCGCTCATCCTCGAACGCCTCCCAGGCCTGGGTGCAGTGGGAGGGCAGCACGGCGACGGCGGGCTCGTTGCGGATCAACGCCCCCAGGCCGGCATAGGTCTGGCGGTACTGCCCGGCGTCGTGGCCGGCGAACCAAAGGGCCGGTGGCGCCGGTAGCCGACCCGCGCGGCAGGCGGGCACCGACCAGCAGGCATCCGCCACCAGAAACACCGGGCGCCCCTGGGCATCGGGGATGAACAACCCGAGCTGGCCCTCGCTATGCCCCGGCAGCGGCACGCCCACCAGGCTGCCATCGCCCAGCAGGTCGAAGCCCTGGTCGAAGGGCTGCATCCACGCCGGCAGATCACAGCGGCGGCACGCATCGGCCAGGCGCACGCGGGCACCGAAATCATCGGGCAGCAGCGTCGGCAGGTGGCCGCCCAGGGTCGCGCGCCAGCGCCGGCCACGCAGGCTTTCGATATGCCGGCGGTCAGCGTCGAGCGCGATGAACGAGGCCTTGGGGAAGTCCCGCAGCCCGGCGATATGGTCGCTGTGGAAGTGCGAAATGATCACCGTGCGGATGTCGTCCGGGGTGATGCCCAAGGCCTGCAATTGCGCGTGCAGCCGTTCCTGCACCGGCAGCTCCACGGGAACCGCCTGGCGGAACAGGCGCTCGGGCAATGCCTGGGTGGCCTGAAAGAAATGCTCGGAGTAACCGGTGTCGTACAGCAGCCAGCCCTCCTCGGGGTGGCGGATCAACCCGCAGAGCGCCGGGAACTCGGTTTTCGCCCAGCGCCCGCCGCGGTCCGCCATGCACTCCAGGTGCCGGCACCAACCGGCGCGCAGGATGTTGAGACTGACGGTGCGGCTCATGGGCGTACTCCTGGTTGGGCCAGCCACCACTGCGCGTGCTGGCGGATGCCTTCGTCCTGAGTGATCACCGGGCGGTAGCCCAGCTCGTCGTGGAGGGCCTGGAGGTCCAGGGTCTGGCTGAAGGCGAGCACACCGGCGCCGTAGCGGGTGATCAGCGGCTCGCCACTGTCGCGCAGGCGCGCACTGGCTTCCAGGCCACGGGCAATGAGGTCCACCAACCGCCAGGGCAACCGGCGGGTGCGCAGCTCCAGCTGGAAGGCGGCGGCGACCTTGTACAGCAGGTCTTCGAAGGCCAGCGGCGTGCCGTTGCTGACGTTGTAGGTGCACAGGGCCCTGGGCAACGGCTGGTTGAGGCCCAGCCAGATCGCCTGGACCAGGTTGTCGACGCAGGTCAGGTCCAGCTGCGCGCGCCCGCCGCGCATCAGCGGGATCGGCCCACGCTGCATGACCCGCAGCAGGCGCGGCATCAGGGTGCCGTCCCAGGGGCCGAACACCGCGCGCGGGCGCAGCAGCACCGCCTCGGGCAGGCCGGCCGCGCGCACCCGCTCCTCGGCCAGGCCCTTGCTGCGGGCATATTCGTTGACCGGTGGCGGCAGGGGCTCGTCCTCGCGCACGCCGAGGCGATCGCGGAAGGCGAAGTACAGGCTCGGCGTGGAGATGTGCACCAGGCGCTTCACGCCATTGGCCTCGCAGGCCTGGAGCACCTCCTCGGTGGACGCCACGTTGGCATCCGCGAACGCCTGGACCGAGCCCCAGGGCGAGGACAGCGCCGCGCAATGGACGATGGCCGCGCAGCCCTGGCTGGCCTCCCGCAGGGTCGCGGCCGCCGTCGGGGAGCCGTGCTCCACCGGCACCCAGCGCAGGGGGCCGGGGCTGTGCTGGATCACCTCGGCCGCCGCCGTGGCGTTGCGCCCCGTGAAGACCACCTCGCAGCCTTCGGCCACCAGGCGCCAGGCGATATGGCGGCCGACGAAGCCGCTGCCACCGGTAACCAGAATCTTCATCAGTACTCCAGGATCATGCCGCCGAGGGACAGGCCCGCGCCGGTGCCGATCAGCAGCAAGCGTTGCCCGCGCTGGATGCGGCCGTCGCGGATGGCGATATCCAGCGCCGTGGGCAGCGAGGCGGCGACCTGGTTGCCGTGCATGGCGAAGATGTCGATGACCTTGTCGCGTTTGAAGCCCAGGCGCCGCGCCGCGTGCTGCATGGCGCGGTGGCTGGCCTGGTGGGGGATGACCCAGTCGATCTGCGCCTGGCTCAGCCCGGCCTGGCTCAGCAGCTCGTCCTTCATGGCGGGCAGGTGCTTGGCCGCCAGGCGGAACACGCCCTTGCCGTGCATGGCGAAGCTGGTCAGCGGCTCGAAGGGCACATCGATGCGGCGCGGGTGATAGCGCGAGCCGCCACCGGGTATCTCGCACAGGTGCGCGCCTTCGGAATAGGTGCGCAGGCTGGAGGCGATGATCTTCGGCCCGCCATCGCCAAGGCCCAGCACCACCGCAGCGGCACCGTCGCCGAAGATCCCGCAGACCTCCACCTGCTGCCAGTCCAGCCCGCAGGAGGCGATGTCCGAGCACACCAGCAGGATGCGTCGATAACGCCCCGCACTCAGCGGCCACGACAGGGTGTCGACGGCGGCGAGAAAGCCCAGGCAGCTGGCGTTGACATCCAGCGCCGGGATGCCCGACGGCCCCAGCCCCAGTTCGAGGTGCAGCAGCGCGGCGTTGCTGGGCATGCCCTGGTCCATGGTGCCGCTGGCGCAGGCGACCAGGTCCACCTGCTGCGGCTGCAGGCCGGCGGCGGCGAGGGCGCGGCGGGCCGCCAGGGCACCGAGGCTGGCAGCGGTCTCCCGGGGGCTGGCGACATGCCGCTGGATGACCCCGCTGATACGCGCCACGCTGCCAGCGCGCAGGTTGAGGCGGGCATCCAGCTCGGTGCTGGTAACGATGCGTTCGGGCAAGGCGTGCCCGGAACCGAGTATGGATACGGGCCTGGCGGGCAGGTGCGCGGGGGGTGAAGTCTGCATTCAAGTTCCGTTTGGATAAGTTGAGCCGTCCCGGCGGCATGGCGCCGCCGCAGTGCCCACACAGGGGCCACTGGCAAGGGCAGATGAGCCCTGGAGAGAATCGGCCGAGCATACGGCAACGCCCCCGGCCGAAACAATTTCACCGGTCGCAATCCCCGGCCTGCGGCGAAGGATCGGAGCGGATTGTTACGCCATCCGAAAAAGCCCTTCTTCGGCGCCTCGCTTTTTCCCCGGCGCGCCATGGTTTCTCATGGTGACCATGAACCACCCGAAGAGGAAAACACCATGAAAGCCCTTGTCTGCGGCGCCACGGCGCTGCTGTTCGTGACCCTCGCCAACGGCGCCCACGCCAGCGAGTCGACCCAGGTCGAACCCTTCGTCTATGGCATGCACCTGGACGTAGCCAAGGTCGTGTCCATCGACGAGCCCCACCAGCTCACCTGCGAACTGGTGGAAGCGACGATGACCTACGTCGACTCCCAGGGCGCGACCCATGCCGTGAGCTACACCAAGCAATCCGACGCCTGCTTCAACAGCTGAGCCCACGCGCGATACGCCTCGCCCCAAGGGCGAGCGGCCCGGGGCCGGCCGGCGCATGACGGCCCCCGCCTTTGCCTCGACGGCGCCCGCTGCGTAAGCTCCGCCCTTTTGCGCCGTTGCCATGACCCTCGCCGATATCCTCTTGCTGCTGCTCGCCGGCTTCGCTGCCGGCGGCATGAACGCCCTTGCGGGCGGCGGCACCTTCTTTTCCTTCCCTGCCCTGCTGGCTGCCGGCCTGCCGCCGGTGACCGCCAACGCCACCAATGCCGTGGCCCTGTGGCCCGCCAGCCTCGCGGCCAGCTGGGCGGCGCGTGACCAGTTGCGCCCGCTGGGCCGCTGGCTGCTGCCGCTGGTGGCGATCTCCCTGCTGGGTGGCCTGGGCGGCGGCCTGTTGCTGCTGGCCGGGGGCGACGAGGTGTTCCGCCGGCTGATCCCCTGGCTGCTGCTGGCCGCCACCCTGCTGTTCGCCGCCAGCCCCTGGCTGAGCCGGCTGGTCAACCGCCAGCGCGAAGCCGGCGCCCTGCCCCGCCACGGCGTCGCGGGCGGCATCGCCCATGCGCTGGTGGCGGTCTATGGCGGCTACTTCGGCGCGGGCATGGGCATCCTGCAGTTGGCGGCCTTCTCCATCGAAGGGCACCCGCTGCTGCGCGCCAATGCGCTGAAGAACCTGCTCTCCAGCACCATCTACAGCGTCGCGGTGGTCACCTTCGTGGCAGCGGGGCGAGTCAGCTGGGCGGAGCTGGCGGTGCTGCTCGGCGCCGCCAGCTGCGGCGGCTACGCCGGCGGCGCGCTGGCCAGGCGCCTGCCGAGTCGCTGGTTGCGCTGGCTGGTGATCGCCGTGGGGGCGGGAATGACGGCTTACTACTTCATTACGGCGTAGGGTTCATCCTCACAGGCGTGTTTTCCACGCTCAACGAAGAGGGTTCCGCCTCCTGCCGGAGCGACGGAAAAGCCCTGAAAACCCTCCCGTTCATTTGCCCGCAAGGGCGCGGCTCTGCTAGTGTCCGCCCGTTCCGAACTGCCCTGAGATGCCCGCCATGGCCCGCAAGAAAGCCACCCCCGATTTCGAACAGTCCCTCGCCGACCTGCAAGCGTTGGTCGAGCGCCTGGAAAGCGGCGAGCTGTCGCTGGAAGACTCGCTCGGCGCCTTCGAGCAGGGCATCCGCCTGACCCGCGAATGCCAGGGTGCGCTGAGCCAGGCCGAGCAGAAGGTGCAGATCCTCCTGGAGCGCGACGGCGAGCTGGAAGAGGCCCCCTTCGACGCGGACGAGCAGGCATGATCGCGGCCTACCAGTCCCGCTGCCAGGCGCGCGTCGACGCCGCCCTGGAAACCCTGTTCGACGCCCCCCGCCCTGAACTGCAACGCCTGTACGAGGCCATGCGCTACAGCGTCACCAATGGCGGCAAGCGCGTGCGCCCGCTGCTGGTGTATGCGGCCTGCGAAGCCCTGGGTGGCGATCTCGACCGTGCCGACGGCGCCGCCTGTGCGGTGGAGCTGATCCACGCCTATTCCCTGGTCCACGACGACCTGCCGGCCATGGACGACGACGACCTGCGCCGGGGAAAGCCCACCACCCACAAGGCCTTCGACGAAGCCTGCGCCATCCTCGCCGGCGACGGCCTGCAGACCCTGGCCTTCGAAGTGCTGGCGGACCGTCGCCTCAACCCGCAGAACAGCGATGCGCGCCTGGCCATGGTCGGCACCCTGGCCCGTGCCGCCGGCCCCGCCGGCATGGTCGGCGGCCAGGCCATCGACCTCGGCTCGGTGGGCCTGCGGCTCGACCAGAAGGCCCTGGAAGTGATGCACCGGCACAAGACCGGCGCCCTGATCGAAGCCAGCGTGCGCCTTGGCGCCCTGGCCAGTGGCAATGCCGACGATTCATCGATGAAGTCCTTGCAGGCCTATGCCCAGGCCATCGGCCTGGCCTTCCAGGTGCAGGACGACATCCTCGACGTCGAGAGCGATACCGTCACCCTCGGCAAGACCCAGGGCAAGGACCAGGCCAGCGACAAGCCCACCTACCCCGCCCTGCTCGGCCTCGACGACGCCAAGGCCTACGCCCTGGAACTGCGCGACATGGCCCTGCACACCCTGCGCCCCTTCAGCGAGGCCGCCGAACCGCTGCGCGACCTGGCCCGCTACATCGTCGAACGGCGCAGCTGACCCGCGTTCCACGCCCGGCGGGAAATACCGCCACGCCAACCCGTCACCTTCCGTCCATCGAATACGCAAAAGCGCGCCCTTCCGGGGGCGCTCCTCATCTGGTGCCCGCAGAAGGGCCCAGGCTAGGTTCAGCGTCCGAAGCCCATGGCCAACGACTCTTCGGCGTGAACGATGCAGCTCGATCAGCTCCCCATCACCCCGGATCTCCCCGCCCTGCTGCGCAGCCTGGAACAGGTCGCACCGCTGCTGGACGCGATGCCGGACGTGGTGTTCTTCGTCAAGGACCTGGACGCCCGCTACGTGCTGGTCAACCAGACCCTCGCCCAGCGCTGCGGCTTCAGGGACAAGGCGCCGCTGCTGGGGCGCACCGCCGAAGACGTGTTCCCGCATCGCTTCGGCCACCTCTACACCGAGCAGGACCGCCAGGTGCTGGAAGCCGGCGACCAGCTCAGCGACCAGCTGGAACTGCACCTCTACCCCGGCCGCAAACCCGGCTGGTGCCTGACCCACAAGCTGCCCCTGCGCGACCCGGCGCAGCGGGTCATCGGCATGGCCGGCATCTCCTACGACCTGCAGGCGCCGCAGTCCAGCCACCCGGCCTTCCAGCGCCTGGCGGCGGTGGACGCCCACATCCGCGAGCACTTCGCCGAGCCCATCAGCCTCGATGAACTCACCGCCATCGCCGGGCTCTCCGCCTCCCAACTCGGCCGCCTGTGCAAGCGCATCTTCCAGCTCAGCCCCCGGCAGATGATCCACAAGGCGCGCCTGGGCGCCGCCACCCAGCTGCTGGCGGGCGAGCTGCCCATCACCGAGATCGCCTACCGCTGCGGCTATGCCGACCACAGCGCCTTCAGCCGCCAGTTCAAGGCCCTCACCGGGCTTTCCCCGAGCCAGTACCGCGACCGCTGCCGCGCCTGAAGCCGGGCGGCCGGCTGTGCCGAACCGCGCACCGCAACCGGGCGAATCGATCAAGCCACCCGCCTGCACCCCGTTCACAGTAGGCCCATCCACGGGGTGCAACGCCGCCCCGGGGCGGCCCGCCCAGGCACCACCCCCGCGCCAACAAGAACAAACACGCGAACGGAGAAATGCGATGTCATCCATCAGCATCAGCCAGCTGGACGTCAGCTACGGCAGCGGGATCAGGGTCATCGACGGCCTCGACCTGCACATCCCCGACGGCAGCTTCTTCACCCTGCTCGGCCCCAGCGGCTGCGGCAAGACCACCCTGCTGCGGGTGATCGCCGGCTTCATCCGCCCCAGCGGCGGGCGCCTGGCCTTCGGCGATGTCGACATGACCCAGGTCCCCGCCCACCGCCGCGGCATCGGCATGGTCTTCCAGGACTACGCCCTGTTCCCCGACAAGACCGTGTTCGACAACGTCGCCTACGGCCTGCGCGCCCGCCGGACCGACGCAGCGACCCTGCGCCGCAAGGTGGGCGAATACCTGGAGCGGGTCGGCATGAGCGGCTTCGCCGAGCGCCACCCCGCCGCCCTCTCCGGCGGCCAGCGGCAGCGGGTGGCCCTGGCCCGCGCCCTGGCCATCGAGCCCGAGGTGCTGCTGATGGACGAGCCGCTGTCCAACCTCGACGCCCAGTTGCGCTTACAGATCCGCGCCGCCATCGCCGACCTGCAGCGGGAGATCGGCATCACCACCGTCTTCGTCACCCACGACCAGGAAGAGGCCCTGGCCCTCTCCGACTGCATCGCCCTGATGCGCAAGGGCCGCATCGAGCAACTGGGCAGCCCCCAGGCCATCTACCAGTCCCCCGCCAGCACCTACGCCGCCGACTTCATCGGCTCGGCCAACCTGCTGGCCGCGCGGGTGCTGGAGCAGGCCGGCGACGACGGCATCCGCGTGCTGGTGGCCGGCCAGCCCCTGCAGGCCCGTGCCGAGGCCGCGCTGCCACAGCCAGACGTGCACCTGGTGGCGCGGCCGGAGAGCATCCGCCTGCGCCCCGCCGGGCAGAGCCTCGGCAACTGCCTGGCCGGCCAGGTGCGGCGCAAGCAGTACCTGGGCAACCGCACCAGCTACCGCATCGAGCTGGCCGACGCCCAGCAACTCAACGTCGACCGCTTCGGCAGCGACGGCGACGGCTTCCACGAAGGCCAGCCGGTGAGCCTGGAATTCGACCCCGCACAGCTCCGGGTGGTGGCCCAATGAACCGGCGCCTGCCCTCCCCCTGGCTGCTCCTCGCCCTGTTCGCCCTGGGGCTGCTGCTGGTGTTCCTGCTCTGGCCCCTGGCCAACCTGCTGCACGGCAGCGTGGCCGGTGCCGACGGCAGCGGCTGGGCCCAGCTGCTGGACGACCCGCGCTACCTGCGCGCCCTCTGCAACACCCTGCTGCTGGGCGCCCTGGTGACCGGCTGCGCCAGCGTGCTCGGGGTGTCCCTGGCCTACGTCACCGCGCGCTTCGACTTCCCCGGCAAGGCCCTGGTGGCGGTGCTGCCGGTGTGCACCCTGGTGGTCCCGGAGGTGATCGTCAGCCAGACCTGGCTGATGATCCTCGGCAACAACGGCCTGCTCACCCGCGCCCTGGAGGACCACCTCGGCCTCGCCCTGCCCAGCTTCTACGGCTGGCCCGGCCTGGTGCTGGTGATGAGCCTGGTCTACTACACCTACATCTACCTCGGCACCCTGGCCGCCATCCGCGGCTTCGACGCCCAGCTGGAAGAGGCCGCCCAGAGCCTCGGCGTGCCGCCGGCCAAGGCGCGCCTGCAGGTGATGCTGCCGGTGGTGCTGCCCGCCGTGCTGGCCTCAGGGTTGCTGGTGTACACCCTGGTGGTGGGCAACTTCGCCATCGCCACCCTGCTGGGCGGCAAGGTGCAGCTGCTCTCGGTGCTCACCTACCTGAGCTTCGTCTCCGAGATGGGCACCAACGCCGGCCTGGAGAGTGCCCTGGCCACCCTGTCCATCGCCATCGTCGCCGGGGTGCTGTTCCTCCAGCGCTGGCTGGTGGGGCGCAAGCGCTATGAGATCGTCCAGGGCCGCAGCGCCCCGGCCCAGCGCCTGCGCGGGGTACGCGGCGCGCTGCTGGGCGCGGCCACGGCGCTGTTCATCCTGCTCTCCTCGCTGCCGCTGCTGACGGTGCTGGCCAGCGCCTTCACCCGCTCGCGGGGGCCGGTGATGCACTGGGGCCAGTTCTCCCTGGAAAACCTGGAACGGGTCCTGCTGCGCAGCCCGGAACCCATCCTCAACACCCTGGCCTACGGCGCCCTGGCGACCCTGGTGGGCATCCTGCTGAGCGTGGTCATCAGCTACCTGGTGATCAAGAAGAAGAACCTGCTCACCCCGGCCATCGACTACCTCGCCATGCTGCCCCTGGCCATGTCCGGCACGGTGCTCGGCATCGGCCTGGTGATGACCTTCAACAACGGCCCGCTGGCCCTCAGCGGCACGGCGGCGATCATAGTCGTGGCCTTCGTCATCCGCCGCTTCCCCTTCAGCGTGCGCAGCGCCTCGGCCACCCTCTACAACATCCCCGACTCCATCGAGGAGGCCTCCATCAGCCTCGGCGTGCCGCCGCTGCGCTCCTTCTTCAAGGTGGTGCTGCCGCTGATGGCGCCCGCCGTCGCCGCCGCGGCGGTGCTCACCTGGACCACCATCGTCGCCGAGCTGAGCGCCTCGCTGGTGGTGTACTCGGCCGGCCGCGAGACCATCACCATCCAGGTCTTCCGCCTGGTGGAAACCGGCCTCCAGGGCCAGGCGGCGGCCTACGGGCTGGTGCTGGTCCTGCTCACCCTGGTCCCGGTGGTCATCGCCACCCGGGTGTTCCGCATCAAGGTCTTCTGAACCGCACCAAGGAGTCGCCATGAACGCCACCTGGAAGCACCGGCTGCCCGCCCTGCTGGCCGCCCTCGCCCTCAACCTGCTGCAACCCGCCCTCGCCCGCGAGCAGGCGGTGCTCTACACCACCAACAACGACTCGGCGGTGCAGGCCCTGCTGGACAGCGGCCAGCGCCTCGACCCGGGCCTGAAGATCGGCGTGGTCAACGGCTCCAGCGCCGCCCTGCTCAAGCGCATCGAGGCCGAGGGCCAGGCGGCTCGGACCGACGTGTTCTGGAGTTCCCAGCCCAACACCCTGGGCGCCTTCACCGCGCTCTACGCGCCCTACCGCTCGCCCCAGGCCCAGGCCATCCCCGAAGCGCACCAGCACCCGCAGCAGCTGTGGAGCACCGCCAACATCCAGGTGGTGGTGATGATGGTGAACCGCAAGCAGCTCGGCGGGCTCAAGGAGCCCACCCAGTGGCGCGACCTGCTGGACCCGGCCTGGAAGGGGCGGATCATCGTCGGCGATCCCACCGCCACCTCCACCGCCTACACCGCGCTCTGGGGCCTGCGCCAGCTGCTGGGCGAGGACGACTTCCGCCGCCTGGCCGCCAACCTGGTGGTCTCGCGCAACTCCAGCGCCGTGCTCAACCAGGTGGCCCAGGGCGAATACGCCGTCGGCCTGACCTTCGAGGGCAACGCCTACGCCTATGTCGCCGGCGGCCAGCGGGAGATCCGCCTGGTCTACCCGGCCGACGGCACCTTCGTCACCGAAGAGGCCCTGGTGCTGGTGAAGAACGGCCCCAACCCCGAGGCCGGCAAGCGCCTCTACGACCTGCTGCTGAGCCGCGACACCCAGGTCGCCCTGCTGGAGCAGGCCTACCGCCGGCCGAGCCGCAGCGACATCGAGGTCAGCGCCCACGTCGAGCTGCCGGAGTTGAAGGACATCGCCGTCTTCCCCACCGACGAGCAGGCCGCCATCGCCGGCCGCGACGCCTTCCTCAGCGCCTGGAAAGGCCTCGACAAAGCCCTCTGACACCGGAGCCGGACATGACCGCCAGCCACCACCGCGCCACCGCCGAACACCTGGCCGACCTCGCCCGCGCCCGCCTGCAGGCCCACTGGCAGACCGCCCTGGAGGACGGCCAGCCCTTCGAGGACAAGGACGACGCCAGCCCCGTCACTGCCATCGACCGCGCCATCGAGCACGAGCTGCGCGAGGCCATCGCCCACCACACGCCCAGCTTCGGCGTGGTGGGCGAGGAGTACCCCGACCACCAGCGCGACGCCGAATACAGCTGGGTGCTCGACCCCATCGACGGCACCAAGGCCTTCATCGCCGGGGTCCCGGTGTACGGCACGCTGATCGCACTCTGTCACGACGGGCGCCCGGTGCTGGGGGTGGTCGACCTGCCCATCGCCGGCCTGCGCTGGGTCGGCGTGGAAGGCCAGCCCACCCGGCTCAACGGCCAGCCGGTGCGCACCCGCCCCTGCGCCGAGCTGGCCCGCGCGCTGCTGGCCAGCAGCAACCCGGAAAGCCTGCCGGCCGAGCACCTCGCAGCCTTCGCCCGGCTGCGCGACGCCACGCGCTGGCGCCTCTACGGCGCCGCCTGCAGCGCCTACGCCAACCTCGCCCGGGGGCGCATCGACCTGGTGGCCGACGGCGGCGGCATGGCGCCGGTGGACTACTGCGCCCTGGTGCCGGTCATCGAAGGCGCCGGCGGGGTGATCAGCGACTGGCAGGGCCGCCCGCTCGGCCTTGGCTCCGGCAGCAGCGTGCTGGCCGCCGGCGATCCCCAGCTGCACCGCCAGGCCCTGGAGCGCCTGCACCAGGCCTGAACCACCCAAGGTCACAAGGAGGACACGCCATGACCGCCATCCATCCCCGCATCCCTCTCGCCCTGTCGCTGGCCCTCGCCATGGGCCTGGCCGAGGCGGACGGCTTCATCGACGACAGCCACGCCACCCTGGCGCTGCGCAACTTCTACTTCAACCAGGACAACCGCGACGGCCACGCCGGCCAGACCGAGGAATGGGGCCAGGGCCTGCGCCTGGACTACCAGTCCGGCTACACCGAAGGCACGGTGGGCGTCGGCCTCGACGCCATCGGCCTGCTCGGCATCCGTCTGGACGGCGGTGGCCGCGCCGGCAAGGCCGACCAGGCCCGCACCCCCAGCGCCCTGTTCCCCCTGGAGCACAACGGCCGCGCCCGCGACGAATACAGCAGCCTCGGGCTCACCGCCAAGCTGCGGGTCGGCGCCAGCGAGGCACGGGTCGGCACCCTGATCCCGCGCCTGCCGGTGATCAAGGCCAACGACGGGCGCCTGCTGCCGCAGACCTTCGAAGGCGCCCAGCTGACGGTGCGCGAGTTCGACGACCTCACCCTGCTGGCCGGCCGCCTGCGCCAGGCCAAGGGGCGCGCCCAGAGCCACCGCGACGACCTCTCCATCAACGGCGCCAACAGCCCGCGCAAGCCCGGCAACGCCGTCAGCGCGGCGCCGGCCCGCTACAGCGACGCCTTCGACTTCCTCGGCCTGGACTACCAGGTCAGCGAGCAACTGCAGGTGCAGTACTACCTGGGCCAGCTGGAGGACTTCTATCGCCAGCACTTCCTCGGCCTCAACCACGAGCAGGCGCTGCCCCTGGGTACGCTGAAGACCGACCTGCGCCACTTCGACACCCGCGCCACCGGCCATAACGCCAGCCGCAGCGGCCGCGCCGAGGGCTACACCGCCGCCGGCTACTACGGCCCCGGCAACGGCGAGAGCGGCGCCCATCGCGGCAAGGTGGACAACCGCGCCTGGAGCGCCCTGTTCAGCTGGAGCCTCGGCGCCTACAGCCTCGGCGCCGGCTACCAGCGCCTGACCGGCGACAGCCACTTCATCCAGCCCAACCAGGGCAACGGCAGCGACGTCTACCTGATCACCGACCGCCAGCTGAACAGCTTCGCCCGCGCCGGCGAACGCACCTGGCTGGCCCAGTACGGTCTGGATTTCGGCACCTGGGGGCTGCCGGGGCTGAGCAGCAACGTCGCCTACCTCAAGGGCAGCGGCATCCGCTCCGAACGCGGACATTTGCAAGAGTGGGAACGGGACTTCACCCTGGCCTACGTGGTGCAGGCCGGGCCGGCCAAGGGCCTGGGCATCACCTGGCGCAACGCCAGCCTGCGCAGCCAGGCCAGCACCGACGTCGACCAGAACCGGGTCTTCCTCAGCTACAGCCTGGCGTTGTTCTAGGGCGCATGCGCAACAGGGCCCTGGTGCGCACGCGCCGGGGCCGTTCGCTGCGGTCCTACCCGAGCTTCAGCCACGCCCTACCCGCCCCGCTGTTAACGTCGTCCAGGCCCTGCCCGACCTTGGTCAACCAGCCTGGAGGCACACATGAAGGCGATCGATATCCACAGCGCACTCGACGGCATCCGCAACGGCCGGATCATGGCCCTGGAGCCGCAGCTCCAGCCGCTCACCCAGTTGACGCCCTTCCACCCCGGCGCGGGCGCCATCCACCTGGGCCGCCTCAGCGGCGAGATGCCCTGGGAGCGCCACCCCGACGGCGACAAGCTGCTGCAGGTGCTGGAGGGCGAGCTGGACATCACCCTGCTCGCCGCCATCGGCTTATTGCAGGAGACGATCCGCGCCGGTTCCATCCTGGTCGTGCCCCGGGGCCTCTGGCACCGCCTGCAGGGGCGCGACGCCGCCGTGCTGGCGGTGGTGCCGCGGCACACCGAGAGCAGTACCCACTACCCGGCGCCGGCCAACCAGTCGGCCTGACCCCGGGCTGCCGGCCCGCCCCTCAGACGGGCTGGGCCAGCGCCAGGGCCGGCTCGTCGCGGCGCGCCTTGAGCAGCCCAAGGCGAATCAGCAGCCAGGGCATCAGTGCGGCGACGAAGCCGCCCATCACCAAGCCACGGAACGCCTGCCAGGCCTGGCCATCGAGGGAGAAGGCAAAGCCGATGTGCTTGAGCCCCCACTGCAGGCCAATGAACGACAGCGCGCCGATGGTCGCCGCCAGCACCCGCCGCCAGGTCGCCACCTCCATGGAGAAGTCCAGGTGGCGATAGCCGTACAGCACCGCGATCATCAGCCCCGCCAGCAGCGGCACGTAGCTCGGCGGCTGGCCATGCCAGGTGAAGTAGGCCAGGGCGGTGGCCGCGATGATCAGCATCAGCAGCACCAGCGCCGGAATCTCGCGCCAACCCTGCCAGCGCTGCGCCAGGGCGAAGCAGCCCAGGGTCGCGGCCCCCAGCAGCGAGCCGCCGATCAGGTCCTCGACATCATGGGCGCCCAGGTACAGGCGGCTGAACAGGATGCCCGTCACCAAGGTGCAGGCCAGCAGCCAGAACCACAGGCGGCGCACTTCCAGGGCCAGCCAGAACCAGATCACCACCGAGATCTGCGCGTGCCCGCTGGGCAGGCCGAAGCTCTCGCCCACCTCGTGGTCCATGCGCAGGGCGATGTCCGGGCGCGGGTCCTGCCAGTAATCCTTGAGCCAGGCGTTGAGCAGCGCGGTGATGGCCACCAGCACCAGCAGGCGGAAGAACACCGTGCGGTGCCAGGCCCAGTAGCCCAGGGGCAGGAAGAAGAGGATGAACTTCTCGTACCCCAGCAGGGTGAAGAAGCGCATCAGCGGCGTCAGCGCGTCGCTGCGCAAGGGCAGCACCCAGTCCAGGCTGTGGAGCAATTCGTTCATGGTCGTCCTTGAGGGCGGGGGAAGGTCGCCACAGATACTGCAGCCCGCGCCCGGCGGCAAGGTCCGATCAGGACAAAAGCCCTCACGACACGCGCAAGCTCCATCAGCCACCCTGAGGGAGGGGTATTCGTCAGGGCGAACATCGGTCCTGCGTCGTGCCGGACTGTCTAGGATGAAGGCCATCCCGCGACACAACGACAAGACCAGCGCGAGGCCCCGATGAACCAAGACCAGTACCTGGCCACCCTGCGCCAGCTCCAGCACGACGCCTGGCCCACCGGCACCCCGCGCGAGCCACAGTACCCCCTCGGCGAACGGCCGCTGACCGAATACCTGCGCGAATGGGCACGGCGCCAGCCGGGCAAGACCGCCCTGCACTTCTACGGCCACACCCTCGACTACGCGGAACTGGACCGCCTCAGCGACCGCTGCGCCGCCCTGCTGGTGGAACTCGGCGTGCGCCCGGGGGACCGCGTCGCGGTGTTCATGCCCAACTGCCCGCAGCTGCACATCGCCTTCTGGGGCATCCTCAAGTGCGGCGCCGTGCATGCCCCGGTCAGCCCGCTGTCCAAGGGGCTGGAGCTGAGCTACCAGTTGAACGACAGCGGCGCCGAGGTGCTGCTGTGCTTCGACCAGTTGCTGCCGGTGGTGCGCCAGGTGCGTGGCGAAACCGCCCTGCGCCAGGTGATCGCCACCAGCCTCAGCGAGCTGCGCCCGGCCACGCCGACGATCCCGGCGCCGGACCTGCTGTTCGCCCCCAAGGTCACGGGCGACGACTTCATCGACTTCTACCCCGCCCTCGCCGCCTGCAGCGCGCCCACGCCTGCGCACCGCCCGCAGCTGGATGACATCGCCGCGCTGAACTACACCGGCGGCACCACCGGCCTGCCCAAGGGCTGCATCCACAGCCACGGCGACATGCTCTACACCTGCGCCAGCTTCGTGCCCACGGCGCTGGGCATGGACGAGCACAGCGTCACCCTCAACTTCCTCCCCGAGTTCTGGATCGCCGGGGAGAACGCCGGCCTGCTGTTCCCGGTATTCGCCGGCTGCACCCTGGTGCTGCTGGCGCGCTGGGACGCCCCGGCCTTCATGGCCGCTGTGCAGCACTACCGCGTCAGCCACTGCGGCCTGCTGGTGGACAGCGCCGCCGAGGTGCTGGACCACCCCCGCGTGGGCGAATTCGACTTCGCCTCCTTGCGCCAGGTCGGTGCCATCTCCTTCGTCAAGAAGCTCACCCTCGACTACCGCCGCCGCTGGCGCGAGCTCACCGGCTGCACCCTGTTCGAATTCAGCTTCGGCATGACCGAAACCCACACCTGCGACACCTTCACCGCCGGCCTGCAGGACAACGACTTCGACCTGCGCGCCCAGCCCACCTTCGTCGGCCTGCCGGTGCCGGGCACCGAGTTCAAGGTCTGCGACTTCGACACCGGCGAGCTGCTGCCCCTGGGCAGCGAAGGCGAGCTGTGCCTGCGCTCGCCCTCCCTGCTCAAGGGCTACTGGCAGCGCCCCGAGGCCAGCGCCGAAGCCTTGCGCGATGGCTGGCTGCACACCGGCGATCTCGGCGTGATCAGCGAGCAGGGTTTCATCCGCTACCTCGGCCGGCGCAAGGAGATGCTCAAGGTCAACGGCATGAGCGTGTTCCCCAGCGAGCTGGAAGCCCTGCTCGGCCAGCACCCGGCCATCCTCGCCAGCGCCGTGCTCGGCCGCCCGCACCCGGAGCGCGGCCAGCAACCCGTCGCCTTCGTCGTGCTCAAGCCGGGCAGCGACGAAACCGGCGCCAGCCTGCTGGAGTGGTGCAAGGCCTCCATGGCCATCTACAAGGTGCCGGACATCCGTCTGGTCGATTCCATGCCGATGACCGCCACCGGCAAGGTCAAGAAGAACGAACTGGAAGCATTGCTGTGAACCGAGCCATCACCCGCCTGCTGATCGCCAACCGTGGCGAAATCGCCATCCGCATCGCCCGTGCCGCCGCCGAGCTGGGCATCCCCAGCGTCGCGGTGTTCGCCGAGGACGACGCCGCCTCCCTGCACCTGCGCAAGGCCGACCAGGCCGTGGCGCTCAAGGGCCGTGGCGCGGCCGCCTACCTCGACATGCAGCAGTTGCTCGACGCCGCCCTGGCCAACGGCTGCGACGCCGTGCACCCGGGCTACGGCTTCCTCAGCGAGAACGCCGCCTTCGCCCGCCTCTGCGAAGGGGCCGGCGTGCGCTTCATCGGTCCGGCAGCCGACGCCCTCGACACCTTCGGCGACAAGGCCCGCGCCCGCGAACTGGCACAGCGCTGCGGCGTACCCCTGGCCGCCGGCAGCAACCGCGCCACCAGCCTGGAAGAGGCCCGCGCCTTCCTCGACAGCGGCCCCATCATGCTCAAGGCCCTGGCCGGCGGCGGTGGCCGCGGCATGCGCCCGGTGCGCGAGGCGGCCGAGCTGGAAGAGGCCTACGCCCGCTGCCAATCGGAAGCACGCGGCGCCTTCGGCAGCGACGCCCTCTACGTCGAGCGGCTGATCGAACAGGCCCGGCACATCGAGGTGCAGGTGGTCGGCGACGGTGAAACGGTGAGCCACCTGTGGGAGCGCGACTGCAGCCTGCAGCGGCGCAACCAGAAAGTCATCGAAATCGCCCCCGCACCGGGGCTCGACCCGGCGCTGCGCCAGCGCATCCTCGACGCCGCCCTGACCCTGGCCGGCGCGGTTTCCTACCGTGGCATCGGCACCTTCGAATTCCTCGTCGACGACGCACGCGGCGACTTCGTGTTCATGGAGGCCAACCCGCGCATCCAGGTGGAACATTGCATCACCGAGGCCGTCACCGGCGTCGACCTGGTGCAGGCGCAGCTGCGCATCGCCGCCGGCGCCCGCCTCGCCGAGCTGGGCCTGGCACAGCCCGCCGCGCCACGGGGCTTTGCCGTGCAGCTGCGGGTCAACCTGGAAACCATGCAGGCCGACGGCAGTGCGCGCCCGGCCGGCGGCGTCATCAGCGCCTACGAACCGCCCAGCGGCGCCGGCATCCGCGTCGACGGCTACGGGTACGCCGGCTACGCCACCAGCCCCAGCTACGACTCCCTGCTGGCCAAGGTCATCGTCCAGGGCGAGGACTTCCCCAGCGCCCTGCGCCGTGCCTACCGCGCCCTCTGCGAATTCCGCCTGGAGGGCGTGGCGAGCAACATCCACTTCCTGCAGAACCTGCTGCGCCGCCCGGAGCTGGCGGACAACCACGTCAGCACCCGCTTCATCGAGCAGCACATCGCCGCGCTGCTGGCCCCGCAACAGGCCGCCCACCCGCACCTGTTCGTCAGTGGCACCAGCGGCCAGGCCGTGCACAACGCCGTGGCCGACGTACCGGCCGGCTGCATCGCCCTGAACGCCCCCAGCCAGGGCGTGCTGGTGAGCCTGGACGTGGCCGAGGGCGACGCCATCGCCGTCGGCCAGGCCGTGGCGGTGCTGGAAGCGATGAAGATGGAATTCGTGGTCAAGGCCAGCCACAGCGGCATCGTCCGCGCCCTGCCCGTGTCCCCCGGCGACGCCCTGTTCGAAGGCGCCGCGCTGCTCTACCTGGAACCGGCAGAAGTGAGCGGCGATGCCGTGGCCAGCGAAGAAAGCATCGACCTGGCGCACATCCGCGCCGACCTCGCCGAGGTGCTCGAACGCCACGCCATCACCCGCGACGAGCGCCGCCCCGACGCCGTGGTGCGCCGCCGCAAGACCGGCCAGCGCACCACCCGCGAGAACCTCGACGACCTGCTCGACGCCGGCAGCTTCATCGAATACGGCGCCCTGGCCCTGGCCGCCCAGCGCCGCCGCCGTTCGCTGGAAGAGCTGATCCAGCAAAGCCCGGCCGACGGCCTGGTGGCCGGGCTCGGCACGGTCAACGCCGCGCAGTTCGGCAACGAGGCCGCGCGCTGCATGGCCATCTCCTACGACTACACCGTGTTCGCCGGCACCCAGGGCGTGATGAACCACAAGAAGACCGACCGCATGCTCGGCCTCGCCGAACAGTGGCGCGTGCCGCTGGTGCTGTTCGCCGAAGGCGGTGGCGGCCGGCCGGGGGACACCGACTTCGTCGGCGTGGCCGGGCTGGATTGCCACACCTTCGTCGCCATGGCGCGGCTCTCCGGCCTGGTGCCGCTGGTGGGCGTCGTCTCCGGCCGCTGCTTCGCCGGCAACGCCGCGCTGCTGGGTTGCTGCGACGTGATCATCGCCACCCGCAACGCCAGCATCGGCATGGCCGGCCCGGCGATGATCGAAGGCGGCGGCCTGGGCAGCTTCAAGGCCGAAGAGGTCGGCCCCACCTCGGTGCAAGGCCCCAACGGCGTGATCGACGTGCTGGTGGAGGACGAAGCCGAAGCGGTGGACGTCGCCAAGCGCTACCTCTCCTACTTCCAGGGCACGGTCAGCGCTTGGCAATGCGCCGACCAGCGCGAGCTGCGCCATGCGATCCCCGAGAACCGCCTGCGCGTCTACGACATCCGCGCGGTGATCGGCCAGCTGGCCGACGAGGGCTCGGTGCTGGAGCTGCGCCGCCAGTTCGCCCCGGGGATGATCACCGCCTTCATCCGCATCGAAGGCAAGCCCTTCGGCCTCCTGGCCAACAACCCCATGCACCTGGGCGGCGCCATCGACGCCCAGGCCGGCGACAAGGCCGCGCGCTTCATGCAGCTGTGCGACGCCTTCGACATCCCCATGGTCTCGCTCTGCGACACCCCCGGCTTCATGGTCGGCCCGGAATCGGAGAAGCACGCCACGGTGCGCCACGTCTCGCGCATGTTCGTCGCCGCCGCCAGCCTCTCGGTGCCCTTCTTCACCGTGGTGCTGCGCAAGGGCTACGGCCTCGGCGCCCAGGCCATGGCCGCCGGCAGCTTCCACTCCTCGATGTTCACCATCGCCTGGCCCAGCGGCGAGTTCGGCGCCATGGGCCTGGAGGGCGCCGTGCGCCTGGGCTTCGCCAAGGAGCTCGCAGCGGTGGAAAACCTCGAAGAGCGGCAGAAGCTGTTCGACAAGATGGTCGCCAAGGCCTACCAGAACGGCAAGGCGATCAACATGGCCAGCTTCCTCGAAATCGACGCCGTCATCGACCCGGAAGAAACCCGCGCCTGGCTCCTGCGCGGCCTCAACACCGCGCCAAAACCCACCCCACGGGAAGGCCGCAAGCGTCCGTTCGTGGATACCTGGTGATCGGTTGTTCCACCGCTCCGTAGCCCCGCTAGGATGGGTTTCGCGGAGTTCGCGGAACGTAGCCCGCCCATCCTCCAAGGCGCCAATGCACCGTCGTAGGATGGCGTAGAGCGAAGCGAAACCCATCAATTCCGAGCACAGACCTGGCTCCGATGCCGGTCCGGCAGCATGGGTTTCGCGGTGCTCTACCCATCCTACGGGGCTGCCCAAGCACCACGCGGAAATTTCCCAAACCCGCCGCCCCCCCTTGTTCGCTCCCAACCATCGCCCTAAGTTCGCCCGGTCGCGGTCAATCTCGCGACCGGGTTTGGCGACCTGTGACCACAAGTACTCGCCGTGAAATGCGCGCGGCGGACATTTGCCAATGGTTATGGGTAAAGAAATGCACAACGCCTACATCCCCACCACCTTCCTCCGCCACGACCGCCCCCTGCGCGGTGTGATGATCGACAACCAGCCCTGGTTCTCCACCTACGACTTCGCCCGCCTGCTGGGCCTGCACCATCCACAGGCCCTGCACCGCCGCCTCAAGCCCCACGAAACCCGCCGCATCCGCCTGCACCGCCGCAGCGGTAGCGAAGAGACGATCGACGTGATGAACGAAGCCGGCCTCTACAAGGCGCTCATCCGCTTCGGCCACCCCGAATGCCAGCAGTTGGATGAATGGCTCACCCGTGAGGTGATCCCCACCCTGCGCGACCAGCAAGACGCCCACACCCACGCACCCCGCCGCGTCTGGATCGGCTGGCAGAGCGAACGGCTGCTGTTGCTGGAATGGCAGGGCGAACTGTGGATGCAGTGGGAGAAGGTGCCGCGTTACCTGGGGCTCTAGCGAGTACCAGGCTATTCCTTGGCAGCGTTGAGGCACCTTCGTAGGATGGCGTAGAGCGAAGCGAAACCCATCAGCCACAAGGTTTCAGGACGAATCGGTCACGCCCACCAGCCCCTGAGAGAACAAGGCGTTCTTAGGATGGGCACGTCCATCCTCAGGCAAGGACGCCCGCCAATGACCGACTACCGCCGCGACCACACACCAGGCGCTACCTGGTTCTTCACCCTTAACCTGGCCAACCGCAGCAGCAGCCTGCTCACCGATCACATCGACCTGCTGCGGGCCAGCTTTCGCGCCGGCATGAAGCGCCACCCGTGGCGCATCGATGCCATCGTCATCCTCCCGGATCACCTGCATGCGCTGTGCACACTGCCACCCGGTGATGCCAACTACGCCCTGCGCTGGCGTCTGATCAAAAGTGGCTTCTCCCGGGCACTGCCCTATGGCGAGCCGCGCTCCGACAGCCGCAAGCAGAAGGGCGAGCGCGGCATCTGGCAACGGCGGTTCTGGGAGCACCGCATCCGTGACGACAAAGACTTCGCCCGCCATGTGGACTACATCCACCACAACCCACGCAAGCACGGGCACGTCGAGCGGGTGGCCGATTGGCCTTGGTCGTCCTTCCATCGCTACGTGAGGGAAGGCCTGCTGCCACAGGATTGGGCGGGGGGCGGAGAGGGGATGGAAGGCGGCGTGGGGGAGCGATGAAAGGACGGGCATCGGCCATCAATGCACCTTCGTAGGATGGTGTAGAGCGAAGCGAAACCCATCAACTCCAGGCACAGACCTGGCTCCGGTGCCGGGCCTGTTCAGCCGGGGGACATAGGTGACAGGTGTCGGGAGACATAGGTAACGCATTTAGGCTTACGGAATCCTTCGAAGAGGAGTTCGAGCGATGCCGTGGCAGGAGTGCACTACCATGTCGATACGACGTGAATTCGTACTGTTGGCCCAACACCCGCAGAGCAACATCCGGGAGCTCTGTCGACGCTACGGCATCAGCCCCAAGACGGCTTACAAATGGCTGGAGCGATATCAAGAACTGGGTGATTCCGGCCTG
>NZ_JAVYJE010000018.1:0-131443 GCF_032621735.1 Pseudomonas sp. zfem005 | reverse complement strand
TGGTTCGGCATCCCGACGACTGCCAAAAGAGACTCGCCCGGGGGGGCGAAACCAGAGACATCACCAGAGCTCGGCAATCAGCTGGGCTCAATTCTTCTAGCAACACTTAACGCAGACAGAGCCAATGAATTCGCCCCTACAGGTTGTGTGCCGCGACGGTGTCCTTCGCGGGCCCATTTCGCGTTTGAAACCGCTCCCACAGGGATGGTTCGAGCGAGCACAAAAAAGGCCCCTCACGGGGCCTTTTGCATGGCACTCGGCTCAGTCGTTGCTCGGCTTGCCGATGGCTTGCAGCACGTACTGCGGCAGGGCGAAGGCGCCGAGGTGGATCTCGGGGTTGTAGTAGCGGGTGACGATGCCGCTGCCGGCAAAACGCTGGCGCAGGGTGTCCAGGGAGACTTTGCGCGACGCGGGGTTGGTGGCGCCCCAGGCGAAGGTCATGGAACCACCGATGTAGGTGGGCACGGCCGCCTGGTAGAAGTGCCAGTCGGCGAACAGGCCGTTCATGCGGCCTGCGGTGGTCTGCACTTCGCCCAGTTGCATGAAGGGCGTGCCGTTCTGGGTGACCAGGATGCCGCCGTCGTTCAGGCAGCGGCGGCAGGCCTGGTAGAAGTTCTCGGAGAACAGCACCTCGCCCGGCCCGATCGGGTCGGTGGAGTCGGAGATGATCACGTCGAACTTCTCCTCGGTGCTGGCGACGAAGCGCATGCCGTCGTCGATCACCAGGTTCAGCCGCGGGTCTTCATAGGCGCCCTTGGAGTGGTTGGGCAGGAACTCCTTGCACATCTCCACCACGGTGCCGTCGATCTCCACCATGGTGATGCTCTCGACGCCCTTGTGCTTGCGCACTTCACGCAGCATGCCGCCGTCGCCACCGCCGATGATCAGCACGCGACGCGCAGCGCCATGGGCGAGGATGGGCACGTGGGTGAGCATCTCGTGGTAGATGAACTCATCCGCCTCGGTGGTCTGGATCACGCCGTCCAGGGCCATGACGCGGCCCATGCGCGGGTTCTCGAAGATCACCAGGTGCTGGTGCTCGGTGCGCACTTCGTGGAGCAGCTTGTCCATGCGAAAACGCTGGCCGTAGCCTTCGTAGAGAGTTTCCTGGTAGTCGCTCATGAGGGGTCTCCCGTGATGGCTGCAGGTGGGCGGGCGGCGAGCCGGGTCCGTCCCGAAGAAAAGGCGCGCATTCTACGATGGCCCGGGTTACAGGTCGAACCGTGAAGGCCAGGAATTCGATGGTCAGTTTCCGAGAGACAGCCGCCACGACCGGCGGTATCGTCGCGCCATGAACGCATCCCTCCCCGCCGCCACCGGCCTGCACCTGCCCTACATCGAACCCTGGAGCTGGGAGCAGTTCCTGCGCCACTTCGCCCTGCGCCGCCTGCCCGGCGTCGAACGCATCGACGCCGCCAGCTACTGCCGCAGCTTCCGCCTCGGCGAGCTGCACGGCTGGTTCCGCGTGCGCCCCGGCGCCGGGCACCTCGCCCTGGAACTGAGCCCCTCGTGCATCGGCCGCGAGGCGGAACTGGTGGCGCGGGTGCGGCAGATGTTCGACCTCGACAGCGACCCCCTGGCCATCGCCCGGCACCTGCGCGGCGACCCGCAACTGCAACCCCTGCTGGAGCGCTACCCGGGCCTGCGCCTGCCGGTGGCCTTCGACCCCTTCGAGCAGGGCGTGCGCACCATCATCGGCCAGCAAGTGACGGTGAAGGCCGCGGTGACCATCGCCGGGCGCCTGGTGGAACGCCTCGGCGAGCCCCTGGCGGACTCTCCCGACGACGGCCCGCTGCGCCTGTTCCCCACCGCCCGCGCCATCGCCGACGACCCGCTGCCGGGTATCGGCATGCCCGGAAAACGCGTGGAAACCCTGCGCCGCTTCGCCGACGCGGTGGCCTCCGGCGCCCTGGAACTCTCGGTGGCCGAGGGCGTCGAAGCCCTCATCGCACGCCTCTGCGCCCTGCCCGGCATCGGTCCCTGGACCGCCGAATACATCGCCCTGCGTGCCTTCGGCCAGCCGGATGCCTTCCCCACCGCCGACCTGGGCCTGCTCAAGTCACCCTTCTGGGGGGAAACCGGCATCAGCGCCAAGGCCCTGGCCAGCCGCGCCGAGCACTGGCGGCCGTGGCGCGCCTACGCCGCCGTCTACCTCTGGCACAGCTACGCATCGGAGAATTGATCCATGTACTTCCGCTATCAGGACAGCCCCATAGGCCCGCTGCTGCTGGCCGGCGACGAGGCCGGGCTGCGCCTGCTGCACATGGAGACCGAACAGTCCACGGTGCTGGATGCGCTCTGGCAGCCCGCCACCCGCCAGTTGGACAAGGCCTGCCGCCAGCTGGACGAATACTTCGCCGGCAAGCGCAAGCGCTTCGACCTGCAGCTGGCGCCCCAGGGCACCGAGTTCCAGCGCGCCGCCTGGCAGGCGCTGCTAGAGATCCCTTATGGCCAGACCATCAGCTACGCCACCCAGGCCCTGCGCATCGGCCGGCCCAAGGCGGTGCGCGCCATCGGCCTGGCCAACGGCGCCAACCCCATTGCGGTGATCATCCCCTGCCACCGGGTCATCGGCCGCGACGGCAGCCTCACCGGCTTCGGTGGCGGGCTGGAGCGCAAGGCCATCCTGTTGCGCCTGGAAGGCGCGGCGGTGCAGCCGGTGCAGGACCAGCTGCAGCTGATCTAGCGCGGCTAGTGTGGTGCGGGGATGCGCGCCAGGACCCGGGCCGGCTCGGTGAGGGGCAGCGCGACGATCAGGGCTTCATCCGGCGCCGCCGCCGTTCCCGTCAACGCCGCCATGTTCACCCCGTGGGTCACCAGCACCAGCGGCAGGCCGCGCGGCAGTGCGTTGATGGCCTGACGCATGCGCTGGATGGCGGCGGTATCACCCTCGAAGTAATCCAGCTCGGCCATGGGTTGCGAGGCGCCCATGTGCAGTTCCAGGGCGGTGTCCTGGGTGCGGCACCAGCGCCCGGTGAAGAGGCGCGGTGCCTCGATCCAGTGGCTGCGCAGCAACTGGCCCCATTGCTGGGCCTGGTAGCGCCCGCCACCGTCGAGGTTGCGCTGGGTGGTGCAATCGCCGAGACGGAAGCTGTCCGGGTCGCCCGCGCCCGGTGCGCTGGCGTGATGCATGAGAAACACCGCCTGGCCACTGCGCAAGGCAGCCCAGGCGGCGTCTTCAGAGGCGTGAACGGGCAGCGCCAGGCAGGCGCAGAGCAGCAGCCAGGCGCCGCGGCGCCGGCTCATATCCTCACATTGCCACGGGGCCCGGCGATGGCCCAGATGATCAGGCCGATCACCGGCAGCAGCACGATCAGCAGGATCCACAACACCTTCATGCCGATTTCGACATTGCTTTTGATGACGTTGAGGATGGCCCAGATATCCAGGGCGAGGATGATCAGCCCGGCGAGGCTGTTGAGGATCGAACCCATGGCGATACTCCTTATTGCGGGGGTTGTGAGTGCAGGATAGGTGAGCCTGGATCAACGGTGCAGGCGACGCGGCCCCATCCAGGCCCAGTTGAACAGCCCGAGCAGCGGGAACAGCAGCAACAGTGCGGTCCAGAGGACCTTCTGCTCGCGCCGCGCACCGCTGCCCAGCACGTTGAACAGCGCCCAGGCGGTGAGCAGCAGGTACAGCGTGCCCAGCACGGCGTACAGGGTCATCGCGTGTTGGCTCATGGCGGGCTCCTGCAGGGTAGCTATCCAGTGTTAGGACACGGGCGCCGGCCAGGGTGTTCCCGGCACCGTTATCAAGGCTCCCACGTCGCGTCGGATGGCCCTACAATCGCGCCTTTCCCACCCACCCAGGATGCACGCGTGCTCAAGGCCTTGCGCTTTCACCTCAACCAGCTCGCCTGGCTGGCCCTGGTCACCCTGGTGCTTGGCCAGTTCGGCCGCCTGCACTGGGGCCTGGAGCTGCTCAGTCACTTCATGCCGATCCAGGCCCTGGTGATGCTGGTCGGCGCTGCCGTGCAACCGCGCAATGCCTCCTCGCTGCTGTTCGCCCTGTGCGGGCTGGGTGCCCTGGCCTGGTCGCTGACGCCGCTGCCCACCGAGCCCCTGGCGACCGATGCGCCCACGCGGCGCTTCCTCGCCTTCAACCTGAAGCTGGACAACGGGGATGCCGCCGCCGATGCCCGCTGGCTGGCAGAACAGAAGGCGGACCTGATCTTCGTCAGCGAGGCCACGCCCGCCTGGTCGGAGCAACTGGCCGCGCTGCGCCCCTTCGAGGCCTGCGCCCGCTACAGCGATTCGCCCTTCGGCCTGGCGCTGTTCTCGCGCCTGCCGCTGAAGCGCTGCCAGGTGCTGGAACTCACCGGCCCTGCCGCCGGCTATCCCTACCTGCGTGCCGAGCTGGAAGACGGCACGGTGGTCTTCGGCCTGCATCCACCGCCGCCACTGGGAGCCGATCTGGCGCTGGCCCGTGACGAATCACTGCGGCAACTGGCGGAACGCATCGCCGCCGAAGGGCCGGAGGTGGTGGTGCTGGGGGATCTCAATGTCACGGCCTATTCACCGCGCCTGCGGGACTTTCTCGACAACGCCGGGCTGCGCCTGACCAGCCCGCGCATCCGCCCCACCTGGTGGCCGGGCATGCTCGGGCTGGATCACATCCTGGTACGCGGCGAACGCCCGGTGCGCGCGGTGGGCGCCCTGCCCTGGCGCGGCTCGGATCACCGCGCGGTGTGGCTGGACCAGTAAGGCCCGGCAGGGCTCAGGCGCGCGCCGGGTCGATCACCGCGAAGCTGGCCACGGTGGGGTGGCTGCCCAGCTCGCCGCCCTCACGGGCCAGGCCGATGGTGGGCATGCCGGCCTGCTGGGCAGCGTCCAGTTCCTGCACCACATCGGAGAGGAAGAGGATGTCGCCGGCAGGCAAGCCGATGGCATCGGCAATGCGCCCATAGGACGCCGCCTCGCGCTTGGGCCCGGAGGTGGTGTCGAAGTAACCGGAGAACAGCGGCGTCAGGTCGCCCGCCTCGGAGCAGCCGAAGATCAGCTTCTGCGCCTGGATCGAACCGGAGGAATAGACGTACAGCGCGTAGCCGTCCTGCTTCCAGCGCTTCAGCGCCTCCACCGCGTCCGGGTAGACGTGGCCCTTGAGCTGGCCGGCGGCGTAGCCCTGCTCCCAGACCATGCCCTGCAGCGCCTTCAACGGCGTGGCCTTGCGGTCTTCGGCGATCCAGCCGAGGAGGATTTCCACCACCCGCAGCGGCTCGGCAGCCGGCTCACCGCTCTCCACCCGCACCGCCTGCAGCTGCTCGGCGACATCCGGCCGCTCGGCGTGGGTCAGCACGAACTCCGGCAGGTGGCGGGCGGCATAGGGGAAGAGCACGTCGAAGACGAAGCTGACGGCGCTGGTGGTGCCTTCGATGTCGGTGAGAATGGCTTTGATGGGCATGCAGGCTCCGGTGTCGCGTTATTCAATGGGCCCCAAACGGGGCTGCGGGCAAGTATTAGACAGGCGCAGGCCGGGCGTTGGGTGGGCGTAGAGGGTGGGCGTAGGGTGGGCTTCAGCCCACCGCTTTTCCCCCAGCACCGGAAGCTCAATCCTCCAACCGCGGGAACCGGCTGGCGATCTCCTCGCCGGTGAACTGCGCCACCCAGCCCTCGGGGTTGTTGAACAGGCGGATGGCGACGAAGTGCGGCTCCTCGCCCATGTCGAACCAATGGCGGGTACCGGCGGGCACCGAGATCAGGTCGTTCTTCTCGCAGAGCACGGCATAGACGTAGTCGTCGATGTGCAGGGTGAACAGGCCGCGCCCGGCGACGAAGAAACGCACTTCGTCTTCGGCATGGCGGTGCTCGTCGAGGAACTTGGCGCGCAGCTCGGCCTTCTGCGGGTGGCTGCGGTCGAGGCTGACCACGTCGACGGTGACGTAGCCGCGCTCCTTCATCAGCGCGTCGATCTGCGGGCGGTAGGCGGCGATCACCTCCTCCTGCGGGGCACCGGCGGTGATCGGCGCGCTGGCCTGCCAGCGCTCGAAGCGCACGCCGACATCGGCGAGGGTGCTGGCGATGTCGTCGACATGGGTCAGTACCTTGTTCGGTACGTCGGGGCTGGTCTCGTGGTAGACGGTAAGGCTGCTCATCTGGCTACTCCTGGCGCCGCACTCCCGCTCTGGGGCGGGTCGGGCGAACGCGCTATCGGTCATGCACCTTCGGCGGAAGGAAGCGTCAGGGTCGGGTGATGGCGCGAACCTTCAGCTCGCACTCGAAAAGAAACTCGAAGGCTTCCACCTGGCGCAGCGCATCGCTCATGCGCGGCCCCCAGGTATAGAGGCCGTGGCCACGGATCAGGTAGCCCACGCAATCGGGGTGTTCGTCCAGCCAGGGCTGCACCTTGGCGGCGAGGCGGGCGATGTCCTGGTCGTTGTCGAAGATCGGCACCAGCACCTGGGATTCGTGGGTGGCGATGCCGCTGAAGGCCTTCTGCAGCTCGTAGTCGGCGAACACCAGGGAGTCGGCCAGGGTCATGCGCGAGAGCACGGTGGCGTTCACCGAGTGGGTGTGCAGCACGGCGCCGATCTCCGGCTTCCAGCGGTACAGCTGGGTGTGCAGCAGGGTTTCGGCGGAGGGCTTCTTGCCCGGCTCCAGGCTGTTGCCGTCGAGGTCGGTGGCGAGGACGTCGTCCAGGCCCAGTTCGCCCTTGTGCTTGCCGGAAACGGTCAGCAGCGCCTGGTCGGCGGACAGCCGCGTGGAGTAGTTGCTGCTGGTGGCCGGCGACCAGCCGCGGCCATACAGGAAGCGGCCGGCATCGATGATCTGCTGGGCGAGTTGTTGGCGGTTCATGCCCGCTCCTCTTTCAATTGAGTGGCAATGATAACGGCTGCGGCCATGGCTGCCAGGCTGGCGATGACGAAGGTCCAGGAGGCGCCCAGGCTGGTCCAGCTGTAGCCCGAGTACAGGGCTCCGAGCGCGCCGCCGGTGCCGGCGAGTGCCGCGTAGAGCGCCTGGCCCTGGCCTTGCTGCTGCGGGCCGAACTGGCGTTGCACGAAATGGATGGCCGCCGCATGGAAGCTGCCGAAGGTCGCCGCATGGAGCACTTGGGCGAACAGCAGCACCGCGAGGTTGTCGGCGAAATGGCCCAGCAGCAGCCAGCGCAACGCCGCGAGCAGGAAGCTCGCAGCCAGCACCTGGCGCACCGAGAACCGCGCGAGGATGCGCGCCATCACCAGGAACATCAAGACCTCGGCCACCACGCCCAGCGCCCAGAGCTGGCCGATGAAGCCGCGCGGGTAGCCGAGGGCCTCCAGGTAGATGGTCTGGAAGGTGTAGTAGGGCCCGTGGGACAGCTGCATCAGCCCCACGCACAGGTAGAAGGCCAGCACGCCCGGCTGGCGCAGCTGGGCGATGAAGCCGCCCTGCTGCAGGCCGTTGTCGCGGGCCAGCGGCGTGGCGTTGGGCACCCACCAGCTGCTGGCGACGATGCCGGCCATGATGATCACCAGCGCTAGCGGGTAGACGTCCAGGCTGAACACCTCGAAGGCCTTGCCCAGGCCGACCACGGTGAGGATGAAGCCGATGGAGCCCCACAGGCGGATCTGGCTGTAGCGCGCCGCCTGCTCCCGCAGGTGCGCCAGGGTGATCACCTCGAACTGCGGCAGCACCGCGTGCCAGAAGAAGGCGTGCAGGGCCATGATCATCGCCAGCCAGGCGTAGCTCTTGTCGATGAAGATCAGGGCGAAGGTGCACAGGGTGCAGAGCGCGCCGAAGCGCACGATGGCCAGGCGCCGACCGCTGCGATCACCCAGCCAGCCCCAGAGGTTGGGGGCCACGCAGCGCATCAGCATGGGGATGGCCACCAGCTCGCCGATGCGCGCCGGAGAGAAGCCCAGGTGGGCGAAGTACAGCCCGAGGAAGGGCGCCGTGGCGCCCAGCAGGGCGAAGTAGAACAGGTAGAAACCGGACAGCCGCCAATAAGGCAGCGCGCTGCCCGTCACAGCTGGCCGAGCACCGGGGTGGCGACCTGCACGCCGGCGTTCTGGCCGCGATGGCGCAGCAGGTGGTCCATCAGCACGATGGCCATCATGGCTTCGGCGATGGGCGTGGCGCGGATGCCGACGCAGGGGTCGTGGCGGCCCTTGGTGATCACGTCCACCGGGTTGCCGTCGACGTCGATGGAGCGGCCCGGGGTGGTGATGCTGGAGGTGGGTTTGAGCGCCAGGTGGGCGACGATCGGCTGGCCCGAGGAGATGCCGCCGAGGATGCCGCCGGCGTTGTTGCTGAGGAAGCCTTCCGGGGTCAGCTCGTCACGGTGCTCGGTGCCGCGCTGGGCGACGCTGGCGAAACCGGCGCCGATCTCCACGCCCTTCACCGCGTTGATGCTCATCAGCGCATGGGCCAGTTCGGCGTCCAGGCGATCGAAGATCGGCTCGCCCAGGCCCGGCATCACGCCTTCGGCGACCACGGTGATCTTGGCGCCGACGGAATCCTGGTCACGACGCAGCTGGTCCATGTAGGCCTCCAGCTCCGGCACCTTGTCCGGGTCGGGGCTGAAGAAGGCGTTCTGCTCCACCGAATCCCAGGTCTTGAAGGGGATCTCGATCGGGCCGAGCTGGCTCATGTAGCCGCGCACGCTGATGCCCAGGGTGGCCAGGTACTTCTTGGCGATGGCGCCGGCGGCGACGCGCATGGCGGTCTCGCGCGCCGAGGAACGGCCGCCGCCACGGTAGTCGCGGATGCCGTACTTGTGGTGGTAGGTGTAATCGGCATGGGCCGGGCGGAACAGGTCCTTGATCGCCGAGTAGTCCTTGGACTTCTGATCGGTGTTGCGGATCAGCAGGCCGATGGAGCAACCGGTGGTGCGGCCTTCGAAGACGCCGGAGAGGATTTCCACCTCGTCGGCTTCCTGGCGCTGGGTGGTGTGGCGGCTGGTGCCCGGCTTGCGGCGATCGAGGTCACGTTGCAGGTCGTCCAGGGAAAGCTCCAGCCCCGGCGGGCAGCCGTCGACGATGGCGACCAGCGCCGGGCCGTGGCTTTCGCCAGCCGTGGTGACGGTGAACAGCTTGCCGTAGGTGTTGCCGGACATGCACAGTGCTCCGCTTAAATTGGGCCTCGAAGAAAGGCCGAGGAGTATACCTGCGGCGCCCGGCCAGTTCACCCACGAACCTTGCGCCGGCGCCGGCGTCCAAGCCACATCGCCGTACCCGGAACCCTTCATGCCACACCTCCGCCCCCTGCTCGCCCTCCTCTTCCTGATCTTCACCGGCACCGCCCTGGCCGATCCCTGGACCATCCTGCAGCGCCCCATCGAGCTGGAGACCGCCACCGGCACGCTGCACGGCACCCTGCTGCGGCCCAAGACCGACACGCCGGTGCCGGTGGCGCTGCTGCTGGCCGGCTCCGGCCCCACCGACCGCAACGGCAACAACCCCATGGGCGGGCGCAACGACAGCCTGAAGAAACTCGCCGAGCTGCTGGCACGCAACGGCATCGCCAGCGTGCGCTACGACAAGCGCGGTATCGCCGCGAGCCAGGCCGCCGGCCCCGACGAGCGGCAACTGAGCGTCGACCTTTATGTGGCCGATGCGGTGGCCTGGGGTCACAAGCTGAAGGCCGACCCGCGCTTCTCGCGGCTGGTGCTGATCGGCCACAGCGAGGGCGCCTTGATCGCCAGCCTGGCCGCGCCGGGTGCCGGGGCCGACGCGCTGGTGTCCATCGCCGGCAGCGCCCGCCCCATCGACCAGTTGCTGCGTGAACAGCTGCAACAGCGTTTGCCACCGCCGCTGATGGCCCGCAGCGACGAAATCCTCGCCAGCCTCAAGGCCGGGCATCAGGTGCTGCGCGTGCCCAAGCCGCTGCTGGTGCTCTACCGCCCCAGCGTGCAGCCCTACCTCATCTCGCTGTTCGCCAAGGACCCGGCCGCCGCCTTCACCGCCGTAAAGGTGCCGGCGCTGATCGTCCAGGGCAGCCACGACATCCAGGTGAGCGTGGGCGACGCCCGCGCCCTGCAGGCGATCCGCCCGGATGCCGAGCTGGCGATCATCCCTGGCATGAACCACATCCTGCGCATCACCCCGGCGGATGCCCGCGACCCGCTCGCCACCTATAATTCCCCGGGCCTGCCCCTGGCCCGCGAGCTCGGTGAGCGCCTGGTCGCCTTCATCGAGCGGCTGCCCTCCAGCGACGGCAAAAGCAGCCGATAAGGGACAGGTCAGCGCGCCGCCATGGGGCCCGCTGCGCCCAGCCACAGGATTGCGCTCGATGACCGAAGACGAAACCGAACAGACGGAAACCGCCGAACCCATAGCCCAGCCACACCCGTGGACGGACCTGGAGCCGGAGCGTTTCCAGCTGCTGCGCCTGGCCCCGCTGCCCACCGACAGGCAGACCGGCGCGCGGCCGTTGCGCTTCGTTCAGTTCGGCGAGGTGGAACGCCACAGCGCCGACCAGAGCGTGCTGCACCTGAGCCTGCACCTGCCCGGCCAGCGGGTGCGCAAGGAGCAGAACCTGTTCGAGGTCTGGGCCGACCACCGCAGCAAGGAGGTGCGCTTCGGCGCCGACAGCGGCCTGCAACTGGAGCCGCAGAACCGTGGCCTGGGCCGCTTCCTGCTGGCACGCGGCATCGGCTGGGCCCGGCGCCACTGGCCGCACTACAAGGTCGAAGGCGGCGCCCTGGCGGCCAAGGACGCGGTGGCCGAAGAATTCCGCCTGCGCCGCGATCACTTCCTCAAGGCCCAGGGGTTCGAGGTCACCTACCTCGACGCCCTCCAGCTCAAGGCCGAATACCGTGCCGGGCGCGTCAGCGAGCTGCACGAGGACTGGAACAAGGAAAAGGTGCAGGTCGTCGACATGCTCGACGCCGCCGCCATGCTCCAGCAGGCCGACCACAACCTGCACCAGCAGGAGATCGAGATCCGCAAGCTGCAGGAGCGGGTCAACGCCTTCCAGCGCGAGGACAGCGGCCTGCGCTTCACCATCGCCTGCCTGGTGGTGTTCGCGGTGTTCCAGGCCGGGCTGCTGATCTGGATCGCCACCCACTGAGCCTGCGCGTTACCCACGCACGCAATGCGAGGCAGGGCCTGTAGGTCGGGTGCAACCCGACACGCGGGTTTCACCCGCCCTACGTCCCCCCAAAATGCCCAGGCATGAAAAAGCCCGTCGCCTGGAGGGGACGGGCTTTCGGACTTGCCGTGGCTCAGCCGTTCAGGCGCGAGCGGAACAGCGCCTGGTGCTCGCGGCACTGGCTGGCACTGAGCAGGAACACGCCGTGGCCGCCATGGGCGAACTCCAGCCAGGTGAAGTCCACTTCCGGATAAAGCGCCTCGACGTGCACCTGGCTGTTGCCCACTTCGATGATCAGCGTGCCGCGCTCGGTGAGGTGGTCGGCGGCCTCGGCCAGCATCCGGCGCACCAGATCCAGCCCGTCGTCGCCGCAGGCCAGGCCCATGGCCGGCTCGTGCTGGAACTCCTCGGGCATGTCGGCGAAGTCTTCGGCGTCCACATAGGGCGGGTTGGACAGGATCAGGTCGAAACGCTGGTTCGGCAGCCCCTCGAAACCGTCGCCCTGGACGGTGAAGACGCGGTCTTCCAGGTCATGCCGCTCGATGTTCAGGTTGGCGACTTCCAGCGCATCGAAGGACAGGTCGGCCAGCACCACTTCGGCATTGGGGAAGGCATGGGCCGCGGCGATACCGATGCAGCCGGAACCGGTGCACAGGTCGAGGATGCGCGCAGGCTCGGCGGCCAGCCAGGGTTCGAAGCTCTGCTGGATCAGCTCGGCGATGGGGGAACGCGGCACCAGCACGCGCTCGTCCACCACGAAGGGCATGCCGCAGAACCAGGCCTCGCCCAGCAGATAGGCCACCGGCACGCGCTCGAGAATGCGGCGGCGCAGCAGCGCCTGGACGTGGGCGCGCTCGTCGTCTTCCAGGCGGCAATCGAGGTAGCTGTCGGCCACTTCATAAGGCAGGTGCAGCGCGCCCAGCACCAGCTGGCGCGCTTCGTCCCAGGCGTTGTCGGTGCCATGACCGAAGAACAGGTTTTCCGCATGGAAACGGCTGACCGCCCAGCGGATGTGATCACGCAGGGTGCGCAAACGGGACTCGGACACGAAGACGACCTCAGAAAACTCGGGTGGGTGATTCTACACCCGTCGGCTCAGGGCTTGCGACGCGTTGGCGGGCCGGGCTCTTCCTCGCGCTCGCGACGCAACTCGCGCATCACCGCGATGGACACGGCCAGGGCGAAGAGCAACCAGAAATAAGCGGGGACCTCAGAGAAATCGGGCATGGGCAGCTCCTTCTGCGGGGGGCTTCGCGTCCTGCGAAACACACGGATAGTGCACGGCCGCCCGACGATCGACAAGTCAGTTGCGCGACATGGTTCACTTATCGCTCCGCTCGGCGGACAATGGCCGACAAAGCCGTACCGGAGATTCGCATGTCCGCCCCCAAATCCATGTTCCAACTGAGTGGCCGCGGCTACCCGCCCGCCAGCCTGAACAACGCCACCCTGGTGATCATCGACGCGCAGGAGGAGTACCGCAGCGGCGTTCTCGCCCTGCCCGGCCTGGATGCCGCGCTGGAGGAGATCGCCACCCTGCTGGCAGCCGCCCGCGCCATCGGCAGCGCCGTGGTCCACGTCAAGCACCTGGGCGTTCCCGGCGGCCTGCTCGACCCCCAGGGCGAACGTGGCCAGCACCTCCCCGAAGTCGCCCCGCTGCCGGGCGAGACCGTGGTCGAGAAGCGCCTGCCCAACGCCTTCGCCGGCACCGAGCTGCATGACCGCCTGCAGGACATCGGCCACCTGGACCTGGTGGTCTGCGGCTTCATGACCCATTCCAGCGTCAGCACCACCGTGCGTGCCGCCAAGGACTACGGCTACCGCTGCACCCTGGTCAGCGCCGCCTGTGCCACCCGCGACCTGCCCACGCTCGATGGCGGCGTGATCAGCGCCGACGAGATGCACCGCGTCGAAGTCATCGCCCTCGCCGATAACTTCGCCAGCGTCGTGCCCCACGCCCGCGCCCTGGCCTGAGCCCGGGCGCTACACATCTCGCGACATCCAATCGGGCGAACGACCGGAACCCCGCTGACAGGCGCCGGTCATACGCCCGATTGCCAATGAGGACGTCCGGATGAAGCTATCCGATGGTTTCGATGCCCGCCGCCTGCGTCCACGTGGGCCGGGCAGCTGGCGCTGGCGTATCGCCGCGGCCTTCGCCGCGTTGGTCGCCGGTTTCGGCATCCTGCTCGCCATGGCCGGCGCCGCCACCCTGCTCGGCCGCCCGCCGGCGCTGGGTACGTTGAATGACAGCACGGGTTCCGCCGTGACCCTGCTGGTCATCGGCCTGCTGTGCCTCTGGTTCGGCGTCGCCGGCTGGCGCATCGCCCGCCGCCGTTCGCGCCGCCGCAACGACCTGAGCCTGTCCCCCGGGCTGATGAAGAAACGCGACTGACGCCCAGGCGCTGGGTAAACTAGGCCTCCTTCGTGGAGGCCTTATGCAAGACGACGACTTTTCCCTGTTCAACGACCAGATGCGCGGCGTGAAGCGCATCCAGCACGACCGTGCCGACACCGGCAAGCCGAAGGCCGACCGCAAGCAGGTCGCCAGCCTGCGCCAGAATGCGACCCAGATAACCGAATCGACCAAGGTGGACGGCCTCTCCGACCTGTTCGTCATCGACGTCGGTGCCGAGGACGAACTGCACTGGGCCCGCGACGGCGTCCAGGAAGGCCAGATGCGCAAGCTCAAGCTGGGCCAGATCGGCTTCGAAGGCAGCCTCGACCTGCACGGCATGAGCGTGGAAAAAGCCCGCGAAACCCTGTGGGACTTTTTCGCCGAAGCGGCGAAATTCGAAATCCGCTGCGTGCGCATCACCCACGGCAAGGCCGCACGCCTGGATGGCAAGCGCCCGCTGATCAAGAGCCACGTCAACACCTGGCTGCGCCAGCACCCGCAGGTGCTGGGCTTCACCTCCTGCCTGCCGCGCCACGGCGGCACCGGCGCAGTCTATGTGATGCTGCGCCGCACCATGCTCGAAGGCCGCGACGAGTAGTCAGCGCGGAAAGCGCGGCACGCCCGCTTCCCGCTCCACGCCGGTGCCGTTCACCACGAACGACACCGCGTGGTAGAAGCCGACCAGCATCAGGCACTCGATCAACTGCTCCTCGCCGAAGTGCGAGGCCAGCCGCTGCCACAGCCCCTCCTCCACCTGCGCCGAACGGTTCAACCCATCGGCCAGCTCCATCAGCGCCAGTTCGGCCGCGCTCCAGAGCGCAGGATCGGGGTGCTCGCTGCAACTGTCGGCCACCTGCTCCGCGCAGAACCCTGCGCGCTCGGCGAAAAAGGCCACGTGCACGCCCCATTCGTATTCGGCCCGGCAGCGGGCGGTGGTCCGTAGGATCAGCACCTCGCGCTCCCGCAGGCTGATGCTGCCGGGGTCCAGCAGGCCGCCGGCGATCAGGCGCTGCAGTACGCGAGGGTTGCGCGCCATGCTGCGGAACAGCTTGAGCGGCGGCACGCCGGGCGGCATGACCTTGTCGAAGGCGGCCTGCACGGCCGGGTCATAGGGGGCATCGAGGGGTTGGATACGCGCAGTGCTCATGGCCGGATCTCCTGTCGGGCTGTTACGCTACGCAAAACGTAGCAGCAAAGTTTTTCGCATGCTACTAAAAAAGTAGCAAGGAAACCGATCATGACCCTTCCCCTCCCCGGCAAACCGGTTCGCGGCTCCACCAGCGGCCGCCCGATCATGGCCCTGCTGGACCTCCTCGGCCGTCGCTGGAGCCTGCGCATCCTCTGGGAACTGCACCAGGGCCCGGCCACCTTCCGTGAACTCCAGGCGCGCTGCGAAGGCCTCTCGCCCTCCGTGCTCAACACCCGCATGGGCGAGTTGCGCCAGGCGCTGCTGGTCGATCTGGGGGATGCCGGCTATCGGCTCAGCGAGAATGGCGACGAGTTGATCCAGCGCTGCCTGCCCCTCGCCGAGTGGGCTGAAACCTGGGCCGAACGCCTGCCGCCACCCTCGGCCGAATGACGCTGCCCGTGCCCGGCGACGGGCGGCGATGGCGCTCGGCGGGAGCCTCACTATCCTCTGGAAGCCCTGCTGAGGGCTTGCAGTAGGGCCGCCATCGGTCCCCCCAAATTCAACTGATGGCGGCCCTTTCCTCCCCTTCCGAGAGGCTCATCAGCCACCCCCGCGCAAATAAACCTGGGTTATTCGCCAGAGAAGAGTATGGTGTGCCCACTGGATGCAACGTGTCATTGCGATTTCTGACCTGATGTAACGATTCCCATCTTTCATCTCCTCGGCTTCTTTCGCTTTCGCCCTCAGTCTCGACCCGGATGTCCCGGCGTCGATGCCCTTTCCATTTCCCTGGAGATACATCATGTCCACTCGTCAAACCGGCACCGTCAAATGGTTCAACGATGAAAAAGGCTTCGGCTTCATCACCCCCCAGGAAGGCCCTGACCTCTTCGTTCACTACCGCTCCATCGAAAGCGCCGGCTTCAAATCCCTGGCTGAAGGCCAGCAGGTGAGCTACCTCGTCGCCAAGGGCCCGAAAGGCCTGCAAGCCGAGCAAGTTCAGGTGGTCTAACCCCCGCCTCGAAAGAAGCCCCGGGTTTCCGGGGCTTTTTTTTGCCTTCTCTTTTTTCAGCGCAGCGGAGCGACATGCCAGGCTATCTGATCAAGACCAGTACCTTCCGGGTGGGCGGCAGGGACTTCCACATGCAATCGCTGCTGGATGCCGAGCAGTTCCACGACCCGCTGGGCGAGGCCGCCAGCCGTGGCATCACCGAAGACACCTGGGCCCTGTTCGGCCAGGTCTGGCCGGCCGGCGAAGCGCTGGCGCAAAAGATCGCCACCCGCGACCTCACCGGGCTGCGCGTACTGGAAGTGGGCGCGGGCCTGTGCCTGGCCAGCCTGGTGGGCCACCAGCGCGGCGGCGACATGACCGCCAGCGACATCCACCCGCTGATCCCGGCCTTCCTCGCCGAGAACACCCGCCTCAACGCCTTGCCGCCGATGCGCTATGAAACCTGCGACTGGGGTGGCAGCGAGGCCTTCGGCGAATTCGACCTGATCATCGGCAGCGACCTGCTCTACGACCGCGACCACCAGGAAGACCTGGCCGACTTCATCGACCGCCACTCCGCCCGCTCCGTGGAAGTGTTGCTGGTGGACCCGGACCGCGACGACCAGCAGGCCTTCCACCACGAGATGGCCGAGCTCGGCTACGGCATGGCCATCACCCGCGCCGATTGCGTGCTGGCCAACGGCGAGAATTTCAGGGGTTCCTACCTGCGCTTCAATCGCGACAGCGTCGGCGCCTGACCCTCTCCATGGCGTGTGCGGATAGCCGGCAACGGCCCCGCCCGCAGTACAATTGCCGCCTCGCCCAGGCGACCCGACGCGTCGTGGCGGGTATGATGCCCGCCTCTATCGCCACTCGATCCGGCCATAGCGTGCAGAAGCTGTCCCGAGCCCACCACGATGGGCAAGCGGTGCGGCCCCCGGAAGGGAGGCCCACGAAGGGCACGCTGATATTCCACTAGCCCCTGGAAGCCCCATGGAATCTAGCAATCAGAAACTCGAGCAACACTACACCGCGATCCTCGGCCAGCTCGGCGAGGACGTCTCCCGCGAAGGCCTGCTGGACACCCCCAAGCGCGCCGCCAAAGCCATGCAGTACCTCTGCCGCGGCTATGAGCAGACGCTGGAGGAAGTCACCAACGGTGCACTGTTCAGTTCCGACAACAGCGAAATGGTGCTGGTGAAGGACATCGAGCTGTACTCCCTGTGCGAACACCACCTGCTGCCCTTCATCGGCAAGGCCCACGTCGCCTACCTGCCGAGCGGCAAGGTGCTGGGCCTGTCCAAGGTCGCGCGCATCGTCGACATGTTCGCCCGCCGCCTGCAGATCCAGGAAAACCTCAGCCGCCAGATCGCCGAGGCCGTGCAGCAGGTCACCGGTGCCGCCGGTGTCGCCGTGGTCATCGAAGCCCAGCACATGTGCATGATGATGCGCGGCGTGGAGAAGCAGAACTCCTCCATGGTCACCTCGGTGATGCTCGGCGAGTTCCGCCAGAACGCCGCGACCCGCAGCGAGTTCCTCAGCCTGATCCGCTGAGTCGCGCGCCCATGAAAAAACCGGCCTCGGCCGGTTTTTTCGTTTATCGGGCTTCAGGATTCGAGGTGGGCTCTTCTCGCGAGTAAAAGTCCACGTTCTTAGAACGTGGCTTTGCTTTTTGGCCCCCTAGAAAGGGGCGCAATCAGACCTCGGAACCTGCAGCCGCCGCTCACTTCGGACGTAGGGTGTGCTGCGCGCACCTCGGACCCGCCGGAAGCACCGCGCTAACGCAGACAGAATCAATGAATTCGCCCACAAGACCGGCGGCGCTGCACACCAACGGGCGACTGAAGTCGCCCCTACAGGTGCATGCCGAATGACCGCTGCGTCGAGGTCGCTATTCACCGCCACCAGTCGGAGTCGAATGCAGCACATCGTCTTGCCTGAACCCAGCGAGCTAGAAGCTGCGCCCATCCACCTTCACCACCTTCAGGGTGTCGGGGTCAACGCCCTCCAGGCAGCGCACGTTCACCGCCGCCATGGCATTGCCCTGGGGATCGGCCGCCTCGCCGAAGGGCGCGCAGCCGCAGTGGGCGCAGAAGTGATGGGCGATGTGCATGCGGTTGAAGCGGTAGGTGGACAGGTCCGTGTCCGGGGTCGACAGCGTCAGTTGCGCCCGTGGCACGAACCACAGCAGATAGCCGCGCTTGCTGCATAGCGAGCAGTTGCACTCCATCACCTCGGCGAGCGGGCTGCCGTCTACCTCAAACGCGATCCGGCCGCAATGGCAGCCGCCTGTGTATTTCATGGGTCTCTCCCTGCCTGGCCCATCGCAGGCCGATGTCGCCACGTTAGACCAGGGTCGCCCAGTGCGCCACGTCCAGGCGGAAGCCCAGCAGCGTCTCCTCGCGCCCACGGAACTCGCGGGGGAAGCGCTGCCCCAGGGGCTGCAGGCCGATGCAGGTCATCACCCGCGCCGAGGCCGGGTTGTGCGCCAGGCAGTAACCCTCCACCGAGGCCAGGCCGAGCGTCTCGAAGGCGTGGGCCAGCACCAGGCGTGCGGCCTCCTGCATGTAGCCCTGGCCCCAGTAAGGCTTGCCGATCCAGTAGGCCAGCTCGCCGGATTCGGCGCCGGCTCGCAGCCCCATGAGGCTGATGCAGCCGAGCAGCGCATCGTCCTCGCGCCGGACGATGGCCCAGGTGATGCGTGGGCGCTGCGGGTAGCCGGGCTCCAGGCTGGCGATCCAGCTCTGGGCCAGTTCCAGGGGATAGGGATGGGGAATGGTCGCGGTGGTTGCGGCAATGGCCGGGTCACCGGCCAGTCGCTGGACCTCGGGCGCGTCGTCGGCCCTGAAGGGGCGCAGCCCGACGCGCGGGCCATTGAGCGATGGCGTCGTCATGTGCGGGCCTCCCTGCCCCCTCGTGTGGTGTCAGCCCAGCATGCCCACGTGTTTCGGGTGGCTGGCCACGCGGTCCATCCAGGCCAGCACGGCCGGGAAGCGCGAGAGGTCGAAACCGCCCTCTTCCGCCACATGGGTGTAGGCATAGAGGGCGATGTCGGCGATGGAGTACTGCTCGCCCACCAGGTACGGCGTGCGCGAGAGCTGCTGTTCCATCACCTTGAGCGCCTTGTAGCCCCGCACCAGGCAGGTGCGGTATTCCTCTTCGCGCTCGGCGGGCATGCCCTGGTAGAGCTTGATGAAGCGCGCCACCGCCACATAGGGCTCGTGGCTGTACTGCTCGAAGAACTGCCACTGCAGCACCTGGGTGCGCAGGCGCGGCTCGCTGGGCAGCAGGTCGCTGCCCTCGGCGAGGAAGTTGAGGATGGCGTTGGACTCCCAGAGCGTGGTGCCGTCTTCCAGTTCCAGCACCGGGATCTTGCCGTTGGGGTTCAGCGCCAGGAAGGCCTCACTCTGGGTCTCGCCCTTGAGGATGTCCACCGGCACCCACTGGTAGGGCTTGCCGAGCAGGGTGAGGATCAGTTTGACCTTGTAGCAATTGCCGGAGATGTAATCGCCGTGAACCTTGTACATGTCGTACTCCTCGATCAGGCGGCCTCGGCGGCCAGTGCGTGACGGATGACCCCGGCGAGGCGCTGCAGGCCTTCGCCCAGGCGCTCGGGTGCCACATGGCTGAAGTTAAGACGCAGATAGCCGGGATGCTGGTCCGGGTCAATGAAGAAGGGTTCTCCCGGCATGAAGGCGACATTCTGCTCCAGCGCCGGCTTGAGCAGGGTGCGGGTGTCCAGCGGCTGCTTCAGCGCCAGCCAGAAGAACAGGCCGCCCTGGGGAATCTGCCAGGTGGCGAGGTCGGCGAAGTGTTCCTCCAGTGCCGCCTGCATGGCGTCGCGGCGCTGGCGGTAGAAGTCGCGCAGCTCGGCCAGGTGCTCGCGGTACTGCTCGGTGCCCAGCCATTGCAGGGCCTGCCACTGGCCGATGCGGTTGGTGTGCAGGTCGGCGGACTGCTTAAGGCGCAGCAGGTAGGGGAACAGGTCCGGGCTGGCGATCAGGAAGCCCACGCGCAGGCCCGGCAGCAGGGTCTTGGACACCGTGCCGGTGTAGATCCAGCTGGCCTTCTTCAGGCGGCTGACGATAGGGGTAGCGGTGCCTTCGTCGAACACCAGCTCACGGTAGGGCTCGTCTTCAATCAAGGTCACGCCGAACTCGTCCAGCAGCGCCGCCACGGCATCGCGCTTGGCTTCGCTGTAGCGCACGGCCGAGGGGTTCTGGAAGGTCGGGATCAGGTAGGCGAAGGCCGGCTTGTGCTGCTCCAGGCGCTGGCGCAGGGAGGCCAGCTCGGGGCCGTCGGCTTCCTGGGCCACGGCGATGCAATCGGCGCCGAACAGCTGGAAGGCCTGCAGGGCGGCCAGATAGGTCGGCGCCTCCAGCAGCACTTCGGTACCCGGGTCGATGAACAGCTTGGACGCCAGGTCCAGGGTCTGCTGGGAGCCGCTGACGATCAGCACCTGGCTGGCGTCGCACTGCACACCCAGCTTCTGCGCCTCGGCGGCGATGGCCTCGCGCAGCGCCGGCTCGCCTTCGCTCATGCCGTACTGGCCCATACTCACCGGCATGTCCGCCCACTCCACCTTCGGCAGCATCGGTTCGGCCGGCAGGCCACCGGCGAAGGACATCACCTCCGGGCGCTGCGCCGCAGCGAGGATTTCACGGATCAAGGAGCTTTTCAGGCGGGCGATGCGTTCGGAGAAGGCCATGGGTTGTCACCGGGTGCGAAGGCGGGAAAATTGAGTCAAACTGCTTGACCGAAATTACGATGCCCGGGATGGATACGTCAATATGCTTGACCTTAAAAACCCAGCCGTCCAGCACGCCGCCATGGAAGCCTTCTTCTTCGGCTACCAGGCCTTCACCAGCAAGCCCGACGAAATGCTCGCCCGTCGCGGCCTGTCGCGGGTGCACCACCGCATCCTGTTCTTCATCGCCAAGTACCCGGGGCTCAGCGTCAAGGAGATGCTCGGCTACCTAGGCGTCAGCAAGCAGGCGTTGAACACGCCCCTGCGCCAATTGATGGAGATGGACCTGGTGCAAAGCACCGCCGCCGACGACGACAAGCGCAAGCGCCAGCTGGGCCTGACCGCCGACGGTTCGAAACTGGAGAAGAGCCTGCGCCGCGAGCAGGCGCGCCTGCTGGAGCGCGCCTTCAGCGAGGCCGGGGCGGACGCCGTGGATGGCTGGCTGAAGGTCAACCAGGCACTGTCCAGCGCACGCCCGGGCGAGAGCGAAGAAGCCGCCTGACTCAGGCCCGCCCGGCCACGTCCCTGGCGCCGCGGAAGAACACCAGCGCCATGGCGATGGACGAGCCCAGCAGCGGCAGCAGGGAAACCAGCACCAGCAATACCGTCGCCATCATCACCCCGCCCACCAGCAGCAACCAGGCCATGACGCGGAACGGCGGATAGACGTTCTGCACCTTGAGCAGGCGCACCGCCAGCCAGATGACCACGGCGCCATAGCCGACCATCAGCCCCAGGTACGCCCCCAGCTGCCAGCCCAGGCGCGCCATGGCCGCGTCGTCCACCAGCATCATCATCACCTGGGACACCACGCCCGCCAGGATCACCAGCCAGGTCGGCCAGGCCAGCCCGGTGGCGGCGAAGCGCGCCTCGGCGAAGCCCTTCAGGCGCAGGCTCAGGTAGCTGCCCAGGAGCATCACCGCCAGGCCCAGCCAGTCGGCGACCAGCGAGGCGCTGTGGATGCCGATGAAATCCCCCAGGAAGATGAACACCAGCACCGCCACCGACCCCAGGGCCGAGATCAGGCACAGCCAGCCCAGCAGGTTGAGCAGCCCCGGGCTCCAGTCCGGCAGTTCGTGAGGGGCTTGTGCGCCCACCAGATCAGTCTGGGGTGCGGCGTAGGGGTTTTCGTCCATGTGGCGGGGCTCCTGGGGAAACTCGAAACCGGAACAGTACTGGCTGTATCCACGCGCGTCACGCGACTGTATCGCTTTTTGCGCGCTTCGCTGTACGGGGCGCGGCAACGCGCCACGCCGTAGGCTTCCAGCATTCCAACAAGAGTGCCCCGCCATGAGCCCGGAACTGCTGCTCGCCTTCGCCCTGTTCGCCTTCGTCACCTCGATCACACCGGGCCCCAACAACATGATGCTGCTCGCCTCCGGGGTGAACTTCGGCGTGCGCCGCAGCCTGCCGCACATGCTCGGCATCAGCCTGGGCTTCATGGTCCTGGTGATCGCGGTCGGCCTCGGCCTGCACCAGGTCTTCGAGCAGGTGCCGGTGCTCTACACCACCCTGCGCTACCTGGGCGCGGCCTACCTCCTTTACCTGGCCTGGAAGGTCGCCGGCTCCGGCGCCCCCGACAGTCGCGACAGCGGCGCGCGGCCCTTCACCTTCCTCCAGGCGGCGGCCTTCCAGTGGGTCAACCCGAAGGCCTGGGTCATGGCGATCGGCGCCATCACCACCTATACCCCCCAGGAGAACTTCGTCACCAATGCCCTGCTGATCGCCGCGCTGTTCGCCCTGATCAACTGCCCCAGCGTCGGGCTCTGGACCGTGGCCGGCAGCCTGCTGCGCCGCTGGCTGTCCTCGCCACGGGTGCTGCGCGCGTTCAATATCGGCATGGCCCTGCTGCTGGTGGCCTCGCTCTATCCGATCCTCGTCGACTTCAAGGGAACCGTCTGATGACCCAGGCTTCCGACTCCAGCGCCGCCCTGCCCCGCCTGCGCCCGCTGGCCGACTCCTCGCCCTCGGCGGTGGTGGCGGGCTTCATCGCCATGCTCACCGGCTACACCAGCTCCCTGGTGCTGATGTTCCAGGCCGGCCAGGCCGCCGGGCTCAGCGCCGGGCAGATTTCCTCGTGGATCTGGGCCCTGTCCATCGGCATGGCGGCCTGCAGCATCGGTTTGTCGCTGCGCTACCGCACGCCCATCACCGTGGCCTGGTCGACCCCCGGCGCGGCGCTGCTGATCACCAGCCTGCCGGGTGTCTCCTACAACGAGGCCATCGGCGCCTTCATCGTCTGCGCCGTGCTGCTCACACTGGTCGGCCTCACCGGCGGCTTCGAACGCCTGATGCGCCGCCTGCCCGGGTCCCTGGCCGCCGCACTGCTAGCGGGCATCCTGTTCAAGATCGGCAGCGAAATCTTCGTCGCCGCGCAGCACCGCACCGCACTGGTGCTGGCGATGTTCTTCAGCTACCTCCTGCTCAAGCGCCTGCAACCGCGCTACGCGGTGCTGGTGGCGCTGCTGGTGGGGTGCGCCATGTCGGCGGCGCTGGGGCTGCTGGACTTCAGCGGCTTCGACTTCGCCCTGGCGCAGCCGGTGTGGACCACGCCGAGCTTCTCCTTCACCGCCATCATCAGCATCGGCATCCCGCTGCTCATCGTCGCCATGGCCTCGCAGAACATCCCCGGCATCGCCGTGCTGCGCGCCGACGGCTACCAGGTACCGGCCTCGCCGCTGATCTCGGTCACCGGCTTCGCCTCGCTGCTGCTGGCACCCTTCGGTTCCCACGGCATCAACCTGGCGGCCATCAGCGCCGCCATCTGCACTGGCCCCCACGCCCACGAAGACCGCAACAAGCGCTACACCGCCGCCGTCTGGTGCGGCATCTTCTACGGCATCGCCGGCACCTTCGCCGCCACCCTCGCCGCGCTGTTCGCCGCCTTCCCCAAGGAACTGGTGCTCTCGGTGGCCGCCCTGGCGCTGTTCGGCTCCATCAGCAACGGCCTCACCGTGGCGATGAACGAACCCAAGGAACGCGAAGCGGCGCTGATCACCTTCATGGTCACTGCCTCGGGCATGAGCCTGCTGTCCATCGGCTCGGCCTTCTGGGGCCTGGTGGCCGGGGTGCTGACCCTGGTGATCCTCAACTGGAATACCGGCAAGAACTGAAGCACGGGCGGCCTGGCATCGGTGCAACGACCTGCACCGCCGGTGGATGAAAAGAGCGCCATCCACCCTACACATCGATCAGCTTCATAGGTTGGCGCCGAGCGCAGCGAGGCCCAACGGTGCGATGTCCGGCCTCGCGACGTTGGGCTTCGTACCTCAGCCCAACCTACGGTGTCTCCTGTTCCCCGGCCGGCACCGCTTGGGAATGTAGGGTGGACCACGCTTCATCGGTCCACCGCAGCGGAGCCCGGACCCGCACCGTAGCCCGGGCCTCAGCCCGGGACACTGGCACGCACCCTTCAGGCCTCCGACGTCAGCTCGCGCCCGTGCACGCGGTTGACCCACCAGCCGAAGGCGGCGGCGGTGAAGAACATGATGATGCTGTAGATGGCCGCCGGGATGGCCATGGTCGGGTTGTTAAGCAGCATCGGGCTCAGCGCCAGGGCGATGGCCAGGGTGCCGTTGTGGATGCCGATCTCCATGCCGATGGCCACCGCCTGGCGTTGGCTGAGGCGGCACAAGCGCGGCACGAAGTAGCCCACCGCCAGGCTGATGAGGTTGAACGCCAGCGCCGCCAAGCCCACCACCGGGGCGTAGTCGACGAAGGTGCGCCAGTCCTTGGCCACCGCCAGCACGATGATCAGCAGCAGGAACAGCGCCGAGATGATCTTCACCGGCGTCTCCATGCGCGCGGCGAAGCCGGGGAAGCGGCTGCGCAGGAACATGCCGATGGCCACCGGGCCGAGGACGATGGCGAACACCTGCACCACCTTGGCGAATTGCAGCGGGATGGCCTGGTCGCCGGTCATGAAGTGGGCCAGGGACAGGTTGACGATGAAAGGCATGGTGAGGATGGCGATCACCGAATTCACCGCCGTCAGGGTGATGTTCAGCGCCACGTCGCCGTGGGCCAGGTGGCTATAGAGGTTGGCCGAGGTGCCTCCGGGGGATGCCGCCAGCAACATCATGCCCACCGCCAGCGCCGCTTCCAGCTGGAAGCCCTTGGCGAGCAGGAAGCAGGCCAGCGGCAGCAGGAGGATCTGGCAGCCGAGGCCAATCAGCACCGGTTTGGGGAATTTCACCACCCGGGCGAAGTCCGCCAGGGTCAGGGACAGCCCGAGGCCAAGCATGATGATGCCCAGTGCCAGGGGCAGGAAGAGGGTTACCAGGGGGCTTGCGGTCATGTTGTTCTCCTTGTCGGACCTTGGCGGATTCTGCGCACGCGACGCGTGGCTGGATAGTGGCCCCGCAGGCCAGCCCCGGCCCGACCTGTAACAGAATGCAAAAAGGCGCCCGAAGGCGCCTCTGCATGACCGCGTAACGGGTCAGATGGCGGTGGCGCCACCGTCCACGGCCAGGGAATGGCCGGTGGTGAAGCCCGCAGCGTCGCTGCACAGGTAGAGCACCGCGCCGGCGATCTCCTCGACCTTGCCGATGCGACCCACCGGGTGCATGGCGGCGGCGAACTCGCCCTTCTTCGGGTCCGCCTCGTAGGCGCGGCGGAACATGTCGGTGTCGATCACCGCCGGGCACACCGCGTTGACGCGGATCTTCTTCTTCGCGTACTCGACGGCCGCCGATTTGGTCAGGCCGATCACCGCGTGCTTGGAGGCGGCGTAGATGCTCATCTTCGGCGCGGCGCCGAGGCCGGCGACGGAGGCGGTGTTGACGATGGCGCCGGCGCTGCCCTGGGCCAGCATCTGCGGGATCTGGTACTTCATGCACAGCCAGACGCCCTTGACGTTGACGCCCATGATGGCGTCGAACTCGGCCTCGGAACCCTCGGCCAGCTTGCCCTTCTCGATCTCGATGCCGGCGTTGTTGAAGGCGTAGTCGAGGCGACCATAGGCGGCGACGGTGCCTTCTACCAGGGCCTTCACCTCGGCATCGACGGTGACGTTGCAGCGGATGAAGGTGGCGTCGCCACCGGCATCGCGGATCAGTTGCACAGTGCCTTCGCCACCGGCGGCGTCGACATCGGACACCACCACCTTCAGGCCTTCGGCGGCGAATGCCTGGGCGGTCGCGCGGCCGATACCATTGGCGGCGCCAGTCACCAGGGCGACCTGGCCGGAGAAAGTCATGCTCATCTATGCAACCTCGGTTGGAATGGGGGAACCGGGCTGGAGTCTAGTCACTGGAGGGGACTCGGCGTCAGCATCATCAGGTCCGTGGTGGGTGCTGCATCCAATCTGCTGATGAAGCACCCCCGCAATGATCATTGCCATTCATGGCCGGACATTCCTTGCCGCGACTAAGCTTGCCCTCCACCGCCGTGCAGACTAAACCGGTGGTTTCCCTATTCGGAGTGCCCTGCCATGTCCCAGCTCAACCGCCAGTTCCTGCTCGCCAAGCGTCCGGTCGGCGCGGCCACCCGCGACACCTTCTCCTATGTCGAGAAGCCGGTGGCCGAGCCCGGGCCGAACCAGATAGTCGTGGAAAACCTCTACCTGTCCCTCGACCCAGCCATGCGCGGCTGGATGAACGACGCCAAGTCCTACATCCCGCCGGTGGGCCTGGGCGAAGTGATGCGCGCCCTGGGCGTGGGCAAGGTGATCGCCTCCAACCACCCGGACTTCGCGGTGGGTGACCACGTCAACGGCGCCCTGGGCGTGCAGGACTACTTCGTCGGCGAGCCCCGTGGCTTCTACAAGGTCGACCCGAGCCGCGCACCGCTGCCGCTCTACCTCTCCGCCCTGGGCATGACCGGCATGACCGCCTACTTCGCCCTGCTCGACGTCGGTGCACCCAAGGCCGGTGACACCGTGGTGCTCTCCGGCGCCGCCGGCGCGGTCGGCAGCATCGCCGGGCAGATCGCCAAGATCAAAGGCTGCCGCGTGGTCGGCATCGCCGGTGGCGCCGACAAGTGCCGCTTCCTGATCGACGAACTCGGCTTCGACGCCGCCATCGACTACAAGAACGAAGACGTCGCCGCCGGCCTCAAGCGCGAGTGCCCGAAAGGCGTGGACGTGTACTTCGACAACGTCGGCGGCGACATCCTCGACGCCGTGCTCACCCGCCTGGCCCCGCGCGCGCGCATCGTCATCTGCGGCGCCATCAGCCAGTACAACAACAAGGAAGCGGTGAAGGGCCCGGCCAACTACCTGTCGCTGCTGGTCAACCGCGCGCGCATGGAAGGCTTCGTGGTCATGGACCACGCCGCCAACTTCGCCAGCGCCGCCCAGGAAATGGGCGGCTGGATGGCCGCCGGCAAGCTGAAGAGCAAGGAAGACATCGTCGAAGGCCTGGAAACCTTCCCGGAAACCCTCGGCAAGCTGTTCAGCGGCGAGAACTTCGGCAAGCTGGTGCTGAAGGTCAAGTAACCCTTCCGCGCCAATAGAAATGGCCCGGGCTGCAGTGCAGTCCGGGCCATTTTATTTGGGGCTCATGTAGGTCAGGTGCAACCCGACCAACCATCGCGCGACACCAAATGGGGCGCGCCGATCGAGCCTCAGGCGAGTTCAGCGACCACGGCGGCCAGGGCCTTGGCCGGGTCGGCGGCCTGGCTGATGGGGCGGCCGATCACCAGGTAGTCGGAGCCGGCGTCCAGGGCCTGGCGCGGGGTGAGGATGCGGCGCTGGTCGTCCTGGGCGCTGCCCGCCGGGCGGATGCCGGGGGTGACCAGTTGCAGGCTCGGGTGCGCCGCCTTCAGTGCGGTGGCTTCCTGCGCCGAGCACACCAGGCCGTCCATGCCGGCCTTCTGCGCCAGGGCGGCCAGGCGCAGCACCTGCTCCTGGGGCTCGATGTCCAGGCCGATGCCGGCCAGGTCCTCGCGCTCCATGCTGGTGAGCACGGTCACGCCGATCAGCAGCGGCTTGGGCCCGTTGAACTGCTCCAGGGTCTCGCGGCAGGCCGCCATCATGCGCAGGCCGCCGGAGCAGTGCACGTTGACCATCCATACGCCCATCTCCGCCGCCGCCTTCACCGCCATCGCGGTGGTGTTGGGGATATCGTGGAATTTCAGGTCGAGGAACACCTCGAAGCCGCGGTCACGCAGAGTGGTGACGATGTCCGATGCGCAGCTGGTGAACAGCTCCTTGCCCACTTTCACCCGGCACAGCTTTGGGTCCAGCTGGTCGGCCAGCTTCAGCGCGGCTTCGCGGGTGGGAAAATCGAGGGCGACGATGATGGGCGTCTGGCAGGCGGACATGGGCGGGCTCTCTGGCAAGTCGAAAACGGCGCGCATTGTAGCGGAAGCCCGCGCCCGCCGCTGCCCCGGTGATCGCCCGCGCTCACGCCAGGTGATCGAGGACGAAGGCGGTCATGAAGCCGGCCAGGGTGATCAGCCCGGTCCAGGCATGGGTGCTTTCGAAGGCCTCGGGGATCAGCGTATCCACCAGCATGCACAGCACCGCACCGGCGGAGAACGCCAGGGCGAAGCCCAGCCAGGCCGGCGGCAGGTCGCTCATCAGCCCCGGGCCGGCCATGGCCGCCAGGCCCGAGAGCAGCACGATGACACCCCACAGGCCGAACACGAACAGGCCGCTGCGCTTCTCCTCGCGCAGCCCGGCGGCGCTGGCCAGGCCCTCCGGCAGGTTGGAGAGGAAGATCGCCACCAGCATCAGCAGGCTCACCTCACCGCCATCCAGCAGCCCCAGGCCGAGCCCCAGGGACTCGGGAATGCCATCGAGGAAGGCACCGACGGCGATCAGCAGCGCCACCATGGAGCCCACGCCGCCGCTGCGCTGGCGATGATGCGCCTCCCAGCGGTCCAGCAGTTGGCTGGCGAGGACGAACAGCGCACCGCCAGCGAGCATGCCCGCCAGGGTCGGCCCCAGCCCGCCGAGGCGCTCGGCCTCGGGGATCTGGCCGAAGCACAGCGCGGCGATCAGCACCCCGCTGCCATAGGCCATCACCGAGGCGGTGACCGCCTTGGGCAGGGACACCCAGAAGCCGATGGCGGCACCGAGCAACAGGCTGCTGGCGGCCAGCCAGCCCCAGAAACCGGCGAGCAGGGTGGTGGAAATCTGCATGACAACTCCTGTGGGGGAAGCGCATCCGAGCGCGGCGCGACATAAGTAACCCATCCAGCCCGGGAAAGCAGCCATGGCCTTTCCCCGGGTTGCGAGCGCCCTTTCCGAGATGAACGCCGCGCCTTTGTATCGAGTCCGATACAAAGCCGACACGCTGGCGACACCGCCATCGGCGAGCCTCTCGCCGCGATGGCCGGCAGCAGGACGGCGGAGTAGCATGCGCCCGATGGATGCCGACGGCCCGCCGCTCGACGCCCCGCCGCCAGACGCGAAGCACAGTGGTCCACCGGCCCGGTGAACCCGCCAGATGGCAAGAACACCCATGCACAACCAAGCCCCCGCCCCCGCCGACAACCGCCGCTGGAACACCCGCGCCCTGCTGGTGGACGACGACGTGCCGATCCGCGACCTGCTCTGCGACTACCTCGCCCGCTTCAATATCGAGGCCGTGGGCGTCGACGATGGCGAGGCGATGCGCGAGGCACTGGCCAATGCCCCCTTCGACGTGGTGGTGCTGGACCTGATGCTGCCAGGCGAAGACGGCCTCTCCCTGTGCCGCTGGCTGCGCGGCGAGTCCGATATCCCGATCCTCATGCTCACCGCCCGCTGCGAGCCCACCGACCGCATCATCGGCCTGGAACTGGGCGCCGACGACTACATGGCCAAGCCCTTCGAGCCCCGTGAGCTGGTGGCGCGCATCCAGACCATCCTGCGCCGCGTGCGCGACGACCGCGAAGGCCTGCGGGCCGACCAGCGCGCCAGCATCCGCTTCGACGCCTGGCGCCTGAACGGCGTGCTGCGCCAGCTGCAATCCCCCGAAGGCCTGGTGGTACCGCTGTCCAATGCCGAGTTCCGCCTGCTCTGGGTGTTCCTCGAACGCCCGCGCCGGGTGCTCAGCCGCGAACAACTGCTCGACGCCGCCCGGGGCCGCTCCATCGAAGCCTTCGACCGCAGCATCGACCTGCTCGTCTCGCGCCTGCGGCAGAAGCTCGGCGATGACCCCAAATCCCCACGCCTGATCAAGACCGTACGCGGCGAGGGCTACCTGTTCGACGCGAGGGAGATTGGCTGATGCGCCAGGCCGACACGCTGTTCGCACGCCTGTTCGGCATATTCCTGGCCGCCATCGTCCTCGCCCACCTGCTGGCCTTCCTCTGGTTCCAGCAATACGGCAACCCGCCACCGCCCCAACCCATGCCGCCCCATGCAACAGACGGCCCGCGCGCCGGCCAGCCGCCGCCCCCGCGCCCGCTGTTCGGTGGCCCGCTGGTGCCGCTGACCTTCCAGCTGCTGACCCTGATCGTTGCCGCCTGGTACGGCGCCCGTGTGCTGTCGCGGCCCATCCAGCGCCTGGCCAGCGCCGCCGACCGCCTCAGCGAAAACCTCCAGGCCCCGCCCCTGGATGAACGCGGCCCGCGCGAGGTGCGCCAGGCCGCCCATGCCTTCAATCTGATGCAGCAGCGCATCCGCGAGCAGGTGGCCCAGCGCAGCCGCATGCTCGCCGCCGTCTCCCACGACCTGCGCACCCCCATCGCCCGGGTCAAGCTGCGCGTGGAGCAGGTGCCGGACGCCCAGCTGCGCAGCCGCATGGACCAGGACCTGGGGGAAATGGTCGCCATGCTCGACGCCACCCTCAACTACCTGCACCAGCAGCGCGCCGACGAGGCGCTGCAGCTGTTCGACCTCCAGGCCCTGGTGGAATCCATGGCCGAAGACGCCCAGGACCGTGGCGCCGATGTGCGTGCCGAAGGCCAATGTGCGCCGCTGCGGGCCCAACCCATGGCGCTGCGCTCCTGCGTCAGCAACCTCGTGGAAAACGCCCTGCGCTACGCCGGCCATGCGCGGGTCCGCCTCGAAGACGGCCCCACCGAGGTGCGCATCCACGTCAGCGACCGTGGCCCCGGCATAGCCCCCGAGCAACGCGAAGCGGTGTTCGAACCCTTCTTCCGCCTCGAAGGCTCGCGCAACCGCAGCTCCGGCGGCGTCGGCCTGGGCCTGACCATCGCCCGCGAAGCCGCCCGACGCCAGGGCGGCGACCTGGTGCTGGGCGACAACCCCGGCGGCGGCCTGCTGGCCACCCTGACCATCCCCCGCGCCTGAGCCCCGTCTCCACGCTGATACAAAGCGCATAAACCCCCGACACGCTTGCGCCTGAACCTGCGAGAACCGGAGAACCCACTCCGGCCTTGCCATCACGCACAGGAGTGACTCCCATGATCAGTGGCGTCAGTGGTTACTCGGGCTATAGCAGCTACAGCAGCTACAGCTCGGCGCTCTCCTCGAAAAGCACCGCCAGCAGCAGTAGCAGCAGTGGCGGCTGCGCTTCGGGGCAATCGAAACTGCAGGAAAAGCTGTTCAGCCTGCTGGACAGCAACGGCGACGGCAGCGTCGCCAAGGACGAACTGAGCACCGCGCTGGCCAACGCCAAGGAAAGCGACAGCGGCATCACCCTCGATATCGACGAGCTGTTCGCCCAGCTGGATGCCAACAGCGACGGCTCCATCGACCTCGACGAAACCGCCGCCCTCACCCCGCCTCCACCGCCCCCTCGCGGCGGCCCCAACCCCGAGGACCTGTTCGCCGAACTGGATGCCGACGGCAATGGCGCCATCGACCAGAGCGAGCTGACCAGCGCCCTGGGCGACGACAGCGGCATCGACAGCAGCGAGCTGTTCGCCAGCCTCGATGCCAACGGTGACGGCAGCCTCAGCGTCGACGAAACCGCTGCCCTAGCCCCCCCGCCTCCCCCGCCGCCGGGCGCGGGCTTCGGTGGCGACAGCGACGAGCTGTTCAGCTCCCTGGATGCCGATGGCAACGGCAGCATCAGCCAGGACGAGTTGAGCAGCCTGTTCGGCCAGAGCGGCAGCCAAAGCGACACCAGCAGCACCAGCAGCACCAGCGCCAGCAGCGATGACGTCTACGCGCGCCTGGCCGCCGCCCTGCTCAAGCAGTACGAAAGCAGCGCCGGCACCTACGAGGCCCGCGTCGGCAGCCAGCTCAGCATCGCCGCCTGAGCCCGTCCCGCGAAAAGAAAACCGGCCGCTGCGTGAGTGCGCAGCGGCCGGTTTTTTGTTTCGGCGATCAGCCCGATGGTGGGTTTGAATCGATGGGTTTCGCTGCGCTCTACGCCATCCTACGGAAGTGGTTCCACGGAGTTCGTAGGATGGGTAGAGCCGTGCGCAACCCATGCTGTGTCAGCCGGCGTACACGATGGGACTGGAGGCTTCGAATCGATGGGTTTCGCTGCGCTCTACACCATCCTACGGAAGTGGTTCCACGGAGCTCGTAGGATGGGTAGAGCCGTGCGAAACCCATGCTGTGTCAGCCGGCGTACACGATGGGACTGGAGGCTTCGAATCGATGGGTTTCGCTGCGCTCTACRCCATCCTACGGAAGTGGTTCCACGGAGCTCGTAGGATGGGTAGAGCCGTGCGAAACCCATGCTGTGTTGGCCGACGCTCGCGGTGTGGCTGAAGCATTCGAATCGATGGGTTTCGCTGCGCTCTACGCCATCCTACGGGGCGGTATTCCAGCCATGAAAAAGGGCCGGCGCCTGGTGGCGGCCGGCCCTCTGGGAATACCGAGGGAGGGTTATTCCTCGATCGGCATCGGGGTTTCTTCGTCCGGGAAGGCCGGCTGCTCGCCGCCCATGGCGCCGCCCAGGCCACCGGCGCTGGCCATGACCAGGCCGGCGAATTCCTCGACCGTCATCTTCTTGCCGTTGAAGTCCACCTGGCCGTCGGCGTAGTGCAGGCGGGCGCGGATGTCGTTGCCTTCCAGGGCCACGAGCTGGGTGGACAGCAGCATGCCGCTGGCCATCTCGGTGGTCATGGAGGCCTGCTGGGCGATGGCTTCCTGGTCGTCCTGGCCCTGAAGCACGGCCTGCACGCTGACCAGGTCGCTGATCATCGGTTTGGACAGGCTCAGGTCCAGGTCGAGGCTGGTGATGGCTTCACGGGCGATCTGGTCCGGCGGCAGGTCGAAGGACGCCGGCTTGGCCAGTTGCATGGCCAGGCTGAAGCGGCTCTCGCCATTGGCGGTCTTCAGGCTCAGGCGCTCGAGGGCGAACTGCGGCCTGCCTTCCAGCAGCTTGATGAGGTCGGCCTTGGCCTGCTCCTGCTGGGCTTCGGTCAGGTCCTCGAGGGTCGATTCGCCGGCCTGGCCCACCTGGCCGACCTGCTGGTACAGCGCGCCGTAGAAGTCAGCCAGGGACTTCAGCGCCACCGAGTCGAGGCTCTTCATGGTCCAGACCATCTGCGCGCTGCCGATGGGCTTGTCGGCGTAGCTGATGCTGCCGGCGTCCAGGGTCAGGCTGCCTTCGATGTTGCTGCCGTTCTCGCGGGTGTCCTGGCGCTGGGCCAGGTCGGTGAGCCGCACGCCCGGGTTTTCACCGACGATGACATTGGCGGTCTTCAGGGTGAAATCGCTTTTGCCCACGTACAGGCCGCTGGCGGCGCGGCTCTGGTCGCTGGCCAGGGACAGGCCCTGGAACAGCACGTGCACCGGCTCGCCCTGCTCGGAAACGGCGTCGACCTTGAGGCTGTCCATGGTGCCGATGGCGGCGACGCGGTTGCCGCCGGCATCGCTGCGCACTTCCAGGTTCAGGCCGGAGAAGCTCAGGTGGGACTCGTCCTCCATCTGCATGTCCAGGGGCAGCAGGGTCAGGCTGCCGCTCATGGAGCGGTCGTAGCCGATGCTCACGTCACCGACCAGGGGCGAGGCGCCCTTGCTGGCGGCGAACCACTTCTCGACGCTGGGGCTGGATTCCAGGGCGTAGTTGCTGGCGGCCATCACCGGCGCCAGCTTGAAGGCCTTGAGGCGCGACAGCGGGAAGGGGCCGTGCTCGATCTTGTCGACGAACAACAGCTCCGCGCCCTCGCCTTCCCCACCGACGTGCACGCGGTAATGCGCGGTGCTGGTGAACACGCCCTGCTCGAGGGAGACCAGTTCCAGGGTGGCGGAGGTGCCGAAGGCCGGCGCGGACTGCTTCAGTTGCGCGTTGGCTTCCTTGATGGAGGTGTCCAGCACGGCGGGCAGCTGGGTGCCGGTGTACCAGGCACCGGCGCCGGAAACGGCGGCGATGGCGACGACTGCGCCCAGGGCGATCTTTGCGGTTTTGCTCATGGTTCGACTCGCGGAATATCCGTGTGAATTGTTGCTTCCCTGCATCCGCAAGCGGAGCCGATGCAAAGCGGCGCGGAAAAATGCGGCGAAAAGGCTATCACCGTGCCACTGCGCTTCCAAGCCAGCAGAGCCCCCAGATTGCGGTTCTGCTGGCCAGTCGTGGTTTAGCTGGGGTCCGGCTCCCGGGGCTTGTCGGTCGACTCGGGCAGGGGCCGGCCGATCCAGTCGGAAATCAGGCTGTAGGCCACCGCCAGCAGGGTCGGGCCGAGGAACAGCCCCATGAAGCCGAAGGCGAGGATGCCGCCGAACACGCCGAGCAACACCACCACCAGCGGCAGGTTGCCGCCCCGGCTGATGAGGTAGGGCTTCAGCACGTTGTCCACGCCGCTGATGATGAAGAAGCCCCAGATCGCCAGGAACACGCCGTAGCCGTACTCGCCGTGCCAGAACAGCCAGGCGGTCGCGGGCACCCACACCAGCGGCGGGCCCATGGGGATCAGGCTCAGGGCGAAGGTGACCAGGCCCAGCACCAGCGCCCCTGGCACACCGGCGATCCAGAAGCCGATCAGCGCCAGCAGGCCCTGGGCGGCGGCGGTGCCGATCACGCCGTTGACCACCCGCTGCACGGTGCCGGCCACCAGCTCCAGGTAGTGCGGGGCGCGGTCGCCGATCAGGCGTTCCAGGGCGCGCTCGGCGAACAGCGCCATGCGCGGGCCGTCGCGGTAGAAGAAGAACACCAGCACCAGGCTCAGGGCCAGCTCCAGCATGCCGCCGCCGAGCTGGGCGCTGCGCGCCAGGATCCAGTTGCCGGCCTGGCCCATGTAGGGTTTGAGGCTGGTGAAGAAGGCCGCGCCCTGGGCGTCCACACGTTGCCACAGGGCCACCAGGCGGTCGCCCACCAGGGGCATCTCGGCCAGCCATTCCGGCGGCTGCGGCAAGCCCTCCACCTGGACGTTCTTCACCAGTTCGTTGGCATCGCGGATGTGGTCGGCGAGGTTGAAGCCCATCCACACCAGGGGCACCGCCACCAGCAGCATCCAGCCGGCGGTGAGCACGGCGGCGGCCAGGGACACGCGCCCGTCCAGCCCGCGGGTGAGCAGGCGCATCAGCGGCCAGCTGGCGAAGGCCAGCACGGCGGCCCAGAACAACGCCGACCAGAACGGCGCCAGCACCCAGATACAGGCCCCCAGCAAGGCGAGCAGGAGTATCTGCACCAACAGGCGATCGTTATTCAGCATGAACAAAACACTCCGTGGAAAAACGCAAACGTGGCGCCATCGGGCGCCACGTCAAGCAAGCATGGACGCTGTGCCTCAGCGCAGCCACTCCAGGTGCAGGCCGTCGTTGGCCGCATCACCCAGCTCCAGGCGCGCGGCGCGCACGCCCTGCTCCACCAGGGCCTGGCGCCAGGCTTCGGCGCCCTCGCCGGAGAGGCTCGCGCGCAGGGTGCTGTCGAGGTTGAGGCTGCGCGCCAGCAGCGTCGCCCAGGCGGGGGTCGGCGCTGCCGGCAGGCCGGTCAGGTGCAGCTCGCCGCTGGTCTTCAGCTCGCGCATCAGGGTGGCGGGTGTGGGCAGGATTTCGCCCAGCGGTGTGGCGGCGTCCAGTTGCTCGGCATGCAGGTAGGCGCGGCGGTTGCCCCGGGTGATGGCGTAGAGCGCCAGCAGGCTGTCCTGCTGCGGCTCGGCCAGGCGCACCAGCAGGTAGGCCTGCTGTTCGTCCGGGCCGTAGAGGCGCGCGTTGCCGAACACCGAGTTGGCCCACAGGCTGCTGGAGCCGCAATCACGGCCCTGGCACCAGTAGAGCGGCACCGCGCCCTTGTCGAGCAGGGCGGTGCGCGCGCCGTCGAAGGCCTCGCCCGAGCTGTGGCCGCTGGGCAGCAAGTAGGTGACCGACGTCTGCCGGCCCTGGGCGTCGACCTTCTGTTCGAAGCGCAGCTGGTTGCTGATGCGCCGGATCGAGCCCTGGGGGTAGATGCGTTCCTGGTCGGCGGCTTCCTTGAAGTCGACGATCTCGGCGTGGGGGAAGCGCGGCAAGGCGCTGAGGTCGTGGCTGTCGGGCAGGTCGGCGGCGTGGGCGGCAGCCACCTGCAGGGACGCGGCCAACAGCAGGCCGGTAACGATGAGAGAGCGCATGCGCATCCTTAGCGAATCAACATGGACTGGCCGGTCTTGACCACCGTGTCGGCGGACTCCTGGCGCTTGGGTACCTGCAGGCCCCGCTGCACCGCCGGGCGGGCCTCGATGGCCGCGAGCCAGCGTTGCAGGTGGGTGAGCCCCTCCACCGACACACCGGCCCAATCGTGCAGGCGCACCCAGGGGAAGGTGGCGATATCGGCGATGCCGTAGTCGCCCGCCAGGTACTCCACCAGCGCCAGGCGCGAGTCGAGCACCTCGTACAGGCGGCGGGTCTCGTGCTGGTAGCGGTCGATGGCCGGTTGCAGGGTTTCCGGGAAATAGCGGTAGAAGACGTTGGCCTGGCCCTGCATCGGCCCGACCCCGCCCATCTGGAACATCAGCCATTGCATGGCCACGGAGCGGCCCTTGGCGTCGGCGGGCAGCAGTTGGCCGGTTTTTTCGGCCAGGTAGACGAGGATGGCGCCGGATTCGAACACCGCGAAGTCGCCGTTATCGCGGTCGACAATGGCCGGGATGCGGCCGTTGGGGTTGATCTCGAGGAAGGATGGCGCCTTCTGTTCCTTGCGCTCGAACGAGAGGCCATGGGCCCTGTAGGGCAGGCCCAGTTCTTCGAGGGCGATGGAGACCTTGTGCCCGTTGGGCGTGGCAGCGGTGTAGAGGTCGATCATCCGGGCTCTCCTTGGGAAGGCGCCCAGCCTTCCCGGTTGCCCCGATCAAGTCAAGGCGAGGCGAAGAAGCTATTGAAACAGTCTGCTACGGCCTGGGCGCCGCTTTCATCGTTGAGGTGCAGGTGATGGCCACCGGGTTTGTGATGCACCTCGAAGCCTAGACCCTGGAGCAGCTCGGCGATACGCGGTTCGGCACGGATCTGCCCCTCCTCCGCCAGCACCAGGGACGTGGGGCAGCGCACCGCGCGGACGAACTCGGTGGCGTGGGCGAAGGTCAGGCGCATCAGCGAAGGCAGGGTCAGGCGCATGTCGGTGCGCCAGGTGTAGCCACCCGGCACCGGCATCAGGCCGCGCCCGGCGAGCAGTTCGGCGGCCTCGCGGCTGACCGCCACCACGCCCTTCATGCGTGCTTCCACGCCGCGCTCGACATCGGCGTACACCGGCTTGCGCTTATCGCGCAGCGCCAGCCGCGCCTTGAGCGCATCGCCCAGGCGCTTGGGCGCGCCGTCGGCTTCGCCGGTGTAGGGGATCAACCCGTCGATCAGCGCCAGGCGCTCGATGCGCTCGGGCAGGGAGCCAGCCACCAGCACCGAGACGATGGCGCCCAGGGAGTGGCCCATCAGCGAGAAACGCTCCCAGCCCAGTTGCTCGGCCACCAGCAGCACGTCCTCGGCGTATTCCCACAGCTGGTAGCTGGAGCCCGGCGGGTAGTGCCCGGAATGGCCATGGCCGGCGAAATCCAGGGCGACGATGCGCAGCCCCTGGAGCTTCGGCGCCAGGCGCGCGTAGGTCATGGCGTTGTCCAGCCAGCCGTGCAGAGCCAGCACCGGCTGGCCGTCCTCGGGCCCGAAGATGTGTGCCGCCAGCTCGACGTGGGGCAGGTTCAGGCGGATTTCCTCGACGTGCGCGCTCATGCGGGCTCCCGGTCGGTGCGCTGGCCCTGCCAGCGGTTGAAGAGGTTCTTCAGCAGTTCGGCGGTGTCCTGCGGGCGCTCCAGGGGGAACATGTGGCCGCCGGGCAGGGACAGGTATTCGCCCTTGGGCACGCGTTTCACCAGGCGCGCATGGTGGGGCAGCACCACGCGGCTGTGGCGCCCGCGCACCACCGCCAGGGGCACGGCGAGCTGCTGCGGGCGGCCCGGGCTGCTGTGGGGCACGCTGCGGTAGATGCTGATCTCGGTGGCGGGGTCGAACTTCAGCCGCAGGCCGCTGCCGGTTTCGGTGAAGCCGTGGCGCACGTAGGCGTCCAGGCAATCCGGGTCGAAGCGGCGGAACAGCGATTTGCCGGAGAAGTACAGGCGCGCCTCGTCGAGGTCGGCGAACTCCTCGCGCCGGCCCAGGGTGCGCCCGGCCGGGGTGATGCGGTCGATGAAGCCGAAGCGCTTGGCCGCGCGGATGACGATGCGGTCGGCCAGGGTCAGCACAGGCGAGTCGAGCATGGCCACGCCGCGGTACAGGTCCGGGCGGCGCAGGGCCGCGTGGTAGTGCAGCACGCCGCCGAGGGAGTGGCCGACGCCGAACACCGGCTCGCCCTGGGCTTCGAGGTGGTGGATGAGCTCGTCCACCAGGTTTTCCCAGTTGTCGTTGACCGGGAAGCGCGGGTCATGGCCGTGCTGCTCCAGGTGCTGGATGCGGAAGTCCGGGCCCAGCGCCGCGAACAGCTTGGCGTAGGTGGCCGACGGGAAGCCGTTGGCATGGGCGAAGAAGATCGTCTGGGACATGGCAGTGCCGGCTGTTTGGGGACTGCCGGGGATTTTCCGGCAGCCCGGCGATGCCGGCAATGACCGTAACTGCCAGTGATGATGGCGCTATTGCCACCGCCGGGGTGCGTCAGTGCCCGGCGCGCAGGCGAGCGGGCGGCAGGCCGTAGGTGCGGCGGAACAGCCGGGAGAAGTGTGCCTGGTCGTAGAAGCCCAGCTGCAGCGCCACCTGGCTCAGGGGCTGGGTGCCGCGCAGCACCAGCGGCAGGGCCCGTTCCAGGCGCAGCTGGGTCAGCCACTGCTGGGGCGGCAGGCCGCAGTGATGGCGGAAACGCCGCAGCGCCTGCCAGGGGCTGAGGCCGCAGAACGCCGCCAATTCTTCCAGGGACGGCGGCGACTCCAGGCGTGACTCCAGCCACTCGCGCAGGCGTTGCCAGGTCGGTGCATCGAACCCCCGTTCCGGCTCACGCACCCGCAGCGTCGAGCCCTGCCCCAGCAGGCAGGCCAGGGCCGGCCACAAAGCGCTTTCCAGGGCCAGGGCCGAGCCCCCGAAGAACCCCGCATGCACCGCCTGCAGGTGCCGCTGCAGCACCGGCTCGCGCAAGGTGCTGCTGGTAAGGCGCGGTGCGCCCTGGTGGCCATCGCTGAGGCTGCGGCTGGCGGCGTCCAGCCAATCCGGTTCGATGGCCAGGATGCGGATGCGGTAGCCCTCCCCGCCCAGGCTGGCGCCGTCGTGGATCTGCTCCGGCGCCATCAGCAGGGTATCGCCACGCCCGGCCAGGCAGCGCTCGCCACCACTGACGAAGCGCTGCTGCCCGCTCAGCAGCAGGCCCACGTGGTACTCCAGGTGGAAATGCCGCGGAAAGGCGAAGTCGTGGTACTCGGCGTCGATCAGGCGGACGCCGGGCAGCGCGCTGGGAAGGTGGCTGGTGTGCTCCATGGCGCCACTCTACCGCGCGGAACGGGTGCTCGGCTTGGATGAAATTGCAGCCGGCCCCCACTCACCCCTTCGGCGGCTGCTCGCCCAGGGGGACGATGGCCATGGTCAGGCGCGAGATGCAGCTGGGCTTGCCGTCGTCGCCGCTGAGGCGGATGTCCCAGACGTGGGTGGTGCGGCCCAGGTGCACCGGGCGGGCGACGGCGGTGACGCGACCGCTGCGCAGGCCGCGCAGGTGGTTGGCGTTGACCTCCAGGCCCACGCAGTAGAAGCGGCTGGTGTCGATGCAGAGGAAGCTGGCGGTGGAGCCGAGGCTCTCGGCCAGCACCACCGAGGCGCCGCCGTGGAGCAGGCCATAGGGCTGGTGGGTGCGGCTGTCGACCACCATGCTGGCAGTGATGGATTCGTCGTCGAAGGCTTCGAAGCGGATGTCCAGCAAGCCACCGATGGTGCCCTGCTGGGAGGCATTGAGTTTTTCGAGATCAGGGGTCTGGCGCCACAGGCTCATGTCGGCTCCTTGGAAGATTGCCGCCGGGGCGGCCAGGGCACCCGGCGGTCAGGGGTCACTCGTGCCAGAGCACCGCCTGGCGGCGCTCGATCCATTCGGGGAAGCGCGAGCCGTAGGTGCCTTCCACCACGCTGCGCTTGATCTTCAGGGTAGGCGTGAGGAAGCCGTTGTCGACCGCCCAGACCTCCTTCACCAGCACCAGGCCGAGCAACCGCTCGTGCTTGTCGAGCGCCTCGTTCACCTGCTCGAGCAATTCGCGCAGGCTGCCCTCCAGCTCGGCGCGGGTGCCGTTGGCGGCTTCGTGGCGGCCCACGTCGGAAAGCACGCACAGCGCCATCGGTTGCGGCAGGCCATCGCCCACCACGCACACCTGCTCGATGCGGGTGTGCACCGCCAGGCGGTTCTCGATGGGCGCCGGGGCCACGTACTTGCCCTTGCTGGTCTTGAAGATTTCCTTGATGCGCCCGGTGAGGCGCAGGTTGCCGGCGGCGTCCTGCTCGCCCTTGTCGCCGGTGCGCAGGAAGCCGTCGGGGGTGATGGTCTCGGCGGTCTTCTCCGCATCCTTGTAATAGCCCTGCATGGTGGCGCCGCTGCGCACCTGCACTTCGCCATCGTCGTGAATGCGCACTTCGACGCCGGGGCTGTTGCGGCCGATCCAGCCGGTCATCTGCTCACCGGGGCGGCACACGTGGGAGTAGCCGCAGTTCTCGGTCATGCCGTAGACCTCGAGCACGTCCAGGCCCAGGCGCTTGTACCAGTGCAGCAGCGCCTCGGGCACCGGCGCGGCACCGCACAGGGCCACGCGCACGGCATCCAGGCCGAGGCCGGCGAGCACCTTGCGGCCAACGATGCGACCGATGATCGGCAGCTTGAGCAGGCGTTCGAGCTTCTGCGCCGGCATCTTCGCGTAGACGCCCATCTGGAACTTGGTCCAGATGCGCGGCACGCCGAAGATGGCCGTGGGCCGCGCCCGCTTGAGGTCTTCGAGGAAGGTATCCAGGCTCTCGGCGAAGAACACCGTCTGCCCTGCGTAGAGGGAAGCCATCTCGACGAACATGCGCTCGGCCACGTGGCACAGCGGCAGGTAGGACAGTAGGCGGTCTTCTTCACCGGTCTTGAACAGGTCGACACCGTGACCGGCGGCGAAGGCGAAGTTGCCGAAGGTCTGCATCACGCCCTTGGGCGTACCGGTGGTGCCGGAGGTGTAGATGATGGTGGCCAGCTGGTCGGCGCTGGTCTTGGGGTTGTCGCGGATCGGCGACTCCGCCTGCAGCTCGCTCCAGTGGTAGCTGAACTCGCCTTCGGGGTGGATCGGCAGGGCGATGGTCGCCACGCCTTCGGGAATGCCACCGGCCATGGCGGGCCAGTCGTCCAGCTTGCCGATGAAGGCCAGCGCCGTTTCCGAGTGGGCCAGCACCTGGTTCACCGACTCGGCAGTGAGGTTCGGGTAGAGGGGAACGGAGATGTGCCCGGCCATCCAGATCGCCAGGTCCGCGACTATCCAGTGGGCGCAATTCTTGGAAATGATGGCGATGCGGCTGCCGGGCGGCAGGTCGCGCCCTCTCAGCCAGCTGGCGGCGCGTCGCGCCTGGTCGCCGACATCACCCCAGGTCAGCTCCTCGACCCTGCCGCCGGACAGCGGTTGGACCAGGTAGCGTTTGTTGGGATGACGTGCTTCTCGCTCGAAAAACATCTCAAGCGGCAAACGGACTGCATCAGCCACAGGGCCTCCTCCTTTTTTGTTTTTCTGGGGACAACCAAGCACTTGCTTGGGCGAATATTCCACGCAGTACGGAGCGGCGCAAGTTAAGAAATGTATCGGGCTCGGACACAGCTTCCGAGAGGCTCTGGGGCGGGGGGGTCAGCGGGAAAACAGAAGAAAATCGATGGTTGTGCGGAGATTGCGTCGGCCCGATCGAGGCGGCGCAGTGACGTGTTTCGCGGAAGGAAACACGTCAACTCGCGGTTGCAGGAACGCTCGAGCACGCCCGGTATGAGCGCCCGCATCGAACACATACCCATGACTCCTACAGCATGGGTTTCGTACCTCTACCCATCCTACGAATCATGGCGACGCGCCCGTCCAACCGTAGCCCGAATCAGTTCGAGGGGGAGATGAACCAGGCTTCCAACCCGGGTTTGTCGGTCTGCTGGCCGGGGCGGTAGATATAGCCGGAGACCCGCGCGTAGTTATCCCAGTCGGTGCGCCAGAGCATGGTGCCCTGGTACTCCTGGCCGTTGCGCTTGAAGTCGATGCGCAGCCCCGAGGCGCCATCCACCAGCTCGGAGTCCTCGAAGTGCGCCTTGCCGGTCCAGCTTTCCTCGCCCACGGTCCAGGCCAGGGAGAGTTCGCCCTCGTCCTGGTAGATGTCCAGCTCGCCGGTGTAGGGCTTGCCGGTGTCGATGTCGCGGCCGACGATCCAGTAGTTGCCGACGAAGAAGGACGCGTCGGGATGGTCCGCCGCCTGCACGGCGGAACCGGTGAACAGGGGTACCAGCGCCAGCAGGGCGCGGAGGGTGATGCGTCTGAGCATGGGGGTCGTCCTTGAGGGCGGGGTCAGATCCGGTGGGCGTGGTGCAGGGAGCGCAGTTCCATCAGCCCCGCCAGGGCCATGTCGCCCTCCAGCTCGGCAAGGCTGGCGGTGCCCATGGGCAGCGGTTGCTGGCGGTGGCCATGGAGCAGCAGGCCGGCGAGTTCACCGACGAAGGGGTTGTGGGTCACCAGCAGCAGCTCGCCCTCCTCTCGCTCGGCCAGTTGCGCAAGGGCTTCGCGCGGGTCGCTTTCGGGCGTGAGCCAGGGCAGCGTGATGATCGAGCCCTGGAAATCCAGCGCCTCGCGCACCAGTTCGGCGGTCTGCTGGGCTCGCAGGTAGGGGCTGGCGATGATCCGCTGCAGCGGCCGGCCGGCCAGGCGTGCGGCGGCATGCAGCACTTCCTGGCGGCCATTGCGGGTCAGCGGGCGCTCGGCATCGGTGGCGGCGCGGGGTTCGGCCTCACCGTGGCGCAGTAGCCACAGCCTCACAGCTTGGGCTCTTCGTCTCGTACCGGGTGCGGCGCCGGCGGCACCGAATGGGCGGCCTCGCCTTCCGGCGCGCGCGGTGCGGGCCAATCGGCGAAGGGCCAGGGCTTCTCTTCGGTGTTGAAGGTGCCGAAGCGGCCGATCTGCATCAGGTACTGGCTGAGGCTGTCGCCGAAGCCCATCAGGCCGCCATTGGGCGCGCCATAGAAGGCGCGGTAGCCAAGCTGCGCCAGGACCACCACGCCGAGGACGATCTCGGCCAGTTGCCAGACGACGACGAAGATCAGCATCCACAGCACGCGCAGCAGGATGGACTCGCGCTGCAGGTCTTCGCGCTCTTCACTCATGGGAATCTCCTTGTCCTTGATCGGCAGGGCTCAGAAGCCGCTGGTGGGAATGAAGTCGACGTCGGTCTTGGGCTCGGCGCGCATCAGCGCTTCGATCACCTGGGCCAGCGTACGCCCCTCGAAAAGAATGGCATGCAAACCCGCGACCAGCGGCATATACACCTGCAGCTCTTCGGCACGGGCCTTGAGCACCTTGAGGGTGTTGACGCCCTCGGCCACCTCGCCGAGGCGGGCGACAGCGTCTTCCAGGCTCAGGCCTTCGCCCAGGGCATGGCCGACCTGGTAGTTGCGGCTCTTGGGCGAGGAGCAGGTGACGATCAGGTCGCCGACGCCGGCCAGGCCGAGGAAGGTCATGGGGTTGGCGCCGAGCTTCACCGCGAAGCGGGTCATTTCCGCCAGGGCGCGGGTGATCAGCATGCTCTTGGTGTTCTCGCCCATGCCCAGCGCGGCGGCCATGCCGGCGATGATGGCGTAGACGTTCTTCAGCGCGCCGCCCAGCTCGACGCCGAAGCGGTCGGCACTGGCATAGACGCGGAAGGTCTTGCCGTGCAGCGCGGCCTGCACCTGCTGGCACAGCTCGGCGTCCTCGCTGGCGACCACGGTGGCGGTCAGCGCATGGTCGGCCACTTCGCGGGCCAGATTGGGACCGGACAGCACGCCGATGCGCGCCTCGGGGGCGATGTCTTCGAGTATCTGGCTCATCAGCAGGAAGCTCTGCGCCTCGATGCCCTTGGTCAGGCTGACCAGCATGCGGCCCTTCAGTTGGCCGGCCACCGGTTCGAGCACCTTGCGCAGCGCGCTGGAGGGGATGGCGACGAAGATCAGCTCGCAGCTGGCGAGCACCGCATCCAGGTCGGTGGTGGGCTCGACGCCGGGGTGGATCTTCACCCCCTTGAGGTAGCGCGGGTTCTCGCGGTTGGCGCGGATCGCCTCGGCCTGCTCCGGGTCGCGCATCCACTGCTGCACGCTCTTGCCGTTCTCGCCCAGGAGGTTGGCGATGGCGGTGCCGAAGCTGCCGCCGCCCAGCACCGCGATCGATTGCTGTTGAGTCATAACCAGTCCATGTAGAGCCATCGGGGATGGCGGGTTGCGCGCATTATACGGAGGGCCGAGCGACCAGCCAGTCTCAAACTCGCCATCTGCCACTGGTCAAGTCCGAATCCAGGCACGACAATCCAGCCCTCTATGACCGCAGCGGACGAACGAGGTGCCACACCCGCCGCGACGGATGCCATTCGACCAGAGCGCAGGCCCAGCTAGAGTTTCACCATGCCATCACCTTTTCCATGGACGAGCCTGTCACGAGGCACACGGATGATCCGCCGCCCAGCCCTCCCCCGCTCCACCGCCAGCGCCTGTGCCGGGAGCTGCCGATGAGCCTGCGCCGCGGCTGGGACATCCACACCCGTACCCAGCTGATCAGCCTGGGCCCGGCCCTGCTGCTGACGCTGCTGCTCACCGGCTTCTTCACCTTCGCCCGCCTCCAGGACCTGCGCCAGGAGCTGAACCACACCGGCCAGCTGATCGCCAACCAATTGGCGCCGGCCGCCGAATACGGCGTGATCGCCGGCAACCTGCCGGTACTCGAAGGCCTGCTCAAGGCCACCCTGGACACCCCCCACGTGCGCTTCCTCGAAGTGCGCGACCGCGAGGACAACATCCTCGTGTATGTCGAGCAGCCCGGCAGCCTGGATCGCGCCGGGCCCCAGGTGGAAGTGTTCCACGCGCCCATCCGCATGCAGCAGATGAAGCTGGACAGCGAAACCCTGTTCCACAGCGAACGCAGCAACGGCAAGCTCGCCAGCGGCTACCTGGGCCGCGTGGTAGTGGGCATGTCCAACGATGCGTTCAGCAGCCGCCAGCAGGAAATCCTCCTCAAGGCCACGGTGCTCGCCCTCTTCGCCCTGGTGCTCACCTTCCTGTTGGCGCGGCGCCTGGCCACCCGGCTGTCGCAGCCCATCAGCGCCATGGGCGAGGCGGTGGAGGCCATCCAGGGCGGCAACTACCAGGCCAGCCTGCCGGTGGTGGACGAAGGCGAGCTGGGCGACCTGGCCCGGCACATCAATAACCTCGCCAGCGGCCTGGACAAGGCCAGCCGCGAGCAGCAGCAAGCCATCGACCAGTTGATCACCGCCCGCGAAGAGGCCGAGCAGGCCAACCGCGCGAAATCCGACTTCCTGGCGATGATGAGCCACGAGCTGCGCACGCCCATGAACGGCGTGCTGGGCATGCTGCAACTTCTTGAAACAACGGAACTGAACCAGGAACAGGCCGAATACGCCGCCCTGGCCGCCGAGTCCACCGAGCACCTGCTCAAGGTGATCAACGACATCCTCGACTTCTCCCGCATCGAGCGCGGCGCCCTGGAGCTGGAGCGCATCTCCTTCAACCTGCTGGAGCTGGTGCAGGGCTCGGTGCAGGTGTTCCAGCACAGCGCCTCGCAGCGCGGCCTGGCGCTGACCCTGGAGACCCAGGAAGGCCTGGAGCAGATCGAGGTGCAAGGCGACCCGACGCGCATCCGCCAGATCCTGGTCAACCTGGTGGGCAACGCGCTGAAATTCACCGAGGACGGTGGCATCCGCGTGCTCACCCAATGGCAGCCGCTGGACGACGAGGTGCTCTGGCTCACCTGCGCCGTGCACGACAGCGGCATCGGCATCCCGCCGGAACGCCTGGAGCACATGTTCGACGCCTTCCAGCAGGCCGACAGCTCCATCTCCCGGCGCTACGGCGGCACCGGACTGGGCCTGCCCATCGCCCGCACCCTGGCCGAGCGCATGGGCGGCACCCTGCGCGCCGAGAGCCTGGAAGGACGAGGCTCGATCTTCACCCTGGAAATCCCTCTGCCGTTCCGCCAGCAGGAGCACCGCGCCAGCCAGGGCAACGGCAACGAAGCCAGCAACGGCGCGGGCCAGCAGGTGCTGCTGGTGGAAGACAACCCGGTCAACCAGACGGTGATCGAAGCCATGCTGCGCAGCCTCGGCTACCGCGTCAGCCTGGTGGGCGACGGCGCCCAGGCGGTGCAGAGCGCCTCGCGGCAACACTTCTCGGCGATCCTCATGGACTGCCGCCTGCCGGTGCTCGACGGCTACGAAGCCACCCGACAGATTCGCAAGATGAATGGTGGCGCCCGCACGCCGATCATCGCCCTCACCGCCAACGCCCTGCAGGGCGACCGCGAAGCCTGCCTGGAAGCCGGCATGAACGACTACCTGGCCAAGCCCTTCAAACGGGCCGACCTGCAGCGCGTCCTGCAGCGCTGGCTGGGCGGCGCGACGGATTGCCCCCCCGACCTTCGGTGAGTGGGCAACAGTGCTAAAGTGCGGCAGGCTTGCGTCACAAAAGCGCCAGGGCAAAGGCGCAAGCGTCCCTGATTCAAGTGAACGACTGTACTCTGTGACTTTCACCGCAACGCAACAGTCTATGACTAGTCTGCCGATTCGACGCCTGTGCGCGCGGCGGTGTGGACGTAATGCCAAGCCCTGCGTACGGGGACCATTGAGGAGCTCGCATGACAAAACAAAACGCCTATTCCCGGGAAGATCTGCTGCGCTGCAGTCGCGGTGAGCTGTTCGGCCCCGGTAATGCGCAACTGCCCGCCCCCAACATGTTGATGATCGATCGCATCGTCCATATCAGCGAAACCGGCGGGAAGTACGGCAAGGGCGAAATCGTCGCCGAGCTCGACATCAACCCGGACCTGTGGTTCTTCGCCTGCCACTTCGAAGGCGATCCGGTGATGCCGGGCTGCCTGGGCCTGGACGCCATGTGGCAACTGGTCGGCTTCTACCTCGGCTGGCAGGGCAACCCCGGCCGCGGCCGTGCCCTGGGTTCGGGCGAAGTGAAGTTCTTCGGCCAGATCCTGCCCACGGCGAAAAAGATCACCTACAACATCCAGATCAAACGCACCATCAGCCGCTCGCTGATCCTCGGCATCGCCGACGGCACCGTCAGCGTCGATGGCCGCGAAATCTACAGCGCCGAAGGCCTTCGCGTCGGCCTGTTCACTTCCACTGACAGCTTTTAAGGGTTATCCGCATGCGTCGCGTCGTGATCACCGGCCTGGGCATCGTTTCCTGCCTGGGCAATGACAAGGAAACCGTTTCTTCCAACCTGCGTGCAGGCCGGGCCGGCATCCGCCACAACCCGTCCTATGCCGAAATGGGCCTGCGCAGCCACGTTTCCGGTTCGGTCGACCTGAACCTCGAAGAGCTGATCGATCGCAAGATCTTCCGCTTCATGGGCGACGCCGCCGCCTACGCCTTCCTGGCGATGGAACAGGCGATCCAGGACTCGGGCCTGCAACCCGAGCAGATCTCCAACCCGCGTACCGGCCTCATCGCAGGTTCGGGCGGTGCCTCCACCGTCAACCAGATGGAAGCCATCGACACCCTGCGCGAGAAGGGCGTCAAGCGCATCGGCCCATACCGTGTGACCCGCACCATGGGCAGCACCGTATCCGCCTGCCTGGCCACCCCCTTCCAGATCAAGGGCGTGAACTTCTCCATCTCCTCCGCCTGCGCCACCAGCGCCCACTGCATCGGCCAGGCCATGGAGCAGATCCAGCTCGGCAAGCAGGACGTGGTCTTCGCCGGCGGCGGTGAAGAAGAGCATTGGAGCCAGAGCTGCCTGTTCGACGCCATGGGCGCCCTCTCCACCCAGTACAACGACACTCCCGAGAAGGCCTCCCGCGCCTACGACGCCAAGCGTGACGGTTTCGTCATCGCCGGTGGCGGCGGCATGGTGGTGGTCGAGGAGCTGGAGCACGCCCTGGCGCGTGGCGCCAAGATCTACGCGGAAATCGTCGGCTACGGCGCCACCTCCGACGGCTACGACATGGTCGCTCCGAGCGGCGAAGGCGCGATCCGCTGCATGCAGCAGGCGCTCTCCACCGTCGACACCCCGATCGACTACCTGAACACCCACGGCACCTCCACCCCGGTCGGCGACGTCGCCGAAATCCGCGGCGTGCGTGAAGTGTTCGGCGACAAGGCCCCGGCCATCAGCTCCACCAAGAGCCTGTCCGGCCACAGCCTGGGCGCCGCCGGCGTGCACGAGGCGATCTACTGCCTGCTGATGATGGAAGGCAACTTCATCGCCGGCTCCGCCAACATCGACGAGCTGGACCCGGAAGTGGCCGACCTGCCGATCCTGCGCGAGACCCGCGAGAACGCCAAGCTGGACACCATCATGTCCAACAGCTTCGGCTTCGGCGGCACCAACGCCACCCTGGTACTCAAGCGCTTCTCGGCCTGACGCCCGCGCCGCAAGGCGAACGCAACACCCACCATGCCCGTATCACCGATACGGGCATGGTCGTTTCAGGGCCATGGAAAGTCCCGCCACTACCGTCCCAGAGGCTCGCAAGCCCAGCGAAGCGGTGAAGTTCACGCGTATTCCACAGGGCTTCCTATACTTTTTCCGAGCCTCCCTGGTCCGTCCCGCAGCCACCCCGGAGAAGTACCCATGTTCCTGCGCCAGTTCCCCATCGCGCCACGCGCCGCCTTCGGCTTCGCCATCATCACGTTGCTGCTGGTGTTGACCGGCCTGTTCTCGCTCAACCGCATGTCGGTGATCAACGACGCCTCCACCGAGATCAGCCAGAGCTGGCTGCCCAGCGTGCGCACCATCGCCCAGATCAACCTGTCCCTGACCGAACTGCGCCAGGTGCAGCTCGGCCATGTCCTGGCGACGGATCAGTCCTCCCAGCAGTTCCTCGAAACGCGCATGCGCGAAATCATCGCCCAGCTCGACAAGGCCGAAAGCACCTACAAGGCCGGCATCGACCCGGGCCGCGACCAGCAGCTGTTCGACCGCTACACCCAGGAGCGCCAGGGCTTCATCGCCGGTGTCGACAAGCTGCTCGCCATGTCCAAGGGCGGTGAGAAGGCGGCCGCCACCGAACTGGTCCAGGGCCCGCTGCTGGACAACTACCGCACCACCCTCAAGGCGCTCAACGAACTCTCCGACTACAACACCCAGGGCGCCGACGCCGCCAACACCCAGGCGGACGAGAACTACGCCAGCGCCACCACCGCCGTCATCAGCGTGCTGGTGATCGCCGCACTGATCACCGTCGTCCTCGCCTGGGCCCTCACCCGCAGCATCACCCTGCCCCTGAGCGAAGCCGTGCAGGCGGCCGGCGTGGTGGCCAGCGGTGACCTTACCGGGCGCATCGACACCGCCGGCAAGGACGAACCGGCGCAGCTGCTCACCGCCCTGTTGCGCATGCAGCAGCAATTGCGCGGCACCATCCAGCAGATCGGCACCTCCGCGACCCAGCTGGCCTCCGCCGCCGAGGAGCTCAACGCGGTGACCGAGGAAGGCAACCGCTCCCTCACCCGCCAGCACGACGAAATCGAGATGGCCGCCACCGCCGTCAACGAGATGACCGCCGCTGTGGAAGAGGTCGCGCGCAACGCCAGTTCCACCTCCGACGCCTCCCGTGCCTCCGAGGAATCGGCGCAGGACGGGCGCGACCGCGTGCAGCAGACGGTGCAGGCGATCCGCAGCATGAGCCAGGAAGTCGCCCACACCTCCACCCTGGTGGAAGGCCTGGCCGACCGCGCACAAAGCATCAGCAAGGTGCTGGACGTGATCCGCGCCATCGCCGAGCAGACCAACCTGCTGGCCCTCAACGCCGCCATCGAGGCCGCCCGTGCCGGCGAGCAGGGCCGAGGCTTCGCCGTGGTCGCCGACGAGGTCCGCGCCCTCGCCCACCGCACCCAGGAATCCACCCGCGAAATCGAGCAGATGATCGGCAGCATCCAGAGCGGCACCGGCGAAGCCGTGGGCGCCATGAACCAGAACGACCAGCGCGCCCGGCAGATGCTGGAAATCGCCGAAGCCGCCGGCCGCGCCCTGGTGGAGATCACCGAGCAGGTCAGCCAGATCAACGAGCGCACCCTGGTCATTGCCAGCGCCGCCGAAGAGCAGGCCCAGGTGGCCCGCGAAGTGGACCGCAACCTGGTGAACATCCGCGACATTTCGGTGCAGACCGCCACCGGTGCCAACCAGACCGCCGCCGCCAGCCACGAGCTGTCGCGCCTGGCCGTGGAGCTCAACGGCATGGTCGCGCGCTTCACCGTCTGATCGCGCCCGCAAGACTCATTGCCAGGGAGACGAAGGGCCGGCTGCAAACGAAGAACCCCAGCACCTCGCGGTGCTGGGGTTCTTTCGTATCGGCAGCGCACGCATCCAGGCTAGAGCCTCGACGCAGGGCGGACCGGGCGGTCCACTTAGGCGGCACGCACCGGGTCGATCGGTGCCCCGGCCTTGCGCGAGGCCACCAGCACCGGACGCCGGGGGTGGCTCGCTTCAGGTTGCTTGGCCCCCTCCTGCGGCTGGCCATCGAGCACCCGGCGCCGAACCAGGTAAACACCCAGGCTCGCCAGCAGCGCCAGCACCAGGTGGGTGACGCTCAGCTCCGGCGTGGCCCACGCCAGCAGCAGCACGCCCAGGCTCAGCGCATCACCGCGCTGGCGGCACCATTCCTCGCGCGCCTCATCGCTGCCCTCGTCGGCCAGGCCGAACAGGCGCCGCGCGGCGGCATGCAGGCCGCCTGCGGCCAACTGGTCACTGAGCAGCACCCCATAGAGCAGCAAGGCCCCGCCGAAACCGAAGGCCGCCGCCAGCACCTGGCGCAGCGCCGGGTTCTGCAGACGCCATGCCTCGCCGCTCAGCGGCTGCCACAGCACCAGCAACGCCAGCGCCGCCAGGCTGAACAGCAGTACCCGCCCGTTCTGGGTAACGCCGCGGCTCGCCCAATAGACCAGGCCAACGGCGACGAGCAGTGCGAAATCGACGGCCAGCGCCCAACCAGGCACCAACAGCGGCTCGCCGTCGAGACGGGCCGGCGCCCAGGGAAGATTGGCCACGAAGGCGATGGAAAGGCTGAACGCGGCGAGAAAGACCAGGTAGCTGATAACGCCGAAGGTAAAGGTCGCGGTACGTCCGAGTGTGCTGTTCATGATGCGGTCCTGCCAGGGGTCTGGGGCTGCAGGGCTCTGCAGTCAGGGCCAGATTGCCGCCCCCCTGTATCTGCCCGATGGCAGTAACCGCTCAGTTTGTTTCAGTCTGGTATCCGTGGCCTGCCGCCGGCAGCCAGTTGCGCAACAGGCGATGCAGGCGCGCCTGGTCCAGCGGCTTGGTCAGCAGCGCCTTGACGCCCTGGGCCTGCACCTCCGCCTCCACCAGGCTGTCGCTGAAGCCGGTGTAGAGCACGATGGGCAAATCGGCCCGCGCCGCCAGCAGGCGCCGCGCCAGTTGCAGCCCGGTGAGGCGCGGCATGCTCTGGTCGAGGATGACGAAGTCCCAGGCATAGGCATCGGCGCAGAGCTGCCGGCTGGCCTCCTCCGGGTCGCCGAACAGTTGCGCGGCCACGCCCCAGTTGGCCAGCAGCTCGCCCATGAACTCACCGACCACGGGGTCGTCGTCCACCACCGCCACCCGCCCGCGCAGGGCCGAACGCGGCGGCAGCGCCTCATGGCAGGCGATGACGTTGAACGCGGCCTCCGGCGCCTGGTGATGGGCCGGGATGAGGATGCGGAAGGTGGCGCCCTGCCCCGCCGGGCTGTCCAGCTGGATGTGGCCGCCGTACTCGTGGACGATGCCGTGCACCATCGACAGGCCCATGCCGCTGCCCTGGCCGCTGGCCTTGGTGGAGAAGAACGGCTCGAAGATCTGCGCCCGCAGCGCCCCGTCGATGCCCGGCCCGCTGTCGCTGACGGTGAGGGTGACGAACTGCCCGTCGATGCGCTGCTGGCACGAGGCGCACACGTCCGCCTGCACCTGCACCTGGCCCAGCCCCACCTGCAGGCGCCCCGCCCCACCCATGGCGTCGCGGGCGTTGATGCACAGGTTCATCAGCACCTGCTCCAGCTGCACTGGGTCCACCAGCACCGCCGGCAGGTCGTGGGCCAGGCGCGTCTCCAGTTCCACCGTGGCCGGCAGAGTGGAATCCACCAGGCGGATGAAATTGCCCAGCAGCAGGTCCAGCGCCACCACCTGGGGCGTGCCCCGACTGCCACGGCTGAAGGTGAGCATCTGCTGGATCAGGTCGCGGGCCTTCTCCGCCGAGCGCTGCACCCGCGTGAGGTACTTGCCCAGGAGCTCGTCATGGAGGGATTCGGCGTGCTCCTGGGCCATCACCGTGTAGCCCAGCATGCTGGTCAGCAGGTTGTTGAAGTCGTGGGCGATGCCGCCGGTAAGGTGCCCGATGGCCTCCATGCGCTGGGCCTGGCGGAGCTGTTGCTCCAGGCGCGCCTTTTCCTCTTCGGCCTGGCGCCGCTCGGTGATGTCGCGCAGGTAGCAGATGTAGCGCGGGCCCTCGTCGCCGCGTACCTGGGTCAGCGCCAGCTCGGCGGGGAACTCCTCGCCCGAGGCACGCTGGGCGACCACCTCCATACGCTTGCCGAGGAAGTCACCGGTGCCGGTCTGGGCGTAGCTCTCAAAGGCGCGCTCGTACACCTCGTGGAAGCGCTCGGGGATGATCAGCTTCAGCAGCCACTGACCCAGGGCGTCGTCACGGGCGATGCCGAAGCAGCGCTCGGCCGCCGGGTTGAAGGCAAGGATGCGCCCGGCGCGGTCCATGCCGATGAAGCAGTCCAGCGCCGTGTCGGCGATGGCACGGTGTTGCTGCTCGCTGGTGCGCAGGGCCTGCTCGGCCTCCTTGCGCTGAGTGATCTCGCGGCAGAACACCAGGATGCGGTCGACGCCGGACAGGGTCACGCGCTTGAGCGAGACGTCGTCCCAATGCAGGCTGCCGTCGCGGTTGCGCCGGTGCCACTCGAAGCGCTGCGGCTCGCCGGCCGCCGCGCGGGCCAGGAAGCCGGCGGCATGCCTGGCCGTGTAGGGCTCGTAGCCGGCGCTGAAGGCGTCCATGTCCAGCCCGAGCATTTCCTCGTAGCTGTAGCCGACGGTGGAACAGGCGCGGGGGTTGGCGTCCACCAGTGCGCCGCTGTCGATATCCAGCACCAGGATGGCGTCCTCGGAGCCGGCGAAGATCGCCCGGTAGCTGGCCTCCGCCTCCAGCCGCTCCATCTCCGCCGCCGCCCGCACCGAGAAGATGCGCAACACCGACTCGGCCCGCTCGCGCTCCTTCATCGGCCCCAGGCGTCCGGCGGCGATCAGCCCCAGCGGGCGGCCGTCGCTGGCGAACAGCGGGTAGCCGGCGAAACTGTCCACGCCCGAGGCGCGGAACACCGCATCCCCCGGGTAGCACTCCAGCAGGTTGCTGCCGACGAAGTGGAAGGCCTTGCCCAGCACGTCGCTGCAGGCCGTGCCTTCCAGGTCATAGGTGGAGTTGGCACGCAGCTCGCCAGCGTAGTACATGGCCAGGGTGGTGAGCTTGTGCGGGCCCTCGTCGCTGATGCGGCTGACGTAGGCGAAGTCGGCGTGCAGCGAACGCACCATGTAGCGGGCGATGGCCTCGAATACCTCGTTGCCGGTAGCCGCCGAGATGCCCAGGGCGACGTAGCGCAGCACCTCTTCCACGCTCTTTCGCGAGCTGATGTCGGTGGAGATGCCGCACACGGCGGTGACCCGGCCCTCGCTGTCGAACAGCGGGAACTTGCTGGACAGGTAGGTGCGCACCACGCCGTTGAACGGCAGGCGCTCCTCGAACTCCTGCTCCTGGCCCAGCTCCGCCACCTTGAGGTCGTTGGCGCGCAGCACATCGGCCAGTTCCCTGGGGAAGTACTCGTGGTCGGTGTGGCCGATCACCTCCTCCGCACGCACCCGGAACAGCTGCTCGAAGGCACGGTTGACCAGGCGCAGGCGGCCTTCCAGGTCCTTCACGTAGATGACCGCGCTGCTGTTGTCGACGATCTGGCGCAGCTGGTGCTCGGCGGCGCCATCGAACAGCGGGCGGGGTGCCGTCTGGCTCATCGGAAGGCCTCCACGAGCCTGGGTGATGGCTGGAGTATAGAGAGCCGGCCCCGGCCTTTTGAGGGGGTACAACGCGGTTGAAACAATTGAAACAAAGGCGGCCAACCGGCGTCCTGAAGCTGCGGGGAACACCGGAGCTTCGTGAGCAGAGCTCGCTCCTAGGGAGAGGTTGGCGGAGAGGCCGGGAGAATCAGCCCGGCACGAACATGTAGCCCACTCCGCGCAGGGTGCGGATCACCTGGGGTTTGTCGGGGTCGGTTTCCAACTTGCGGCGCAGGCGGGCGATGCGGATGTCGATGGAGCGGTCGAAGGGGTTCCAGTCGCGGTTCTGGGTGAGGTTGAGCAACTGGTCGCGGGACAGCGGCCGGTTGGGGCGCTGGGCGAAGGCCTGGAGCAGGTCGAACTCCATGGCCGTGAGGGGGATTTCCGTACCGTTGCCGTCGAACAACTGGTGGCGGTCCAGGTCCAGGCGGCAGGCGCCCAGTTGCAGGCTGTTGCCGGCGTCGACAGGGGCAGTGGGAGCCGCGGTGGCCGGCACCCGCTGGTAGCGGCGCAGCACGGTCTTGACCCGCGCCAGCAATTCGCGCGGGTCGAAGGGCTTGGCCACGTAGTCGTCGGCCCCCACCTCCAGGCCGATGGTGCGGTCCACCGGGCTGCCGGCACCGGAGACCATGATCACCGGCAGGTCGTGGTGCTCGCGCAGGTAGCGGGCCAGGCTGAGGCCGTCCTCGCCGGGCAGGCCGACATCCAGCAGCACCAGGTCCGGCAGGCCGGCGGCCAGTGCCGCGCGCATGCCGGTGCTGTCGCAGGCCGGCTCCACCTGATAGCCGTGGCCACCCAGGTAATCCTGCAGCAACTCACGTATCTCGGCGTCGTCGTCCACCACCAGAATCTTGACCTGCCCGGCCATGGGTCCCTCGCTCATCGGTCAATGCGAACGCGGGGAATATAGCGCGCCGTTGCGGCGACGAGCAGCCTCCCGTTCGAATGACGCAACGAACCACAACCGTAGCCCGGGCTTCAGCCCGGGAGCGCAGACGATTCCGCTCCCCGCGTTGAAGCACGGGCTACATGCACCCCGTCAGCGCGAGGCCTTGCGTCGCAGTGCGGCGGGGTTGAAGGCGGCGTCACCCGGGGAGGGTTTGCTGAAGTCCACGGTGCCGGCCTCTTCGTTGTCCAGCCACTGCACGCCGTAGCGGCGCGCCTGCAGATCGTGGAAGGTATCCAGCGCGGTCCACACGGTGGGCAGCTCGTAGAAGTTCTTCAGGTAGGCCAGGGAGACGCGCCAAAGGTCGCCGCGGCCGTCGTACTGGTCCACCACCGCCGCGCCCCAGCTGTCCTCGTCGAGGTAGAGAGTGCGCTTGGAGTAGATGTGCCGCGCGCCGGCCTTGAGCTTGCCTTCCACCACCCAGACGCGGTGCAACTCGTAGCGGGTGTATTTCGGGTTCACGTGGCCGGGCAGCAGCAGGTCCTTGTACTTCACCTCGGGGCTGGTGATCTTGTAGTTGTTGTAGGGGATGTAGATTTCCTTCTTGCCCACCAGGGTCCAGTCGTAGCGGTCCGGCGCACCGTTGTACATGTCGGTGTCATCGGCGGTGCGCAGGCCGTCGGTGGACTCGATCGGCGTGTCGTAGGCCAGGGTCGGCGCGCGGCGCACGCGGCGCTGGCCGGGGTTGTAGCCCCAGGCCTGGCGCGGCTCCTTGACCTGGTCGAGCATCTCCTGCACCAGCGCGCCATTGCCGGCCAGGCGTGCCGGGGCGGTGGTGAAGGTCATGTAGTAGAACAGGGTGTTCTGCAGGTCGGCGTAGCTGCCCTTGGGGTCATAGAAACGGAACAGCGCCTCGTCCTCGGAGGTGACCAGGGAGTAGGCGCCGTTGCGCTGCACCCCCGCCTCCGCCGAGCGCCGCACGATGTAGGTGCCGCGGTAGCGGGTGATGTGGTTCCAGATCGCTTCCAGGCCGTTCTGCGGGATGGGGAACGGGATGCCGCCATAGGCGTCGGCGAAACCGTTGCCGCCATTCAGCAGCTTGCCCGTAGTGGCGTTCTTCAGGGTGTTGTCGTAGACCCACTGCGGCGCCGAGCCCGAGCGCCGGGTCGGGTAGACCGGCATCTGGAAGCTTTCCGGGTAGGCGTTGAACAGGGCGATCTCGCCGTCGGTGAGGTTGGCCTTGTACTGCTCGAGGTTGGCCTTGGTGATGGTGAACAGCGGCTGGTCGGCAGCGAAGGGGTCGATGTGGTGCTGGCCCGAGCCCTTGTAGCCTGCCGGCGCCTGGGTGATGCCGCCGGTCCATGCGGGGATGGTGCCGGCGGCGTTGCCGGCCCGCTCCGCGCCCAGCGGGGTGAGGGTCGACTTGAGCGTGGCGGCCTGCTCGGCGGAGACCGCGGCCAAGGCGTCGGTGGCGCTGCCGGCGAGCACGATGGCGGCCAGCAGCAACGAGTATTTCTTCAACATGGGTTGCATCTCCCTGTCTTGTACGGCCCGGCGTTCTGCCGCCGGGCGCTCGGCATCAGAACGAATACTTGGCGGTGAGCGAGACGTTGTCGCGGTCGCGGGTGCTGTTGTTGCGCCCGGCGCCGTAGTACTCGGTGTACTGCAGGCCCACCTCGAAGCTGTTCAGGTAGGTGGCGTCGATCCCCAGGGTGTGCGCCTTGCGGCCTTCGATGAAGTTGCCGGTGCGGTCCGAGTTGCCCTGGAAGTCGTGCTGGAAGACGGCGTACGGCGACAGCTTCACCCCGGCGTAGACGTCGTTCCAGCTGCCGGACACCAAGAGCGTGTAGCCGTAGCTGTCGCGGCTGATCTGGTCGCTGTCGGTGGTGCGATCGTCCTCGTAGGCCTTGTCGGTGGTGCTGGAGAACTTGCGCACCGAGCCGTCGAAGGCGGTGTACTTCAGGCTGCTGCCACGGATGTGCTGCGAGGCCACCTCGGCGACGCCGATCACCGAGTCGAAGCTCAGCGCCGGGCCGAAGTTGTAGATGGTGGACAGGGAGAGGTTGTAGGTCTCGGCCCGCTCGTAGTTATCGAAGATCGAGCTGCGGCAGAGCTGCTTGCCGGAGACGGCTGCGCACGCGGCATCGTTGGCGACCCCGGAATTGACCAGGTCGGAACCATTGATGCCCTGGAGCAACAGGTCGCTGAGCAGGTCATCGGTGGCGGAAATGGCGATGGGCGCATTGGGCCGGTAGGCGATCTCGCCGGAGACGGATGCGTCCCCCAGCGTGGTGTTGAAGCTGAAGCCGTACATGCGGATGTCTTCGACATAGCGGCGACGGGCCTGGGCGTTGCTGGCCAGGTCGAAGGTCGCCAGCGCGCCGGCATACTCGGGCGGCAGGCTGTTGCCCGCCAGTGCACCGCCCAGGGTGGCCAGGTCGACGCCCTGGTAGCCGTTCAGGTCGATGGCGATCTGCGGTTCCTTGGCGTGGTAGTTGACGAAGTAGAAGCCGAATTCGGTGGAGTTCAGTTCCTCGGCTATGTAGCGGAAGGCCACGCCGAACTGGCCGCTGTCGTCCGCCTGCAGGTCCTTGCCGATATTGGCCACCTTGAATACACCGGTATCGCCATTGAGGTAGGCGTTCGGGCCATTGGCGCCGTTGCCGAGCAGGCCGGCACCAGCGAACAGGTCATACAGGGGCATCAACGGCGCCAGGTCCGTCGAGGTCGTATAGGCCGTATGCCCCCCATCGGCGAACAGGTCGGTCTCGGAGAAGTAGGTGCCCACCGGGTCCAGGCGGGTCTCCTTCCACTTCCACTGGTAGAAGGCTTCCATGGACAGGTTGTCGGTCAGGCCCAGGTTGAAGCTCAGCGCCTCCATGGGCACCAGCACTTCCTTGAGTTCGGAGCCGGGCAGGTGGAACTTGGCCGCGTCCACCGGGTTCACCGTGTTGACCCCGCCGCGGTAGAACACGCCCTCGCCCCAGTTGATCACCTGGCGGCCCACCTTGGCGCCGAGGGGCATGGCGCCCACATCCCAGCTGCCGTAGAGGTAGGCGTCGAGGATCTCGCCCTTGCGCCCGGCGATGTGGCGGGTGTCCTGGGTGAAATGGTCGTCATCGGGGAAGGACTGGCTGGGCCGCTCCACGCCACCGGTGGTGCCGTAGTAGTCGTTGCGCTTGTCCATGATCTGGGTGTCGTAGTACGCCGTGCCCCGGACGAAGGCGCCGTAGTTGTCGTACTTCAACGAGAGGTCGGAAGTGGCCTTGTACACCTCCGATACCAGGCCGGTATCGAAGTTGCGGTTGCCGTCATCGGCGTTGATGTCGCTGATGTTGTCCGCGTCGCGCCCCTGCACCCGCCACATGGCGCCGTAGGAGAGCGTGGTGTCGATGGAGCCGCTGAGCTGGTTGTCCAGCAGGCTGAACTCGACGGCCTGCGCGGAGCCGGCGATCAGCAGCGGCAACAGCCCGAAAGCTGCCCCCGCCTGCAGGGGCCTGCACCCGATCGCGGATAAGCGGATATGCCTCTTCATAGCAAACGTACCTCCCTTGACGGCCAAGATTTCTGGGCTGGATCTATGTCCGGCCCTTTTGTTGTTTTCTCTCGGCTGCGGAGCGGCGTCCGGGCAGTTCAGGCAGGCCTCGGCGGCGCTCTCGCAGGTATCCATCTTCGTCGCGGGAATGCACGCCGGCGACGGTCACGCTGTTGTTCTTGTAATGAGCGGGAATCGTTAATTGGTACGATAGTGCATGCAAGGTAACAAAGTGTGTACGCACTGCCAACCGTCCATTTCAGCTAGAAACGGTATATTTTCAAGAAAGAACTCACGGGAAAATGCCGCTTAAAAGCAGCGCGGCCGGTGATAAGCGGCCAGCGCCCTCTTCCATCGGCTGAGCCGCCCGAGCAACCGCGCAGCCCGCGTCGGCAGTGGGCAAGGGGTGAATCGCGGCCGCCGCCCGCCAAAACGAAAAGACCCGGCGCATGGCCGGGTCCCGTTCGACGCGAGGGTCGATCAGCGCACGTCGAAGCGCTTCTCGGCCAGCAGGCGGTCGCCCTGGAACACCAGGAAGCGCCACTCGCCGGGGACCACTTCGTGGGTCTCGGTGAACTCGTAGGCCATCACGTCCTGGGGCGCGCCGGGTGCCATCTTCTGGATCACCTCGAACTTGTCGTGGCGCACGCCGTCGGGGGTGGTCACGCCCGGGGTGAGGTACAGCAGGGTCAGCGGGGTGTCGTTCTCGTGCTTGCCCACCAGCTTGTAGCGCATGCCGAACTTGGTGCCGAGCTTCGCCGGAACCTGGTCGGTGGGCAGGATGTTCTGGGTGCTGCTGGTGAGCACGCGCTCACCGGGCTGGTAGTCCTGGTAACGGCTTTCGAATACGCCGAACTCGATCGGCCCTTCGACCCGCACGTCGGCCATCGCCACGCCGGATGCCAGGCCGAGGGCGATCAATGCACTCAGTCGGGTTGCTTTCATGTCTCGCTCCTTGGTTGGGATGGCGCGAGGCTATGACACCTTCATGACTAACTGATGACAGGTTGAGACCCGGCTGCGAGGCTGACCGGTGCGTAGGGTGGATGGCGCTCTTTTAATCCACCGGCGGTGCTGCAGGGAAACACGACTTCCGTAGGTTGGGTTGAGGTACGAAGCCCAACGCGCGAAGTTGATCCCCGCACCGTTGGGCCTCGCTGCGCTCGGCGCCAACATACGGCACGGTGCCGTTGTAGGTCGGGTGCAACCCGGCAAGGACCGTGCACAAGGGCAACCCTGCGGGCTGCTTGGCGACTGAAGTCGCCCCTACGAATGTGCCGCCTGAAAATTCCTACGTGGCAACTGCATTGCCGGCCTACAAGAGGCTTGGCTAGGGTTCCCGCCGTTGTGCCCCTCGGGGCACAACCGGGTGTGGAAGCCCGCTACATAGCCAATCAATCGCCATAGCGACATGCAACACGTCGGCAGTCTATGGCGGACTGTGCGAGCGGGCTTCGGCCCGGCCCGGTTTTGATTGGCCCGGTACTTCCACACTCGCACGGTCCGCCACCCTTCAAGGATTCGGTGGCGGCTCCCCAGCCTATGGACGGAGCATTGCCATGTCCCTTCCCCAGATCACCCCGCGCAATTTCCTGCGCTACCGCCGCCAGTTGCGCGCCTTTCTCGTCGGCCACGAAGCCTGGTTCTCCACCCGCGACCTGCGCCGCCTGCTCAACACCGATATCCACGAGCGCCTGCTCGCCAACCTCTGCGACGACCAGCGCCAGCGCGTGCACCTGCGCACCGCCAATGGCGGCTTCGAAGAGGAAACCGTGGTGAGCGAATCCGGCCTGCACGCCCTGCTCTTCACCTACTGCTACCACCCGGAGAATCGCAACCTGCGGCGCTGGGTCAGCCAGGCCGTGGTACCGGAGCTGTGGGCCTCCCGCGCCCTGAGCTGAAGCCCGGGCTACGCACCGTTGTAGCCCAACGCGCGGAACCGAGCCTGGCACCGTTGGGCCTCGCTGCGCTCGGCGCCAACCTACGGCACGGTGCCCGACCGGAACCACGAAACCGACCGTTGCGTAGGGTGGATGACGCTCTTTTCATCCACCGGCGGAGTGGTCGGGAAACACGGTGTAGGGGGCGCTACGGGGCGGCGACATGTTGCAGGTGCTTGGGGTTGCGCGGCAGCACGGCGAGGAAGTTGTCCCGGGCCACGCGCTTGGCGACGTCGGCAGGCAGGGCGTCGAGGAAGGGGTCGTAGGCGCGCAGGTAGTCACCCAGGCCTTCGAAGCGCCCCACCACATCGGAGCCGAGCATGAAGCGCTCGGGGTACTTCTCCACCAGCTTGAGCCACTCCGGGTCGGGCGTGCCGTTCTTGTCCACGAGGTAGGGCTGGAGCACGGTCCAGGAGAGGTCGACGTAAAGGTTGGGGTAGTCGCCGAGCATGCGCTTGAGGGTGGGCAGGAGGAAATCGAGTTTCTTCTGGTGGCGGTGGATTTCCATACTGGTGCCGGCGTGGGCCCAGATGAAGCGCACGTGCGGGTGGTTGCGCAGGGGTTCCTCGATCTCCTGCAGGTACAGCGGGTTGCGCTCGCGCTTGGAGGTGATGTTGGAGTGCAGCATCACCGGCAGGTCGTACTCGGCGGCGAGGTGGTAGATGCGCGCCATGGCCTCGTTGTTGGCGCGCGGGGTGTCGCCGTCGATCAGCGCGGTGAGGTCGTCGTGGCGGGTGAAGACCTCGCCTATGCCCTGCCACAGCCCCGGGTCCAGCTCCAGCATGCGGCGGATGTGCGCGTCGGAGTTCTTGTCGTTGGGGTTGAAGCCGCTGAGGAACGGGTGGAAGCGGTGGCGCTGGTCCTCCGGCAGCTTCTTCAGGGCGGCGGCCACCAGCACGTCGGTGGCGGTGTACCAGTAGGCATCGGCGTCATCGCCAGCGTAGTAGCGCGGGCGCTTGGGCTCGTCCTCGTGCCACTTCTTGGCCACCGGGATGCCGGAGATCATCACGTGGTCGATGGCCCCCGCATCCATGGCTTTCAGCAGTCCCTGCATGCCCTCGCTCTCCTGGAAGAAATCCACGTAGTGCAGGTGCGAGTCGCTGTAGTGGTAGTCCCGCGCCTGGCTGGCGCAGGCACTGAGGGCGAGGATGGCGGCGAGGCAATGGCGGGCGATGGGCAAGGGGCGTCCTCCTGACGATCATTCATGGCAAAGGTAGACCGGCGACACGCTTGGCGGGTTCAGGCGGATGCTCTGATGGCCTTCTGAGACTATGCTGCAGCAGGCCCGCCACAAGAACGCCAACATGCCGCGCTGCGCCTTTCTCCTGCTCTGCTTCGTCGCCCTCGCCTCGAACGCCGGCGAGCGCCTGGTCTATCCCCTGCACTCCAAGGGCGAAGACCCGGAAGCCTACGTGGTCGAGTTGCTGCAACTGGCCCTGGCGCACAGCGGCGGCGACTACCAACTCGAGCCCACCCTCGAACCCATGCCGCAATCCCGCGCGCAGCTGTCCCTGGAGCGCAACGACGGCCGCGTGCAACTGATGTGGACCATGACCACCCGCGAACGCGAAAGCAGCCTGCTGCCCATCCGCGTGCCCATCTACAAGGGGCTGATCAGCTGGCGGGTGTTCCTGGTGCGTGCCGACCAGCGCGACCTGCTCGCCGGTGTGACCCGACGCGAGCAGCTGCAGGCCCTGCGCATGGGCCAGCGCCACGACTGGCCCGACACCGCCATCCTCCAGGCCAACGGGATGAATGTGGTGACCACCCCCGGCTACGAGAGCCTGTTCCGCATGCTCGATGCCGGCCGCTTCGAGCTGTTCCCCCGGGAAGTGGTGGTGGCCTGGGACGAACAGCGCCGCGCCGAGGCCGATGGCCTGCACCTGGCCGTGGACGAGCACCTGGTGCTGCACTACCCGACGGCCTTCTACTTCTTCACCTCGCGCCAGCGCCCCGAGCTGGCCGCCGCCATCCAGCGCGGCCTGGAAGCGGCCATCGCCGATGGCAGCTTCGAGCGCCTGTTCCAGCGCTACCACGGCGAGACCCTGCGCCGCGCCCGGCTCGACAAACGCCAGGTGATCGAGCTGGAGAACCCCGACCTGCCCGCCGCCACGCCCTTCGACCGCCAGGCGCTCTGGTACCGGCCGGCTGCACCCAAGTAGCGCCTGACCGCGTCGACCGACCCGCACCGGTGCAACCCCGCCAGGGCGAGGCCACGGGAGGCGCGGCCCCGCAGTAATGGCACTTCGCTTGCAACACTCCCCGAAAACCGAGAAGAAAGGGAGATCGCCATGCTGCAGCTTCTGCGTCCCGCACGCCGCGCCACGGATGAAGGCGCGCTCGACGCGTTGTTCACCGCCCACGACCTGACCACCCGCCTGCCCGCCGGCAGCCCGCTGATGGGCCGCCTCAACGGCTTCGTCGAGGGCCTGCAACAGCGCATCCGCACCAGCCTCGGCGCCGCCGTCGGCATCGCCGCCCATGCCCCGGAGCTGGCGCGCATTGCCGCTGCCAACCAGCAGAGCGGGCAGCTGCTGGCGCAATCCTCCGAGCTGATCGCCAGCGCCAGCGAAGAGGTCACCACCACCCTCGACGCCGAGCTGGTGCCCGGTGCGGCCGAGGTGGCACGGCTCTCCGGCGACGTTTCCAGCACCCTGCGCCAGTGCCAGCGCAACGGCCAGGACGTGCTGCGCCAGGTGGACGCCATCGGCACCAGCGAGCAGCAGCTGGGCAGCGTGATCGGCAACCTCACCGGCCAGCTGGAGGAAGTCAGCAAGGTGATAGGCGTCATCGCCAGCATCTCCCAGCAGACCAACCTGCTGGCACTCAACGCCGCCATCGAGGCCGCCCGCGCCGGCAGCCACGGCCGTGGCTTCGCCGTGGTCGCCGAGGAAGTACGACGCCTGGCCGGGCACACCACCGACGCCACCACCCAGGTGAGCGGCATCATCGAGCGTTTCCGCGATGGCATGGCGCAGCTGGCCGACGCCGGCGAGCGCATGCACCAGGCGGTGGCCGAGGGGCACCAGGGCATGCTCCAGGTGGGCGCCGGGCTGGACAGCACCCGCGCGGCCATGGACAAGCTGGACGGCCGCGTCGGCCAGATCGCCTCCGGCACCGAGCAGATCGGCCAGGCCGTGCGCTCGATCAACGGCGACGTGCAGAACATCGCCCAGGTGGCCGCCGAGCTGCTGGGCAAGGCCGGCCAGGTGCTGCGCCACAGCCAGGCCGTGCGTGAGGATGGCGACCGCCTGTTGCAGGGCCTGGGCGGCTTCCGCCTGGAGATGCACCGCGACATCCAGCGCAGCATCGAGCGTCTGGCCTGCGAGCCGGCGCTGCTGGGCGACGCGGCCCAGGCCGAGGGGCTGCTGGCCGATACGCTGAAGCGCGATGCGCGCATCGAACTGTTCTACCTGGTGGACCGCACCGGCACTCAGCTCTCGGAGAACGTCTTCGCCCTCGACGTGCCGCACCAGGGCGAATCCTGCAAGGGCCGCAACTGGGGGCAGCGCCCGTGGTTCCGCGCGGTCGCCGATGGCCTCGCCAGTCACATCACGCCGGTGTACCGTTCGTCCGCCACCGACGACTTCTGCTTCACCGTCTCGGTGCCGGTTTTCGGACCCCGTGGCGAACTGCAGCGCGTGCTCGGTGCCGATGTGCGCCTCAGCGCGCTGATCTGAACGGTCACGGGAACACTCAGGAGGTGGGCGGCCTCTAACCAGCAGGACCGCCTACCCAAACCACGCAGAGGACTGCCCATGACCATTACCGTCACCACCGAATCCGCAGACGGCTATCGCCACAGCATCAACGTCGGCGACGAGCACCAGCTGTTCACCGACCTGCCCAAGGCCCTGGGCGGCGAAGGCAGCGCGCCGGAACCCCACGACTATTTCGACGTCGCCCTGGGTGCCTGCAAGGCCCTCACCGTGACCCTCTACGCCCGCAGCCACGACATCCCGCTGACCGGCATCGGCGTCGACGTGACCCACGACAGCAGCAAGGAGAAGCAAGGCCAGTACGGCATGAGCGTGAAGCTGACCCTGCGCGGCGCCCTCACCGATGACCAGCGCGCCACCCTGCTGCGCATCGCCGACAAGTGCCCGCTGCACAAGCTGATGACCACCACCGAGGTGACCATCGAGACCCGCCTGGCCGAAGGCGATTTCAGCCAGTAAGCCTGCCCCTCTGGGCTTCCCGCGTGGACGCGTTATGCTTGCGCCTCCACCGCGCCGGAAGCCCAGCATGAACGACATCCTCACCCTCCGCCCCCGTGCCGAAGAAGTCGCCGGGCTGCCCATCCTCCGCCCCCTGCCGTCGGCCCAGTGCCGCAGCGTCGGCCCCTTCGTGTTCTTCGACCACATGCTCGCCAGCGCCTACCCGGCCGGCCAGGGCATGGACGTGCGCCAGCACCCGCACATCGGCCTGTCCACCCTCACCTACCTGTTCGAGGGCGAGTTGCAGCACAAGGACAGCCTCGGCTCCGACCAGCGCGTGCAACCCGGCGATGTGAGCTGGATGACTGCCGGCGCCGGCGTCGCCCACGTCGAACGCACCCCGGCGGAACGCGTGGCCAGCGGCTCGCGCATCCACGGCCTGCAGGTGTGGCTGGCGCTGCCCCGGGAGGAGGAGGAACGCGCGCCCAGCTACAGCCACCACCCCGCCGCCAGCCTGCCGCAGCAGGACGCCCTCGGCGTGCGCATCCGCCTCATCGCCGGCAACGGCTTCTGCCTGGAGTCGCCGGTACCGGTGCTCTCCCCCACCCTCTACGCCGACGTGCAGATGGAGGCCGGCACCACCTTGCTGGTGCCCACCGAGCACCCACAGCGTGCTGTCTACCTGCTGGAGGGCGAGGTGCTGCTGGACGACCAGCCCCTGGCCATCAACACCCTGACCGTGCTGCCCGAAGGCGTGGAATACAGCCTCGCCGCCTGTGGCAGCGCGCACCTGGTAATCATCGGCGGCGCGCCGCTGGACGGCCCCCGGCGGATGAACTGGAACTTCGTGTCCAGCGACCCGCAGCGCATCGACGCGGCACGCGCCCGCTGGGCCGCCGCCGACTGGCCGCAGGTGCCGGGCGAAACCAGCCGCATCGAACTGCCGCGCTAGCTGCGCAGGCGATTGCCGTAGGCGCCCGGCGTGCAGCCGTAGTGGCGCTGGAACAGGGCGATGAAGGCCGAAGTGGAGTCATAGCCCAGCTCGCTGGCCAGGGTGGTGACGCTCATGCCGTCGGCCAGCAGGGGCAGCGCCGCCAGCAGGCGCAGGCGCTGCCGCCACTCGCGGAACGACAGCTGCGTCTCGGCCTGGAACAGCCGCACCAGGGTGCGCCGTGACGCCCCCACCTGCCCGGCCCACGCCTCGATGCCCCGGTCGTCCGCCGGGTCGGCGCGCAGCGCATCGGTGATCCGCCGCAGCCGCGCATCCCGGGGCAGCGGCAGGCTGAAGGGCGCCGCCTCCAGGTTGCGCACTTCGTCCACCAGCACCCGCAGCAGCCGGGCCTCGGCGCCCTGCTCCGGGTAGTCGCGGGGGAAGCCCGAGGCACGCTCCATCAGCTCGCGCAGCAACGGCGTCACCTGCAGCACGGCGCAGTCGCGCTGGTAGCCGTCCAGCACCGAGGCGTCCAGGTACAGGCTGCGGAATTCGATGGCCCGTTCGCTGTAGGCGGTGTGGCGCACCCCGGCGGGAATCCACAGCGCGCATTGCGGCGGCAGCAGGTAGCTGTGCCCCTCGGTGAGCACCTGCATGACCCCGGCGCGGGCGTAGGTGAACTGCACCCAGTCGTGGCTGTGCATCTCGATGGGGTGGCCGGCGGGGATGTCGAACATGCGCAGGTACACCGGGCGCGGCAGGCGCGGGTACTCCGGGATCGGGGGAATGGCGGGCGGCACTTGTCTCGCTTGCGGCATCGACTGTCCCTTTTGCTCAAGTGAGCGGGAAAACGCCGATGGTAGCCTGCGCCACGCCAATCCGTGCACTGCCCAGGAGTCCCCCATGAGCACCCATGCCCCCATCGCCCGCCTTACGGTCCCGGCCATCCGCCAGCGCAAGGGCGCCGGCAGCCTGGTGTCGCTGACCGCCTACAGCACGCCCATGGCGCGCTGGGTGGATGCCCACGCGGACCTGATCATCGTCGGCGACTCCGTCGGCATGGTGCTCTACGGCATGCCCAGCACCCTGGGCGTGACCCTGGAGATGATGATCGCCCACGGCCAGGCGGTGATGCGCGGCTCCAGCCGCGCCTGCGTGGCGGTGGACCTGCCCTTCGGCAGCTACCAGGCCAGCCCCGAGCAGGCCTTCGTCAGCGCCGCGCGGCTGCTGCGCGAAACCGGCGCCGCGGCGGTGAAGCTGGAAGGCGGCGAGGAGATGGCCGCCACCGCGGCGTTCCTGGTGAACCGGGGCGTGCCGGTGCTGGCCCACATCGGGCTGATGCCGCAACAGGTCAACACCATGGGCGGCTTCAAGGCCCAGGGGCGCGATGCGGCCGGTGCCGAACGGGTGCGCCGCGATGCGTTGGCGATGCAGGCGGCCGGCGCCTTCGCCGTGGTCATCGAGGGCACCGCCGAGCCCCTGGCGCGGCAGTTGAGCGAGGAGCTGGAGATCCCCACCATCGGCATCGGCGCATCCCCCGCCTGCGACGGCCAGGTGCTGGTGACCGAGGATCTGCTGGGCCTGTTCGGCGACTACCAGCCGCGCTTCGTCAAACGCTATGCCGAGCTGGCACCCAGCATCGAGCAGGCGTTGGCTGTCTATGCAGCGGACGTGCGCGCGGGGCGCTTCCCGGAGCCGGGGCATTGCTTTGGCGTGAAGGCTGTTTCGGGGTGAAGCGGCGGTGGGTCGAAGCGGAGCGCTGCCCGGCCCACCCTACGCGACTGCGTGCCGGCGGCGGCTACGCCACCCGCCCTTCGGCCCAGCGTTCCTTCACCTCCAGCACCGCCGGCATCTGGTTGATGAACAGCTCCACCAGGCTCGGATCGAAGTGGCGGCCGCTCTGCTCGCGGAGGAAGGCGATGGCGTCCTCCACCGACCAGGCCTTCTTGTAGGGGCGCTCGCTGGTGAGGGCGTCGAAGACGTCGGCGATGGCGACGATGCGCCCTTCGATGGCGATCTCCTCGCCCCGCAGGCCATTGGGGTAGCCGCTGCCGTCCCATTTCTCGTGGTGGGTCAGGGCAATGCTGCGGGCCATGCGCAGCAGGCCGCTTGGGTGCTCACCGATGATCTCGGCGCCGATGCGCACGTGCTCGCGCATCACCACCCATTCGTCATCGTCCAGCTTGCCGGGCTTGCGCAGCACTGCATCGGGGATGCCGATCTTGCCGACGTCGTGCATGGGCGCGGCGTTGAGCAGGTCTTCGCAGGCGGCTTCGCTCCAACCCAGGGCGCGGGCGAGGATGCGCGCGTAGTGGCTCATGCGGATGACGTGCAGGCCGGTCTCGTTGTCCTTGTATTCGGCGGCCAGGCCGAGGCGCTGGACGATCTGCAGGCGCGTCTGCTTGAGCTCGTCGAGGCGCACCAGGGACAGGTGGGTGCGCACCCGCGCACGGACGATGGGCGGGCTCACCGGCTTGGTGATGTAGTCCACCGCGCCCACTTCGAAGCCGCGTGCTTCGTCTTCGACATCGGCCAGGGCGGTGACGAAGATCACCGGGATGGAGGTGGTGGCTTCGTCGGCCTTGAGCCGCGCACAGACTTCGTGACCGGTCATGCCCGGCATCATCACGTCCAGCAGCACCAGGTCCGGCGCCTCGCGCTGGGCCAGTTCCAGGGCCTTGGCCCCGTCCTTGGCGAACAGCAGGCGGTAGTCGTCCTGGAGGATGTGGCGCAGCACCTGGAGGTTGGTGGGCTCGTCGTCCACCAGCAGCAGGCAGAGGCGGTTGTCCTGGGGGGTAGCGGTCATGCGGAAATCTCTCCCGTTTCGAGCCAGGCCAGCAGGTCGTGGAGGTGCCGCAGCGCCTGGTCGAAGTCGAAATCATCCATGGCGCCCTGCAGGTCCTGCAAGCGCGAATGCCCGGGCCGGCCTTCCAGGCCCTGGCGCAGGGTCTCCAGCGCGGCGTCGTCGAGCCCGCCACGGGCGAGTTCCTGGGCCAGGGCACGGCCGGCCTGGATCAGGGGGGTGAGGTCCACCGGGCCCGAGGCAGCCGGCACCGCGGCGCTGCCGGGGAACAGCGGCAGCGCGTCGCGTACCGTGTCCAGCACCCGCTCCAGGGTGTGCAGCAGCGGCTCCAGGTCGGCCAGCTTGCCGGACAGCCCGCAACGCTCCAGGTCACCGGCGCAGCTGGCCATCTGGCCCAGGCCGAGGTTGGCGGCGGCGCCGCGCAGGCGGTGGGCGATGGCCGCCACATCCGCCAGGGCCTGGCGTTCCAGCGCCGCGCGCAGCTGGGCGAGCAGGTCGTCCTGCTCCTTGAGGAAACGGGCGATGGCGGCGGCCATCTGCACCGGGCCGCCCCAGAGGTCCTTGCCGCGGTTCCAGTCGAACAGCGCGGCCACCTCGCGTTCCAGGGGCACGGTGTCGATGACGACGGCCTGTCGGCCCTCCAGCAGGCGGGCCATCTCGGCCACCAGTTCGGGGACGTCCAGGGGTTTGCTGGCGAAGCCGTTCATGCCGGCATCGAGGGCGTTCTGCCGATCACGGTCGAGCACGCTGGCGGTCAGGGCGATGATGGGCACCGGCGGGCGCCCTTCGCGGCGTTCGAAGCCACGGATCAGGCTGGTGGCTTCCAGGCCGTCCATGCCGGGCATCTGCACGTCCATCAGCACCAGGTCGAAGGTTTGCGCGGCAAAGGCCTCGACAGCCGCGCGGCCGTCGCTGACGCCACTCACTTCGTGGCCGAGGCGCTTGAGGTTGATCTCCAGCAGTTCGAGGTTCTGCGCCACGTCGTCGGCGGCGAGGATGCGCAGGCGCGGCAGCTGCGGGATCGCCACCGGGCGCTGCTCGCCCTGGCGCACCTGGGCGCCACGGCCGAGGGGGACCTCGACTGTGAATACGCTGCCCTCGCCTTCGCGGCTCTGCACGCGGATGTGCCCGCCCATGAGCTCCACCAGCTGCCGGGAGATGGTGGTGCCCAGGCCCGTACCGCCGAAGCGCCGGCTCATGGAGGCGTCGGCCTGGGCGAAGGGGTCGAAGATCTTTTCCAGGCGGTCCTCGGCGATGCCGATGCCGGTGTCGTGGATGGCCAGGCGCAGGGCGCCGGGGGCTCCGTCCACCACCAGGCGCACCTGGCCACGCTCGGTGAACTTGACGGCGTTGCCCAGCAGGTTGGTGATCACCTGCTGCAGGCGCAGCGCGTCACCCTTGAAGAAGTCACCCAGGTGCGCGGCGTACTCCAGGTGCAGCGCCAGGCCCTTTTTCTCGGCGCCCAGGCGCTGGGCCGCGCAGACCTGCTCGCAGAGCTCGCGCAGGGAAAAGTCCAGGTGCTCCAGCTCGATGGCGCCGCGATCCAGCTTGGCGGTGTCGAGGATGTCGTTGAGCAGCCCCAGCAGCGAGCGCGAGGAGTGCTGCACGGTGCGCAGGTGGCGGCGCTGGCTCTCGCTCAGCGGTGTGTCCAGCAGCAGTTCGGAGAAGCCGATGATGGCGTTCATCGGGGTGCGGATCTCGTGGCTCATGTTGGCCAGGAAGCTGCTGCGCGCCGCTGCGGCCTGTTCGGCACGATCGCGGGCGTTGCGCAGGTCCTGCTCCATGATCCGCCGGGGGGTCAGGTCGGTGGCCAGCTTGAGCACCTTGAAGGGGCGGCCGTCGGCGTCGAGGATCGGGTTGTAGGTGGCCTGGATCCACACGTCCTGGCCGCCCTTGCCGAAGCGCCGGTATTCGCCGGAGCGGAACATGCCCTGGCGCAGGTCCTGCCAGAAGCGGGCATAGCGCTCGCTGGCCACCAGTTCGGGGTCGCAGAAGAGGCCGTGGTGCTGGCCGAGCAGTTCCTCGCGGGAATAGCCGAAGAGGTCGAGGAAGTTTTCGTTGACCTCCAGCACGTGGCCATCGAGGTCGTACTCGATCATCGCCATGGCCTTGCTGATGGCGTTGACCTTGCCTTCGTACTCGGCGTTGCGCAGCTTGGTCTCGGTCTGGTCCAGCAGCACGCCATCGACCCAGCGCGCCTGGCCCTGGTCGTCGAGTTCGACGCTGCCGCTTTCCCATACCCAGTGCTCCTGGCCCGCGCGGTCCAGCAGGCGGTACTCCACCACATAGCTGCGGCCCTTGCGGGCGGCGGCGTAGACCTCGTCGGCGACACGTTCGCGGTCGTCGGGGTGGGCCAGTTGCGCGAGGGTGCATCGACGGGCGATGAAGTCATCGGCCGGCCAGCCGGTGAGGCGCTCCACCGCGTCGCTGATGAACAGGGTGGTCCAGTCGTCGTCCAGGAGGCAGCGGAAGGACACGCCGGGGATGTTGCGGATCAGCGAGCGGTACTGCTGCTCGCTGTCGCGCAGGGCGGCCTCCATGCCCTTGCGCTCGCTGATGTCGGCGACGAAGACCACGAACCAGGGCCGGCCCTCGCGGTGGGAGACGCCGAGGCTGAGGCGCACGGGGATCTCGCGGCCATCACGGGTCAGCCCGACCAGCTCCAGCTCGGAGCCGGAAAGGCGGCTCTCGCCGGTGCTGCGGTACTGCTCCAGCGCGCGTTCGAGGTCCCGTGAGTAGGCGCTGGGCAGCAGCACGCTCATGTGCTGGCCGATCAGCTCCTCGGGGGGCCAGCCGAACAGGCCGAGCACCGCGTGGTTGACCGAACGCACCACGCCTTCGTCGTCGATGGTGAAGATGGCCTCGAAGGCCGCGTCCAGCAGCGAGGACAGGTGGCTGCGCCCGGCCTCCAGCTCGCGGAACAGGTGGCGATAGCGCAGCAGGCCATTGGCGGCACCAACGAACACGCTGAGGGAAATGGTGGCCATGGCCACGGCCAGCGCCAGGTAGAAGCTGCCGCGCACGCCCTGGGGCATGGCGAACTCCTCGGTGCCGACGAAACGCGCCGCCGCCATGCCGGTGTAGTGCATGCCGGCGATGGCGAGGCCCATCACCGTGCCGCTGACGACGATGGCCGGGACGCCGCCGAGGTGGCGGCGCAGGCCGAAGCGCACCCACAGGGCGATGATCGCCAGCACCACCGCCACCAGGATCGACAGGGCGAAGCCCCAGGGGTCGTAACGCAGCAGCGGGGCCATCTGCATCGCCGCCATGCCGCTGTAGTGCATGGCACCGATGCCGGCCCCCACCAGCACACCGCCGCCGATGAACTGCACGGCGCTGACCTGGTTGCGCGCCAGCAGGTTCAGCGCCACCCAGGAGGCGAACAGGCTGGGCAGCACCGAGAGCACGGTGACGGCCGGGTCGTAGCGCACCGCGGCGCACAGCTGGAAGGCCAGCATGCCGATGAAGTGCATGGCCCAGACGCCACCGCCCAGCGCGGCGGCGCCGGTGATGATGGCCACCTGGCGATACAGGCGGCTGCTGCTGAGGCGCGCGACGCCGGCCAGTTGCAGGGCCATGCCGGAGGTGAAGATGGCGATCAGGACCGACAGCAGCACCATCCAGGGGTCGTGCTGGCCGAAGACCAGCAGGCTGGGCTGGTTGGCATCAAAGAAGAACGGGGACAGATCGGGCATCGAATCCGGGTCTCGCGGGCGGGGCGGGCATCTGGAGAATCAACACGGTCGCGGCCCGTCAGTCAATGTCGGGCCGGCCAGTGGATATGCGCGCATGACCGGCAAAATGCCATCATCCGCGTGCGAATGCAAAACCACCTGTCCGGCCGGTCAGGTGAAGACTTCGTCCAGCAATGCATCCATGGCCGCGAAGGCCCGCCGGGCGACCCGCGGGTTGTACTCGGCCACGCCGGGGCGCTTGGCCTCGGGGTCGGTGAAGGAGTGCACGGCGCCACCGTAGCTGAGCAGTTGCCAGTCCACCCCGGCGGCACTCATCTCGGCGGCGAAGGCCGGCAGCTGCTCACGGGGCACCAGCGGGTCGGAGGCGCCGTCGAGCACCAGCACCGCGCCCTTGATGCGCTTGGCGTCGGCGGGGTCGGGCGTATCCAGCGCGCCGTGGAAGGAGACGAAGGCCTTGAGGTCGGCGCCGGCGCGGGCCAGCTCCAGGGCACAGGTGCCACCGAAGCAGAAGCCGAAGGCGGCCTGGCGGGCCGGGTCGATATTCACCGCGTGCTGTTCGCGCAGGGCCTGCAGCGCGGCGACCATGCGCCGGCGCAGCAGCTGGCGGTCTTCCTTGAGCGGTGCCATGGCGGCCCCCGCTTCGTTGGCACCGGCAGGCCGCACCCCGGCGCCGTAGAGGTCGACCACCAGCACCACCCTCCTCTCCTCGGCCACCTGGCGCGCGGTGTCGATGGCGCTGTCGGTGATGCCGAACCAGTTGGGCGCCATCAGCAGGGCCGGCCGCGGGTCTTCGACATTGGGGTCATAGACCAGTTGCCCCTCGAAGACCTGGCCGTCGACTTCATAACTGATGGCATGGGCGCGGATCTGACTCATGGATCACCTCGTTTACCGTGGATGGGATCGGCCGTCCGCTCTGGCCTGGGGCTTCTGGCCCAAGCGCAGGAGCTTAGCCGTGCTTGGCGGCGAACGCACGGATTGGCTGACGATTGCTCGGCCCGGGAACTGCGGGACCGATCGCGTTTCGGGGGCAAGAACGGAACGGCGACTTGCGATTGCGCCATCAGAACGGCATCATCCCGCCGCCGGTTTTCCGGCACCGATGATTTCCAACCAAATTCTTCTCACAAGGAGCGTGATATGAAGGGGCCTTTCGCCGCTGTCCTTCTTTCCCTGTCCCTGCTGGGTGGCTGCGTGACCGTGCCCCAGGGCACCGACTTCCCCGCCCCCGACAAAGCCGCCAGCCCTGCCCAGCAGAGCGTCGCCCTGGCTCCGGTCGAAGTGACCGACAAGACCTTCGTCAAATGGAATGCCGGGCAGACCCAGTCCAGCGGCATGACCCTGAGCCTGGGCAACTACCTGAAGGCCAGCAACCGCTTCAGCAACGTGCGCATGCCCGGTCAGACCCTCGCAGCCGATGACCAGGTGCTGTCGTTCAGCTTCGACACCTACAACGTCCACCGTCGCCCCTATGGCGGTTACTTCCCCTTCGCCCTCGTCACCCTCACCGGCTACATCTGGTTCGGCGGTACCTCCCACATCGACGAATCCAACGTCAGTGGCCGCCTCCAGGTGAGCGATGCCCAGGGCAAGCTGCTGCACAGCTACCAGACCCACCAATACGGCGAGCGCAGCATCTCGCTTTATTCCATGGGCCCGGTGAACGGCAGCCCCGAGCGCCAGAGCGCCGTTGCCGACCTGCTCGACCAATACCAATCCGATCTTGGAAAACAAACCAAATGACCCAGTTCCTGCGTATCACCACCCTCTTCCTGGGCCTGGCCCTGCTCACCGGCTGCGCCGGCTTCCGCTCGGGCGAAACCGCTGACCTCGGCACCTGGCCGCAAGCCAAGGAACAGAAGCCCTCGCTGCGCTACGTGGTGGAAGGCAAGGTCAAGATGAACGACGTCGATGGCGCCGTGCAGCCGGCCACCGTGAAGGCCTGGTCCGACATCACCGGCAAGGCGTACAAGGAATCCAACCTGTTCTCCTCGGTCAACGAAGGCTTCGGCGACGCCGACATCACCGCCGAAGTGAAGGTGACCAACGACGGCCACGGCAGCATGGCGCTGGCCTTCATCAGTGGCCTGACCCTGATGGTGATACCGTCCACCGCCGAAGATCGCGTGATCACCCAGACCACCTACCGCAACCGCGACGGCAAGGTGCTGGCCGAGGTGACCAAGCAGGACAGCGTGCGCACCTGGATGCAGATCCTGCTGTTCCCCGGTGTCGTGGTCGCCAACCCCTTCAGCAAGATCAACCAGATCCACTACGACAACAACAAGGCGACCATCCTCGACGCCAGCAAGAACGGCGTGTTCTGAACGCCCGCTGTCTAGTCCTGAAAAAGGCCCGCACTTGCGGGCCTTTTTTCGTTTGGGGTGATGTGCCGGCGAATAGGTGAGCCTGGGGCTTTGCAATGGTGGGTTTCGCTGCGCTCTACCCACCCTACGAAGAGCACCGTCATTCTGCGCCCATGAAAAAGGCCCGCTGATGCGGGCCTTGTTCTTAAGCCTTGCAAGCCTTAGGCGGAGAGTTCCACCAGCAGCTTGTTGAGGCGGCGCACATAGGCGGCCGGGTCCTTGAGGCTGTCGCCAGCGGCCAGGGCAGCCTGGTCGAAGAGGATGTGCGAGAGCTCGCCGAAACGGTCTTCGTCCTGCTCGCCATCGAGTTTCTCGATCAGCGGGTGGGCCGGGTTGAACTCGAAGATCGGCTTGGAATCCGGGACCTTCTGGCCGCTGGCTTCGAGGATCTGGCGCATCTGCAGGCCGAGGTCCTGTTCGCCGATGGCGAGGATCGCCGGGGAGTCGGTCAGGCGGTGCGAGACGCGCACTTCCGAGACTTCCTCGCCGAGGGCGGTCTTGAGGCGCTCGACCAGCCCTTCCTTGGCCTTGGCGACTTCTTCCTGGGCCTTCTTGTCCTCTTCCGAGTCCAGCTTGCCGAGGTCGAGGTCACCGCGTGCCACGTCGGCGAAGTGCTTGCCGTCGAACTCGGTGAGGTAGCTCATCAGCCACTCGTCGATGCGGTCGGTGAGCAGCAGCACTTCGATGCCTTTCTTGCGGAAGACTTCCAGGTGCGGGCTGTTCTTCACCTGGGCGTAGGATTCGCCGGTGAGGAAGTAGACCTTGTCCTGGCCTTCCTTCATGCGGCCGATGTAGTCGGCCAGGGAGACGCTCTGCTCGCCGCTTTCGTCGCTGGTGGAGGCGAAGCGCAGCAGGCCGGCGATCTTCTCCTTGTTGGCGAAGTCTTCCGCCGGGCCTTCCTTGAGGACCTGGCCGAAGTTCCTCCAGAAGCCCTTGTATTGCTCGGGTTCGTTCTTGGCCAGCTTCTCCAGCATGTCCAGCACGCGCTTGGTCAGCGCGGACTTCATGGAGTCGACCACCGGGCCGGTCTGGAGGATTTCGCGGGAGACGTTCAGCGACAGGTCGTTGGAGTCGACCACACCCTTGATGAAGCGCAGGTACAGCGGCAGGAACTGCTCGGCCTGGTCCATGATGAACACGCGCTGCACGTAGAGCTTGAGGCCACGCGGCGCTTCACGCTGGTACAGGTCGAACGGCGCACGGGCCGGGACGTACAGCAGCGAGGTGTATTCCAGCTTGCCTTCAACCTTGTTGTGGCTCCAGGACAGCGGGTTTTCGAAGTCGTGGGCGACGTGCTTGTAGAACTCCTGGTATTCCTCGTCCTTCACCTCGGTGCGCGGACGGGTCCACAGGGCACTGGCGCGGTTGACGGTTTCCCACTCGACCTCGGCCGGAGCGTCTTCGCCGTGGTGTTCCTTCGGCAGCTCGATGGGCAGGGCGATGTGGTCGGAGTATTTCTTGATGACGTTGCGCAGGCGCCAGCCATCGGCGAACTCTTCTTCGCCGCTCTTCAGGTGCAGGACGATACGGGTGCCGCGCTCGGCCTTCTCGACGCTGGCGATGTCGAACTCGCCCTCGCCTTTCGACGACCAGTGCACGCCTTCGCTGGCGGCGAGACCGGCACGGCGGCTGTAGACATCGACCTTGTCGGCGACGATGAACGCGGAGTAGAAGCCCACGCCGAACTGACCGATGAGGTGCGAGTCCTTCTTCTGGTCGCCGGAGAGGTTCTTGAGGAAATCGGCGGTACCGGACTTGGCGATGGTGCCGAGGTGGGCGATGACTTCATCGCGGCTCATGCCGATGCCGTTGTCTTCGAGGGTGACGGTCTTGGCGTCCTTGTCGAAGCTCACGCGGATCTTCAGCTCGGCGCCGCCTTCGAGCAGCTCGGGCTTGGCCAGCGCTTCGAAACGCAGCTTGTCGGCGGCGTCGGAGGCGTTGGAGATCAGCTCGCGCAGGAAGATTTCCTTGTTCGAGTACAGGGAATGGATCATCAGGTGAAGCAGTTGCTTCACTTCGGTCTGGAAGCCCAGGGTTTCTTTTTGAGTCTCCACACTCATGGTCATCTAACTCCACGGATGATTAGGCCGCGACTGCGGCGGATGTCACCCAGATGGGGGCTAGCTGTTCAATTTCAAGGGCTTGCACTGAGACGGCCGACGACCGCCTGGGTAGGCGGTCGTGGCGGGATGGCTCAGGGTTCGAGCAGCTCGATGCGGGCGATTTCTTCGGGGCGCAGCACGAAGCTGGCCTCGCCCTGCCCGGAGATGTTGCGGCGGATGATGATCTGGCCGTCGGCGTTGATGCCGTTGAAGCGCCCTTCCGCCAGGCTGCCACGCTGGGTCTGCACGCGCATGGTGAGGTTCTGGTAGTGGTTGGGGTTGTTCAACAGGCGCTCCAGGGAGAAGCGCAGGCGGCGATCGGCCGGGCGCGAGGGGCGTTCGGCGGGTGCGGGCTCGGCGTCGGCGGTTTCGGCCTTGGCCTGCACGCTGGGCAGCGGTGGGAAGTGGTCGCCCTTGATGGCCCAGCCGCGCAGGTCGCTGCGGGTGAATTGCAACGGCAGGTGCTGGGTGCTGCCGTCGATGCGCGCGTCCACTTCCAGCTCCAGTTCCCGTGCCGGCAGGCTTACCGCCGGGAGCCGCGCAAGTTCGACGTTGCGGGTGGCGAAACGGCGCTGCAGGTAGTCACGGGCGACATGCTGCAGGGTGTCCACGGAATCGTGGCGCAGGTCGACCTGGCCGTCCTGGTAGCGCAGGCGATCGGTGAACAGTTCGACTTCACCGCTGAGGGTGGTCTTGAATTGCGGCGGCAGCACCAGGTGGAAGGCGCCGGCGAGCACGTTCGGGCCCTGGCGCTTGAGGTCCAGGTGCAGGGTGTAGCCCTTGGCCAGGCGCCGCGCTTCGGGCAGTTCCTGCTCCGGCAGCAGCCAGCTGATTTCCACTTCCGGCTTGCTGCCGGGGTCTTCGGGCAGCACGTCCAGGCGCAGCTCGCCTTCGGGTTGCTGCGCCAGGCGGATGCTTACCTCGCGCCGGGCGAAGAAGTCCTGGCCTTCACGCAGGCTCAACACGCCGTCGATGAGCTCCGCCTGTTGCGGCTGGAACGGCTGGCCGTTGAGTTCGCCACGCAGGTGGATGGCCAGCTCGCTGGGCTCCCGGCGTTCGCCCTTGAGCCATTCGAGGTTGACGATGGCGTGCAGGCGCTCGGGGTCGCGGTAGGCCAGCAGGGTCAGCCCGACGATCAGCGGGATGAAGCCGAGGGCAACGAGCATCACCGCCTTGCGCGCAGTGCGCCAGTGCGCGGCGATATAGCCGAGGGTGATTGGCGGCAACAGGCTGCCGATTCCCCACAGCAGGCTGGTACCGAAGGCGAGCATGACCAGCCAGACGAGACCGGCGAGGATCAGCAACAGCCCGCCGAGGATCAGTAGTGCATCCATCCAGGATTCCTTGATGCAGGACCGGGCGCATGGTGCCCGGCCACGGGTCAGGGTTCGTCGACCTTGAAGTGGGCACGGGCGGTGGCGATGGGCTCGGTCTGGTTGGTCTGCCAGGCGGTGATGGCGACGTTGGCGACGCGGCGCCCCTGTCGCCAGACCTGGCAGGTGGCGAAGGTGTCACGATAGTGCCCGGCGCGTAGGTAATCTATCGAGAAGTCGATGATTTTGGGCAAATGTGGGATGCCCATGAACATCAGCAGGTGGAGCATCGCGGCATGCTCCATGAAGCCGGCGATGACGCCGCCATGGATGGCCGGCAGGGTCGGGTTGCCGATGTTGTCCTTGTTGGCCGGCAGGCGGAACACCATGTCCTCTCCCAGGCGCAGGCATTCGATGCCCAGCAGCTTGGCGTAGGGGATCAGGCACACCAGCGAGTCGTAGTCGTTCTTGTCGTGGGCTTCGCGCACCAGGGCGTCGAGGTCGAGCTTCATGCCGCACCTCCCTTCTTCAGCTGGCTGGGCTTGCCCATGCGCATGAAGGCGCCGACCACGTGGGCGATGGGCTGTTCGGGGTCGTCCTGGTAGGCGTAGCCACGGGTGAAGATGACGTTCGGCGTGACGCGGTAGCACTCGGCAAAGCCGTAGACGTCCTTGTTCGGTTCGGCCGGGTGCATGTAGTCGATGCGCAGGTCGAGGGTCGGGCAGATCTCGAACTCGGGCAGCACACAGACGGTGGAGATGCCGCAGGTGGTGTCCATCAGGGTGGTGATGGCGCCGCCATGGATGACGCCGGTTTCCGGGTTGCCGATGATCTGCTCGCTGTAGGGCAGGCACAGGGTCAGGCCCTTGCTGTCGGCGCTCTGTACCCGCAGGCCGAGCACCTGGCAATGGCGCAGCACCGAGAGGAAGCGCTGGGCGTTGTCGAGAATGGGGTTGTCGCTCATCCGGTGGTTCCATGGCGTTGGCGTGAAGGCGCGCATGATACCGCGCGGCCCGCCGCTGGGGCGATCCGGCTGAACTTCGAGGGCCAGGGAGGCTCGAAAGGTCGTCGTGCAACCACCAAGACCTAGGAGAATTCCCATGCACAAGTCCTATGCCTATGCGCTTCTGATCGCCACCAGCCTGGGCCTCGCCGCCTGCGACAAGCCGGCCGACGACAAGGCTGCGCAGCCGAGCGAAACCCCGCCCGCCGCCACCCAGCCGGCCCCCAGCGGTGCACCGCAGACCCCGGCACCGGCACCGACCCCGGCCGCCCCCACCACCGCTCCCGAGCCCGCTCCCCAAGGCGGCCAGCCCAGCGGCCAGCAGTAACCCCCGCTCTCCGCCAGCCCCTGCTACCCCGGGGCTGGCGGCATACCGAGGAACTAAAGCGAAACGCCTGGGCTCCAAAACGGCACGAGGTGAAGCCACTCACCCGATCCATGTCGAACCAGGAGAAACACCGTGCGCAAGACCCTTTCCTATGCCCTGATGCTGGCCTTTACCCTGGGCCTGGCAGCCTGCGAAAAAACCCCGGAAGACAAGATGGAGTCGGCCAAGGAGTCGGCGTCCGAAGCGATGGAGTCCCTGGGGGATGCCGCCAAGGAAAGTGGCGAGGCGGCCGAGCAGAAGGCCGATCAGCTCACCGGCCACGAACCTACCGCGGGCGAGAAGGCAGAAGATGCCGCCGACGATATCGGCGATGCCGTGGAAGGTGCCGGCGACGAAGCCAAGGACGCCATCGACGGCAAGTGAGCCGCGCAGCAATCGCCATAACGCAAAGGCCCGCATGATGCGGGCCTTCTTGTATCTGCGAGGTGCCTTCAGTAGCCGATGAACAGCGTGATCAAAGCACCGGGCTGAGCATCAACAGCAGGCAGCAGACCAGCCCGACGACCCATACCAGGCTGCGCAGCAGGTGGATGTCGTTCCAGTAGAGGAACAGGTAGATCACCCTGGAGACGATGAACACCAACGCCAGCAGGTCGATCAGCCAGCCACGGGTGTCTGTGGTATGGGCCATCAGTACACCGGCGGCGAACAGCGGGAAGATTTCTAGGCTGTTGAGGTGCGCCCCCAGCGCGCGACCGCCGAAGCCGGTCAGACGGGATTGCTGAGCCCGGGGGTGGTGATTGTCATAGCCGCCACCCTCCTCCTTCATGGCCCTGGCCACGGGAATCTTGGCGATGTAGATCAGCAGGGCAGCGAAGAATACGCACCAGAACGGAATACTCATTCGTTTTTCTCCTTCGGCGGTTCCACCGCCTGTGTCGTCGGGGTGTACACCATCACCTCTAGCACAGCGGAGTGGAACTCGCGTCGGTACAGCACGAAAACCACACCCGCGGTGATCAGCATGAAGAACCAGGGATTGATGAACCAGGCGAGCATGGCCAGGCCGAAGTAGTAGCTGCGCAAGCCCAGGTTGAACTGGTTGGCGGCGAGGGAGATGACCCGCGCGGTGCGCGTGGCGAAGTCCTTGCGCTCCTGCTCGCCGACGTTGCGCTCGCCGATCATCGGCGCCGAGCCCACCAGCACGGCGGCGAAGTTGTACTGGCGCATGCACCAGCTGAAGGTGAAGAACGAGTAGACGAACACCACGGCGATGGCCAGCAGCTTGAGTTCGGACATGCCACGGCTGGCCGGCTCGACATAGGGCAGGTCGGCGAGGATCGAGACGGCGCGGTCGGTAGAGCCGAGCACGGTGAGCACGCCGGCGAGGATGATCAGGGTGCTGGAGGCGAAGAACGAGGCGTTTCGCTCGAGATTGCCGATCACGCTGGCGTCGGCGATGCGGTTGTCGCGCAGCAGCAGGCGGCGCATCCAGTCTTCGCGGTACAGGTGCATGACGGAGGCGAGGCAAGGGGTGTCCCTGCCCTTCCAGGTGGCGTAGCGGGTGTAGCCGCCCCAGCAGAGGGTGAACCAGAGGATGGCCAGCAGGTTCCACAGGGCGTGGAAGTCGATCAGCTCGGAGATGTCGTTCATGGGTGTCCTGCGCCGGTTCGTGGCCGGCTGGGGTCCGGGGAAATGGAAAACGGCAGGTAGACGCCACCAGGCCCCGTGGAAGACACCCCATGGCGACGATTGCGCGCCGCGAACCCATTTTCCTATGGACGCGGTGCCATGGCGACCATGAAAAAGGCCGCCCGAAGGCGGCCTCTGATACAGCGTACGCTGGCTCAGGCCGGCGCGACGGCGGGACGGCCGGCCAGACGGTCGACGATGACGGCCAGTACCAGTACCACCAGCACCGGCAGCAGCCAGGCCAGGCTCTGGCTGGAGAGCGGCAGGTGCTCGATGAAGGACGGCACCAGCGACTTGAAGCCGGCGGCGCCCAGGCCATCGATAAGGCCGAAGAGCAGCGCGACCAGCATGGTGGGCACGAAAACGCGGCGCGACGACAGCCATAGGCGGTCGCACAGGCTCAGCGCCACCAGGACGATAGCCAGGGGGTACAAACCGACCAGCACGGGCACCGAGAAGGCGATCAGTTGGGTCAGCCCCTGGTTGGCCACCAGCAGGCTGAACGCGGCGAGCCCGAGCACCACGGTGCGGTAGGAGACCGGCAGGATGCGGCTGAAGAACTCGCCGCAGGCGGTGAGCAGGCCCACGGCGGTGGTCAGGCACGCCAGGGTGATGACCACGGCCAGCAGCAGGCTGCCGATGGTGCCGAAGGTGTGCTGCACGTAGGCGGTGAGGATCTGCACGCCGTTCTGGGCCTCACCGGCGATGCCCTGGCTGGTGGCACCGAGGTAGAAGAGCGCGAGGTAGACAATGGCCAAGCCAGAGGCGGCGATGATGCCGGCGATGACCGAATAGCGGGTGACCAGGCCTGCGTCCTCGACGCCGTGGTCGCGGATGGCGGTGGCGATGACGATGCCGAATACCAGGGCGCCCAGGGTGTCCATGGTCAGGTAGCCCTGCAGGAAGCCTTCGACCAGCGGCGCGGCCTGGTAGGCCTGCGAGGTGCTGCCGATGGGGCCCGCCGGCATGCTCAGGGCGGCGCCGCCGAGTACCAGGAGTGCCGCCAGCAGCACGGGGGTGATGAACTTGCCGATGCTGTCGACCAGCTTGCCGGGGTTGAGGGCCAGGAACAGCACAGCTACGAAATACAGCGCGCTGTAGATGAACAGAGCGATACCGCTTTCACCGGTGAAGGGCGCCACACCCATCTCGAAGGAGACCACGGCAGTACGCGGAGTGGCGAACAGGGGCCCTATGGCCAGGTACACGGCTACCGCGAAGGCCAGGCCGGCGGCCTTGCCGAGCGGCGCGGTCAGGCGGTCCATGCCGCCACCGACGCGCGCCAGGGCGACCACGGTGAGCAGCGGCAGCCCGACACCGGTGAGCAGGAAGCCCAGCGCGGCGCGCCAGACGTTGTCGCCTGCGGCCATGCCGGCGCTGGGCGGGAAGATGATGTTGCCGGCGCCGAGGAACAGCGCGAATGTCATGAAGCCGAGGGCCAGGAGGTCCGAGCCTTTCAAACGAGTCATAGGGGGGAATACCACAGGCAGAATTTCATAGTTTCAGAGGGTTTCCCCGGGGTATGGGAAACGTCATCCATCCGTTTTGGGATCGACCATGGGTGCCCGTTACCTGCCCTTGTGGAGCCTGGCGAGCTTGAGGGGTGCAAGACTAGCGATTTGTGCAGCGGACCGGCACTGACATGCATCAGCCTGTCGACTGGAATTAACTATCTGTCGCCTGGAGGACAGGCACAGGACAAACACAAAGGCCACCCGAAGGTGGCCTTTGCTCAGTTCGGAAAGCCTTAGGCCTTCTTCACTTCCCAACCGGTCAGCTCGGCCAGGGCCTTGCCGATGTCAGCCAGGGAACGCACGGTCTTCACACCCGCGTCCTGCAGGGCGGCGAACTTCTCGTCCGCAGTGCCCTTGCCGCCGGAGATGATGGCGCCAGCGTGGCCCATGCGCTTGCCGGCCGGAGCGGTGACACCCGCGATGTAGGACACCACCGGCTTGGTCACGTTGGCCTTGATGAAGGCAGCGGCTTCTTCTTCAGCGGAACCGCCGATCTCACCGATCATGACGATCGCTTCGGTCTTCGGGTCTTCCTGGAACAGCTTCAGGATGTCGATGAAGTTGGAGCCCGGGATCGGGTCGCCACCGATGCCCACGCAGGTGGACTGGCCGAAGCCGGCGTCAGTGGTCTGCTTCACGGCTTCATAGGTCAGGGTGCCGGAGCGCGACACGATGCCTACTTTGCCCGGCAGGTGGATGTGACCCGGCATGATGCCGATCTTGCACTCGCCGGGAGTGATCACGCCCGGGCAGTTCGGGCCGATCAGGCGTACGCCCAGCTCGTCGCACTTGACCTTGGCTTCCAGCATGTCGATGGTCGGGATGCCTTCGGTGATGCAGACGATCAGCTTGATGCCGCCGAAAGCCGCTTCGAGGATGGAATCCTTGCAGAACGGAGCCGGAACGTAGATCACCGAAGCGTCAGCGCCGGTGGCTTCCACGGCTTCCTTGACGGTGTTGAACACCGGCAGGCCGAGGTGGGTGGTGCCGCCCTTGCCGGGGGTCACGCCGCCGACCATCTTGGTGCCGTAGGCGATGGCTTGTTCGGAGTGGAAGGTACCCTGCGAGCCGGTGAAGCCCTGGCAGATTACTTTGGTGTCTTTATTGATCAGGACGCTCATTACTTACCCTCCGCGGCCTTGACGACCTGCTGGGCAGCGTCGGTCAGGCTGGTCGCAGCGATGATGTTCAGACCGCTTTCGGCCAGGACCTTGGCGCCGAGCTCGGCGTTGTTGCCTTCCAGGCGGACGACCACCGGGATCTTCACGCCGACTTCTTTCACTGCACCGATGATGCCTTCGGCAATCATGTCGCAACGAACGATACCGCCGAAGATATTCACCAGAACGGCAGCGACGTTGCTGTCGGACAGGATGATCTTGAAGGCTTCGGTCACGCGCTCTTTGGTAGCACCGCCGCCGACGTCGAGGAAGTTGGCAGGCTTGCCACCGTGCAGGTTGACGATGTCCATGGTGCCCATGGCCAGGCCAGCGCCGTTGACCATGCAGCCGATGTTGCCTTCCAGCGCGACGTAGTTCAGTTCCCACTTCTGCGCATGGGCTTCACGAGCGTCGTCCTGGGACGGGTCGTGCATGGCGCGCAGCTTGGGCTGACGGTACATGGCGTTGCTGTCGATGTTGATCTTGGCGTCCAGGCAGTGCAGGTTGCCGTCGGCCTTGATCACCAGCGGGTTCACTTCCAGCAGGGCCAGGTCGTAGTCCTGGAACAGCTTGGCCAGGTTCACGAAGATGTGGGTGAACTGCTTGATCTGGTCGCCTTGCAGGCCCAGTTGGAAGGCCAGTTCACGACCTTGGTAAGGCTGAGCGCCGACCAGCGGGTCAACGGTGGCCTTGAGGATCTTCTCGGGGGTCTCGTGAGCGACTTTCTCGATGTCCACGCCACCTTCGGTGGACGCCATGAACACGATACGGCGGCTGGAACGGTCTACCACGGCGCCCAGGTACAGTTCCTTGGCGATATCGGTGCAGGACTCAACCAGGATCTTGGTGACCGGCTGGCCATTGGCGTCGGTCTGGTAGGTCACCAGGCGCTTGCCGAGCCAGTTGGCGGCGAACGCCTTGGCGTCGTCCTTGCTCTTGACCAGCTTTACGCCGCCCGCTTTACCGCGGCCGCCGGCGTGGACCTGGGCCTTGACGACCCACTCGCTGCCACCGATTTTTTCGCAGGCTTCTGCGGCTTCTTCCGGGGTGTCCACGGCGAAGCCCTTGGATACGGGCAGGCCGTATTCAGCGAACAGCTGCTTACCCTGATATTCGTGGAGATTCATGCTTGTCTACCGTCTTCGTTTGGGTATTGCCCATTCGGCGCTGCATTCGTGGTGCCGCGCCACCTGTGACTGCTTAAAGGCAGTCCGGCGGGCTTTCCGCGGTGAGCCCCTGGGGACTCACGACGGGTAGCCCGCCGTGGTTCTTCTTTCAGGAATCCGCTGGAGATGCCACGCACAGGCGCGGCATCACCGGCTGATTTCTCAACGCTTCTTGCGGTTGGCGATATGGATCGCGTGGCCGTTGACGGCCAGGGCCGCTTCGTGCAGCGCTTCGGACAGGGTCGGGTGCGAGAAGACCATCATGCCCAGGTCTTCGGCGCTGGTGCCGAATTCCATGCCGATGGCGCCCTGCTGGACCAGTTCCGCAGCGCTTGGGCCGATCACGTGGACGCCCAGGACGCGGTCGGTCTTGGCATCGGCGATGACCTTGACCAGGCCGGTGGTGTCGTTGGCAGCCATGGCACGGCCGCTGGCCGCGAAGGGGAAGGTACCGACGTTGATTTCGACGCCTTCGGCCTTCAGGGACTGCTCGGTCTTGCCGACCCACGCGATTTCCGGGTGGGTGTAGATCACCGACGGGATCAGGTCGTAGTTCATCTGGGCTTTGTGGCCGGCGATACGCTCGGCGACCATGATGCCCTCTTCCGACGCCTTGTGAGCCAGCATGGCGCCACGGACCACGTCACCGATGGCGAAGACGCCCGGAACGCTGGTCTTGCAGTGGTCGTCGACATAGATGTAGCCACGCTCGTCGAGGGTGACACCGCTGTCGGCAGCCAGCAGCTCGGTGGTGACCGGACGACGGCCAACGGCAACGATCAGCTTGTCGAACACCTGCTTCTGCTCGCCTTCGGCGTCGGTGAAACTGACGGTGACCTGCTTCTTCTTCACTTCGGAACCGGTGACGCGAGCGCCCAGGCGGATCTTCAGGCCTTGCTTGGTCAGGACCTTCAGGGCTTCCTTGGCGATCTGCTCGTCAGCGGCCGGCAGGAACTTGTCCAGGGCTTCGAGCACGGTGACTTCGGCGCCCAGGCGGGCCCAGACGGAACCCAGCTCGAGACCGATCACGCCAGCGCCGATGACGCCCAGCTTCTTCGGTACGGCCTGGAAGTCCAGGGCACCGGTGGAGTCGACGATGACGTCCTGGTCGACCGGGGCCGGCGGGATGTCGACCGGACGCGAGCCGGACGCGAGGATCACGTTCTCGGCCTGGACGATCTGGGTCTTGCCGTCGGAACCGGTGACTTCGACCTGCTTGTTGGCCAGCAGCTTGCCGTGGCCTTCCAGCAGGGTGACGCCGTTGGCCTTGAACAGGGTGCTTACACCGCCGGTCAGGTTCTTAACGATGCCGTTCTTGCGGGCGACCATGGCCGGTACGTCGATGCTGACGCCCTTGGCTTCGATGCCGTGGATTTTGAAGCCATCGACGGCCTCGTGGTACTTGTAGGAGCTGTCCAGCAGCGCCTTCGACGGAATGCAGCCGACGTTCAGGCAGGTACCGCCCAGGGCGATCTTGCCGTCCTTGTCCTGGTATTTCTCGATGCAGGCGGTTTTCAGGCCGAGCTGGGCCGCCTTGATGGCCGCAACGTAACCGCCGGGGCCCGCACCAATCACTACCACGTCGAATTTCTGGGTCATAACGTTCTCCTAAGCCTCGAGCTTCAAGCGGCAAGCCACAGGCCGGGCTGCGATGTTCTGCAGCTTGCGGCGTGTGGCTTGCAACTGATTTAGATGTCCAGCAGCAGACGAGCCGGATCTTCCAGCAGGTTCTTGATGGTCACCAGGAAGCTGACGGCTTCCTTGCCATCGATCAGACGGTGATCGTAGGACAGAGCCAGGTACATCATCGGGCGGATGACCACTTGGCCATTGATGGCCATGGGACGCTGGATGATGTTGTGCATGCCGAGGATGGCGGCCTGCGGCGGGTTGACGATCGGGGTCGACATCATCGAACCGAAGGTGCCGCCGTTGGTGATGGTGAAGGTGCCACCGGTCATCTCGTCGATGGACAGCTTGCCGTCACGGGCCTTCTTGCCGAAGGTGGCGATGCCGTTCTCGACTTCGGCCAGGCTCATCAGCTCGGCGTTGCGCAGGACCGGAACCACCAGGCCACGGTCGCTGGAAACGGCTACGCCGATGTCCTGGTAGCCGTGGTAGACGATGTCGTTGCCGTCGATCGAGGCGTTGACGGCCGGGAAGCGCTTCAGCGCCTCGACGGACGCCTTGACGAAGAAGGACATGAAGCCCAGGCGCACGCCGTTGTGGGTCTTCTCGAACAGGTCCTTGTACTTCGAACGCAGGGCCATGACTTCGGTCATGTCGACTTCGTTGAAGGTGGTCAGCATGGCCATGGTGGACTGTGCTTCGACCAGGCGCTCGGCGACCTTGGCACGCAGGCGGGTCATCGGGACGCGCTTCTCGACGCGGTCACCCGCGGCGAAGACCGGGGCCTCGGCGGCCGGAGCAGCAGCCTTGGCAGCCGGGGCGGCGGCCGGAGCGGATTTCTTCGCTTCGACGGCAGCTACCACGTCTTCCTTGGTCACGCGACCGCCTTTGCCGGTGCCGGCGATGCTGTTCGGGTCGATGCCGTTCTCTTCGGCCAGCTTGCGAGCGGCCGGGGAGAGGATGGCGTCGTCACCACCAGCAGCAGCAGCCGGAGCGGCGGCCTGGGCAGCGGCAGCCGGGGCTGCAGCGGCGGCAGGAGCAGCGCTGGCGGCGCCACCTTCGGTCAGTTTGCCCAGCAGTTCGCCGCTGAGGACGGTGTCGCCCTCGTTCTTGACGATTTCAGCCAGCACGCCGTCGGCTTCGGCCAGTACTTCAAGCACTACCTTGTCGGTCTCGATGTCGACGATCAGCTCGTCACGCTTGACGGCCTCGCCCGGCTTCTTGTGCCAGGTGGCCACGGTGCCGTCGGCAACCGATTCCGGGAATGTAGGGGCTTTGATCTCGATAGCCATTTGTATGGGTTCCTATCTAATTCGGTTTCTTCTGCACGAAGGCGTTAAACAGTAAAGGCATCTTGCAGCAGTTTTTCCTGCTGCTCGGCGTGCATCGAGGCATAGCCGCAGGCCGGAGAGGCCGAGGCGTCACGCCCGGCGTACTCGAGGAACAGGCCTTTGTTGTGGGCTGCCGCGACACGACGCATGTGATGCTGGCTGCAGTACCAGGCGCCCTGGTTCATCGGCTCTTCCTGGCACCAGACGATGTGCTTGAGGTTCTTGTACTGGGCAAGAACTTCGGCCAGGTCGTCTTCCGGGAACGGGTACAGCTGCTCGATACGCACGATGGCGATGTCTTCACGGCCTTCGGCACGACGTTTTTCCAGCAGGTCGTAGTAGACCTTGCCGCTGCACAGCACCAGACGCTCGACTTTCTTCGGATCGATCGAGTCGATCTCGTTGATCACGGTCTGGAACGAGCCTTCGGCCAGATCTTCCAGGGTCGAGATGGCGAGCTTGTGGCGCAGCAGGGACTTGGGCGTCAATACGACCAACGGCTTGCGCAGCGGGCGGATCACCTGGCGACGCAGCAGATGGTAGATCTGCGCCGGGGTGGTCGGCATGCACACCTGGATGTTGTGCTCGGCGCACAGCTGCAGGTAACGCTCCAGGCGCGCGGAGGAGTGCTCCGGGCCCTGCCCTTCGTAGCCGTGCGGCAGCAGCATGGTCAGGCCGCAGAGACGACCCCACTTGTGCTCGCCACTGGTGATGAACTGGTCGATCACCACCTGGGCGCCGTTGGCGAAGTCACCGAACTGGGCTTCCCAGATCACCAGCGCGTTGGGCGTGGTGGTGGAGTAGCCGTATTCGAATGCCAGTACGGCTTCCTCGGAGAGGTAGGAGTCGTAAAGCTCGAAGCTCGGCTGGTTGTCGAACAGGTTCTGCAGGGGCAGGTAGGTACCGGCGTCCTTCTGGTTGTGCAGCGCCGCATGGCGGTGCGAGAAGGTGCCGCGACCCACGTCCTGGCCGGTGATGCGAACCGGGTGGCCTTCGAACAGCAAGGTGGCGTAGGCCATGGTTTCGGCGTAGCCCCAGTTGATCGGCAGGCCGCCGGCGCCCATCTTCTGGCGGTCTTCGAGGATCTTCGAGACCTGACGCTGGACGACGAAGCCTTCCGGGATCTCCAGCAGCTTGGCGGAGAGTTCCTGCAGGGTCTTGAGCTCGAAACGGGTGTCGTGGCGAGCGGTCCAGGTGTGGCCCAGGTAGGGACGCCAGTCGACGAAGAGCTCCTTGTTGGGCTCCTTGACCAGGCTCTTGACCACGTGCTGACCGTTGTCCAGGGCGGTGCGGTACTCGTCGATCTTGGCCTGCACGCGATCGTCGTCCAGCACGCTGGATTGGATCAGGGCATCGGCATAGAGCTCGCGAGTGGTGCGCTGCTTGGCGATCTGCTGGTACATCAGCGGCTGGGTGCCGCTCGGCTCGTCGGCCTCGTTGTGGCCGCGACGGCGGTAGCAGACCAGGTCGATGACCACGTCACGCTTGAACTGCATGCGGTAGTCGACGGCCAGCTGGGTGACGAAGAGCACGGCTTCCGGGTCGTCGCCGTTCACGTGGAAGATCGGCGCCTGGATCATCTTCGCGACGTCGGTGGCGTACTCGGTGGAGCGCGAGTCGTCCTGACGGCTGGTGGTGAAACCGACCTGGTTGTTGATGACGATGTGTACGGTACCGCCGGTGCGGTAGCCGCGGGTCTGCGACATCTGGAAGGTTTCCATGACCACGCCCTGGCCCGCGAAGGCGGCGTCGCCGTGGATGGAGATCGGCAGCACCTTGTCGCCGGCCTTGTCCTGGCGGCGATCCTGACGGGCACGCACGGACCCCTCGACCACCGGGGAGACGATCTCCAGGTGGGACGGGTTGAACGCGAGCGCCAGGTGGACTTCACCACCCGCGGTCATGACGTTGGAGGAGAAGCCCTGGTGGTACTTCACGTCACCGGAGGACAGGCCTTCGACCTTCTTGCCTTCGAACTCGTCGAACAGGTCGCGCGGGTTCTTGCCGAAGGTGTTGACCAGTACGTTGAGGCGGCCGCGGTGGGCCATGCCGATGACGATTTCCTTGGTGCCGTAGGAGCCGGAACGCTGGATGATCTCGTCCAGCATCGGAATCAGGCTTTCGCCGCCTTCCAGGCCGAAACGCTTGGTGCCCGGGTACTTGGTGCCCAGGTACTTTTCCAGGCCTTCGGCCGCGGTCAGGCGCTCGAGCAGGTGGCTCTGCACTTCGGCGGAGAACGCCGGGCGGCCACGCACGCTTTCCAGGCGCTGCTGGAACCACTTGCGCTGGTCGGAATCGACGATGTGGGTGAACTCGGCACCGATGGTGCGGCAGTAGGTCTGCTGCAGCGACTGATGGATCTCGCGCAGGGTCGCCTCTTCCTTGCCGATGTAAAGCTCACCGGTACGGAAGGTGGTGTCGAGGTCAGCATCGGTCAGGCCGTAATGGTTGATCGACAGATCGGCCGGCACCTTGCGCTGCCAGAGGCCGAGGGGGTCGAGCGTCGCCGCCTGATGGCCGCGCATGCGGTAGGCCTGGATCAGACGCAGGACTTCGACCTGCTTTTTCTCGTGCTCGCTGCTTACGCTGCCAGCCGATACGGGCTGCGCGCGGCGCTGGTTCTTGGCGAGCAGGACGAAGTGGTCGCGAACAGTAGAATGCGATACGTCGGTGGCGGTGTTACCGTCGGCCGGCAACTTCTGGAAGTAGGTGCGCCACTCTTCGGGCACAGCGTTGGGATCGTGCAGGTAAAGCTCATAGAGCTCTTCCACATATGCAGCGTTGCCACCGGATAGGTGGGCGCTGTTCCACATGCGCTGCATTACGCTTTCTTGCATGCTTGGTCACCCTCGGTAAGGGGACACCACCGGCGTGGAATCAGCATCGTGGCTTCAATAGTCCTGGCACAGCGACTCGGTAAAGCCACCAAGGATCCCGCAGATAGTCCGGGCACCAGCCCGGTTGCCCCTGCTGGTCATCTATATATTTTCAAGTAAGGACCGCCGCTTTGTGAGCTGCTGTCCTGGTTTACTGCTGCGCCGGTAGCAAACCGGCGCCACAGGTATTACGGGTAAAGCATGAAGCGCATCAAGTACCGCTTTGCAGCAGCATGTGACGTACGTGGCCGATCGCCTTGGTCGGGTTCAGACCCTTGGGGCAAACGCTCACGCAGTTCATGATGCCGCGGCAGCGGAACACGCTGAACGGATCGTCCAGCGCGGCCAGACGCTCTTCGGTCTTGTTGTCGCGGCTGTCGGCCAGGAAACGATAGGCCTGCAGAAGCGCAGCGGGACCGAGGAACTTGTCCGGGTTCCACCAGAAGGACGGGCAGGAGGTCGAGCAGCAGGCGCACAGGATGCACTCGTACAGACCGTCCAGCTTCTCGCGCTCTTCCGGCGACTGCAGACGCTCGATCGCCGGGGCGGGCGTGTCGTTCTGCAGGAAGGGTTTAACCTTCTCGTATTGCTTGTAGAAGATGCTCATATCAACGACGAGGTCACGGATGACCGGCAGGCCGGGCAGCGGGCGGATCACCAGCTTGCCGCCCTTGAGGCCGGCAGCGGAGATCGGCGTGATGCAGGCCAGGCCGTTCTTGCCGTTGATGTTCATACCGTCGGAACCGCAGACGCCTTCACGGCAGGAACGACGGTAGGAGAAACCCTCGTCCTGTTCCTTGATCAGGGCCAGCACGTCCAGGACCATGATGTCCTTGCCGCCGGTGTCGACCTGGAAGTCCTGCATGAAGGGCGCAGCGTCCTGGTCCGGGTTGTAGCGATAAACGCTGACTTTCAGAATGTTGGCTTGCGACATATCAGCCACCCTTAATAAGTACGTACTTTGGGTTCAAACGCAGGAACGGTCTTCGGCGCGAAGTTGACGTCGCGCTTGGTGACGCGCTTCTCACCCGGGTAGTACAGGGTGTGGCACAGCCAGTTCTCGTCATCACGCTCTTCGAAGTCTTCGCGGGCATGCGCGCCACGGGACTCCTTGCGGACCTCCGCTGCGATCGCAGTTGCCTCGGCCACTTCGAGCAGGTTCTGCAGCTCCAGCGCTTCGATACGCGCGGTGTTGAAGGCCTGGCTCTTGTCAGCGATCTTGACGTTGGCGATGCGCTCGCGCAGGTCGGCCAACTGGGCGATGCCCTTCTGCATGTACTCGCCGGTGCGGAACACACCGAAGTAGTTCTGCATGCAGTTCTGCAGTTCTTTACGCAGCGGAGCCACGTCTTCGCCGCTGCTGCGCTCGTTGACGCCGGACAGGCGCTTGAGCGACAGCTCCAGGTCGGTTTCCGAAGCACCACGGTGCTCGATACCTTCCTTGAGGGCTTTTTCCAGGTGCAGACCGGCAGCGCGACCGAATACCACCAGGTCGAGCAGCGAGTTGCCGCCCAGGCGGTTGGCACCGTGTACCGACACGCAGGCGACTTCGCCGACCGCGAACAGGCCGTCGATGATGACGTCCTTGCCGCTGGCATCCTGGGTGATGGCCTGGCCATGAATGTTGGTGGCAACGCCGCCCATCATGTAGTGGCAGGTCGGGATCACCGGTACCGGAGCGACGACGGGGTCGACATGGGCGAAGGTCTTCGACAGTTCGCAGATACCCGGCAGGCGGCTGTGCAGCACTTCCTCGCCCAGGTGGTCGAGCTTCAGCAGTACGTGGTCCTTGTCCGGGCCACAGCCGTTGCCGGCCAGTACTTCCTTGACCATAGAGCGGGCGACCACGTCGCGACCGGCCAGGTCCTTGGCGTTCGGAGCGTAACGCTCCATGAAGCGCTCGCCATGGGCGTTGATCAGGTAGCCACCCTCGCCACGGCAACCCTCGGTCACCAGCACGCCAGCACCGGCGATACCGGTCGGGTGGAACTGCCACATTTCGATGTCTTGCACCGGCACGCCTGCACGCAGGGCCATGCCGATGCCGTCACCGGTGTTGATCAGGGCGTTGGTGGTGGACGCATAGATGCGGCCAGCGCCGCCAGTGGCCAGCACAACGGCCTTGGAGCGGATGTAGACGGTCTCGCCGGTCTCGATGCAGATGGCGATGATGCCGACCACGGCGCCATCCTGGTTCTTCACCAGGTCGACGGCGTACCACTCGTTGAGGAACGAGGTGCCGTTCTTCAGGTTGGCCTGGTACAGGGTGTGCAGCAGGGCATGACCGGTACGGTCGGCGGCAGCGCAGGTACGCGCAGCCTGGCCACCCTTGCCGAAGTCCTTGGACTGGCCACCGAACGGACGCTGGTAGATGCGGCCTTGCTCGGTACGGGAGAACGGCAGACCCATGTGCTCCAGCTCGAACACGGCTTCCGGGCCGACGGAGCACATGTATTCGATAGCGTCCTGGTCACCGATGTAGTCGGAGCCCTTGACGGTGTCGTACATGTGCCAGCGCCAATCGTCGTTCGGGTCGGCCGAAGCGATGGCGCAGGTGATGCCGCCCTGAGCGGAAACGGTGTGCGAGCGGGTCGGGAAGACCTTGGTGACCACGGCAGTCTTGTGGCCGCCTTGAGCCAGTTGCAGCGCAGCACGCATGCCGGCGCCGCCGCCACCAACGATGATGGCGTCGTAGGAAAGAGTACGAATGCTAGACATGGATCAGATACCCCACAGAATCTGCACGCCCCAGACGAAGTACGCGAACATGGTGATGCCGCAGACCGCCTGGAACAGGAAACGCACAACGGTTGCCCACTTGCCCAGCGCCATCGGCGTCAGGTAGTCAGTGGAGATGGTCCACATGCCAACCCAGGCATGTACACCGAGTGCAACCAGCCCGAGGAGGCTGAAGATGCGCATCCAGTTCTGGGAGAACAGACCATGCCAGTCAGCATAGGTCAGGCCGGGATTCGCTACGAGGTAGCCCAGCAGGAAAAGGAAATAAGCCGCGAGAACGACTGCAGAAACGCGCTGAGCCATCCAGTCATAGAGGCCCGAACGCGAGAAGTTCGTGACATTGGTTACCATACCCACACCCCCGCCAGCACGATCAGCACCGCGGAAATCGCGATGACGATTTTCGAGCCCAGCTTGCCGCCCTCGAGCGTCTCGCCGACACCCACATCCATTACCAGGTGGCGCACACCGGCAACCAGGTGGTAAAGCAATGCGGACAGCAGGCCCCAAATCACAAACTTGGCCAGCGGACTGGTCAGGCACGCCTTCACCTCACCGAAGCCTTCCTCGGATGCCAGCGACTTGCCGAGCGCATAAAGCAGCACAGCAATACCGACGAAAAGGATGACACCGGAGATACGGTGGAGAATGGACGTGTAAGCAGTGATTGGGAGTTTGATGGTCCTGAGATCTAGGTTTACAGGTCGTTGGCTATTCACGGCTGTTTTTTTCACACTGAGGCCCCTAACAATCAGGGCAAGTTGTCGGGAAGTGCACTGGTCAGGTACCCCTCACCAAAGGAGTGCCGACCACCAGAATACGGGCTTCAAGGCCCCTGGCGGTCGGGCGCTGAGTATAGACAGTTAGCTGACTAATGACAACGGAAAGGCCTCCCCCTAAGAGCGGATTGCGCTCCTTATATAAAAGGCGTAAATAGCGCCCTTTTTCCGCGAAAAACACCCCGCAAACCCCTCTGCCATATGGGTTTCTTCAAATTGACATTCGCATTTATCTCACTATAGTGGTGCGGGCCCTGCGTGGGGGGCTGTCTGATGATTTCAAGCATAAATAGGAGGCCGCTATGGCTGACAAAAAAGCGCAGTTGATCATCGAGGGCATTGCCCCCGTCGAGCTGCCCGTTCTGTCCGGTACCGTAGGTCCCGATGTAATCGATGTGCGGGGCCTGACCTCCACGGGTCGCTTCACCTTTGATCCTGGCTTTATGTCTACCGCCTCTTGCGAGTCGAAGATCACCTACATCGACGGCGACAAGGGTGTACTGCTTCACCGCGGCTACCCCATCGAGCAACTGGCAGAAGAATCCGACTACCTGGAAACCTGCTATCTGCTGCTGAACGGCGAACTGCCGAGCGCAGAGGAAAAGGCCAAGTTCGTTGGCACCGTCAAGAACCACACCATGGTTCACGAGCAGTTGAAGAGCTTCTTCAACGGCTTCCGCCGCGACGCCCATCCGATGGCGATCATGTGCGGCGTAGTCGGCGCCCTCTCCGCCTTCTACCACGACTCCCTGGACATCAACGACCCGCACCATCGCGAAATCTCCGCGATCCGCCTGGTCGCCAAGATGCCCACCATCGCCGCTATGGTCTACAAGTACTCCATGGGCCAGCCGATGATGTATCCGCGTAACGACCTGAACTACGCGGAAAACTTCCTGCACATGATGTTCAACACCCCGTGCGAGATCAAACCGATCAGCCCGGTACTGGCCAAGGCCATGGATCGCATCTTCATCCTGCATGCGGACCACGAGCAGAACGCCTCCACCTCCACCGTTCGCCTGGCCGGTTCGTCCGGTGCCAACCCGTTCGCCTGCATCGCAGCCGGCATCGCCGCCCTGTGGGGCCCGGCACACGGCGGCGCCAACGAAGCGGTACTGACCATGCTCGATGAAATCGGCGATGTCTCGAACATCGACAAGTTCATCGCCAAGGCCAAGGACAAGAACGACCCGTTCAAGCTCATGGGCTTCGGCCATCGCGTGTACAAGAACCGCGACCCGCGCGCCACCGTGATGAAGCAGACCTGCGACGAAGTCCTGAAGGAACTGGGGATCAAGAACGATCCGCAGCTGGAACTGGCCATGCGTCTCGAAGAGATCGCCCTGACCGATCCGTACTTCAAGGAACGCAACCTGTACCCGAACGTCGACTTCTACTCGGGGATCATCCTCAAGGCGATCGGCATTCCGACCAGCATGTTCACCGTGATCTTCGCCCTGGCGCGTACCGTCGGCTGGATCTCCCACTGGAAGGAAATGCTCTCCAGCCCGTACAAGATCGGCCGTCCGCGCCAGCTGTACACCGGCTACGAGCAGCGCGACTACGTCTCGCTCGACAAGCGCAAGTAAGACGTCCCGCTCCAGGAGAAGCCCCGCATCTGCGGGGCTTTTTCATGGGCGAAGGGTACGTCGGCAGCACTGACGGCGGACACGGGGGATCTTGAGGGCTACAACCCAGGATGCGTTGGCCTCGCGGTGCTCGGGGCCAACCTACGAAAACCACGCGCTCGGCCCGCCAATCCGGGCAGGTTGCACCAATGAAAAGGCCCCGCATCGCGGGGCCTTTTCGTGTCAGCGGCCGATCACTTCTTCTCGGCGCGCTCGCGCAGGTGGCTGAGCGTATTGAACGGCGCGTCGACCACGAAGCTGTTGGCCAGCCAGGAGGGCACGCTGCCGCCCGGCTCGGTGTGCACCTGGTAGGTCACCTCGACTTCGCCCGGACCCTTGGGCACGAACTTCCATACACCATCCACGGCGGCCACACGCACGAAGCCTTTCTCTTCCGGCACGTACTTGGGCTCGCCCTTGAGGGTGCGGGTCAGGCTGCCGTCGGCGCCTTCGGTGGTGGTGGCATGGATGACCGAGTCACGCGGGGTAACGGGCCAGGGGGTGTTGAAGCGGGTATAGGTCCAGCTGTCGGCGCCTTCCGACTTCAGCAGCTTCTGCTGCTCGCACTCGTGAATCCAGGCGCAGGAGCCGGAAACGTCCTCCTGCAGCTTGCGCAGGGTGGTGACGTCGGTTTTCAGGGTGGCGACCCCGCGATAGGCCTTGTACTTGGAGCCGGCAACCTCGCTCAGGTATACCTTGATGCCGTCCTCGTCCTTGGCCAGCTTCCAGTCCTCGGCATGGGCAGTCGAGGCCAGCAGCGCAGTGGCGCTAAAGCCGCAGATCACAGCCATTCGTTGCAGCGAAACCATCTTTGTTCTCCTTCTTATGATGACCAGCCGTCGTCCATCAGGACAGCTACTGGATAGATTGACTGACCGCCACGGCCGTCTCTTGTTCCAACCAGCCCAGCAAACGTATCGCCTCTTCCCGGCTGTCGCCACAGACAAAAAGATCGGCATCGAAGTCGGCACAGACCTTCGGCCGCTCCGGTTGGCCGAATATCGAGCAGAGATGCTCGACGGAGAGATGGATGCAGCGCTCCCCCGCCGCCTTGCCCTTGGGCATGCCGGGGATGGGTGAACTGATGGATGGCGCGATGCAACAGGCGCCACAACCTGCACGACAAATCATGATCAGGGGCCCCTCTGCAACGCTGTGGCCGACGTAGGGCGCGGATTCTACTCGCGGCCCCGGGGAAATGGGATATCCCCCAGTCAGCCGATCAGCCGCGCCATGCCCCCCAGGTCACCGCCCCCCCTTTGGCCTTCAGGAACCGCTGACGCCTCGCTGCGCCAGCGCCTTGTGCAGGGCCTCGCCCACCGCCGAGCCCAGCGGGTAGAACACCGCCGGCTGGCCGATGGGCGCCGCCACGCGTACGCGGGTGCCGGGAGCTGCCTGGTAGTGCTCCTGCGACCAGAGGTGCACCCACTCCCCCGCCGGCAGCGCCACCTCCAGGCTGTCGACACCCGGCTCCAGCACCGGTGCCACCAGCAGTTGGTCACCCAGCAGGAAGCTGCGCGGCACGGCCTCCAGGCTCGCGGGGTCATCGGGGTAGTGCAGCCAGAGCGGGCGCACCAGTGGCAGCCCGGTACGCGCCGCCTCGTCCATCAGCGTGCGGCGATAAGGTGCCAGCGCGGCGAACAGCTGGGCGCAACGGGCGAAGTGCGCCAGGCTGGCCGGCGAGTCGTAGACCTGGTGGTTGTCCGCCGGACGATTGCCCTCGTGGGTGCGCAGCAGGCTGGTGAAGGCGGAAAACTCCGCCCAGCGCTGCAACAGCTCCTCGCTGCGGTGGTAGTCCTTCAGCGGGTTGCTGATGGTGGTGTAGCCGCCGGTGTCGGCGTGATTGAGGGTGAAGCCCGAGAGCCCACCGGAGAGCAGCCCCAGCAATGCGCTGTGCAGGCCGTCCTGGGCATCCCAGGTCACTAGCTGGTCGCCCAGCCACATGCTGGTGGTCAGCCCCGGGCTGCGGCTGTAGCCGGAGCGGGTGAAGAACAGCAGCTCCCCTTCCCCGCCTGCCTCCTCCAGCAGCTCGCGGTTGAGCCGCGCCCATTCTTCGGGGAAGCGGTTGTGCAGCAGAGCCGCGTCTTCACCCGAGGCCGGGTGCGCCTCGAAGGGCAGCGCCTCGCCGAAATCGGCCATCCAGCCGGAGAAGCCCTGGCCGAGCATCTCTTCGCGCAACACGACCTTCAGCCAGCGGCGCGCCTCGGGGTTGCTCAGGTCCACCAAACCAGCGCTGAAACTGGTGTTAAGCAGGTCCAGCGGCTTGCCGTCGGCGCCCCGCATGAGGAAGCCACGTTCGCGGGCCTCACGGAACAGATTGCGCTGCTCCCCGTCCTTCTCGGTGATGTCCGCCAGGAAGGGGTTGGCATAGGCCAGGGGGCGGATGCCGCGCGCCTTGAGCTCGGCGCTCAGGGCCTGCCATTGCGGGTAGTGGCGCGGATCGAGGGTCCAGTTCCACCACAGCTGCTTGCCGAAACTGGTGCTGCGCTGGCCCACCCAGTCCTGCAGCCAGAGGCCGGCGACGGGCACCCCGGCGGCATCGATGCGCCCCAGCAGCTCGCGCACCCGCTCGGTACCGCCCTGCAGGCCGAGGATGGCGCCGTGCTGGGTCCAGTCCGGCAGCGGCGCCATGCGTCCCACCACCGAGGTGTGCGCCTGCAGCAACGCGGCGGGGCTGTCGCCGTTGTAGAGACGCGCGGTGAGGCTGCCCTGATGCACCTCCAGGCCCACCCGCGCCGGATCACGCAGGTCGAACACCTGGTAGGCGCTGGATTCGCTGAAGAAGGCACGCAGCTTCGACGTCAGGTAATAGGGCACCGGCGCGTAGCTGGTCCACCAGTCGCCTCCCGCACGGGCACTGAGGTCCGCCGCCAGGGTGATGGGCTGCAGGCCACGGCCGACGCCCTGTTCCTGCACCAGGATGGGCACGCGGCGCCCGGCCAGGTCGAAGGCGCTGAACTGCTCGCCGAAGCCGAAGAAGCGCTCGTCGGCGTCCCGTTGCCAGTTGAGATAGAGGCGGTTGAGGCGCGGGTCATCCAGCGCCACGGCCAGGCGCACACCGCGCCCGCCATCGGCCTCCAGCACCAGCGCGTAGCCACTGACGGAGCCATCGGCGCAACGCAGGTGGCCACGCAGCACCAGGCGCGGGCCGGTGCCCTGGAAGCTGTCCAGGCTTTGCTCGCGGCACAGCAGCTCGCGGTTCTCGTCGACGAACAGCGCGCCCCGGTGCTCCGCCACCTCGGCAGCGCCGATACCGGCGGCGAGGAAGCCACCCTCGGTGGCCCACAGTCGCTTGGTGGGGTTGCCCTTGGGGCTCAGCGCCAGGCCATGGCCGTTCCAGGCCAGGCGGTAGTCGCCGAACTCGAAATCACGGGGTACCGCGAAGGCCGGTGGCACCACCAGTTCGGCCAGCACGGCGCGCTGTTTCCACACCTGCAGCCCCTGCCATCCCGCCACGCCTGCCGCCGTCACCAGCAACACGGCTGCCGCCCCTTTTACCCACCTGCGCATCGCTCGCCCCTTTTCTTGTTCTGCACCGCCCTTTAGGCTGGCGCGCACTCATACATCGTGGAGTCACCGTCATGCCGGTTTGGCTGCAGACCGCCCTGCTGCTCACGCTGTCCAACGTCTTCATGACGTTCGCCTGGTACGGCCACCTCAAGACCCTGAATACCAAGCCCTGGATCATCGCCGCCCTGATCAGTTGGGGGATCGCGCTGTTCGAGTACCTGCTGCAGGTGCCAGCCAACCGCATCGGCTACACGGCGCTCTCGGTGGGCCAGCTGAAGATTATGCAGGAGGTGATCACCCTCGCGGTGTTCGTGCCCTTCAGCGTCTACTTCATGCAGCAGCCGCTGAAGCTCGATTACCTCTGGGCCGGTCTGTGCCTGCTCGGCGCGGTGTACTTTATCTTCCGCGCCTGAGGCCGGTGATGCGTGGCGCGCCGGTCATGGCGACCGATCGCGCCAGGGTTCATTTCGGGGGTTCGAGGCGGGTGATCAGGCTGGAGGTGTCCCAGCGACCACCGCCTTCGGCCTGGATCTCGCCGTAGAAGCGATCCACCAGCTCAGTGACCGGCAATTGCGCGCCGTTGCGCTGGGCCTCGGCGAAGACGATGGCGAAGTCCTTGCGCATCAGGTCCACGGCGAAGCCGAAGTCGAACTTGCCGTCGAGCATGCTCTGGTGACGGTGCTCCAGTTGCCAGGACTGCGCCGCCCCCTTGCCGATCACCTCCATGGCCGCCGTGGCGTCGAGCCCGGAACGCCGGGCGAAATGCAGTGCCTCGGAGAGCCCCTGGAGCAGCCCGCCGACGCAGATCTGGTTGACCATCTTGGTCAACTGGCCGCTACCCACCGGGCCCATCAGCCGGGTCATCCGCGCGTAACTGTCGATCACCGGTGCCGCCCGCTCGTAGAGTTCGCGCTCGCCGCCGATCATCACCGTCAACATGCCGCTCTCGGCCCCGGCCTGGCCGCCGGAGACCGGCGCATCGAGAAAGCCCAGCCCGCGCTCGGCGGCCAGCGCCGCCAGTTCGCGGGCCACCTCGGCGGAGGCGGTGGTGTGGTCCACCAGCACGCTGCCGGGCTGCATGCCGGCGAAGGCGCCCTCCTCGCCCAGTACCACGGCGCGCAGGTCGTCGTCGTTGCCGACACAGGTCATCACCAGGTCGGAACCCTGCGCCGCTTCCCGTGGCGTGGTGAAGCTGTCGCCGCCGAACTCGTCGCACCAGAGCGAGGCCTTCTCCGGCGAGCGGTTGTAGACGCGCACCTCGTGCCCCTCGCATGCGAGGTGGCCGGCCATGTGAAAGCCCATTACGCCGAGCCCGATAAAGGTCACCTTCGCCATCTCAAACCCTCCACATGTGCATGTCCCAGGAAGCCTAACACGCGGTTTGCCGAGCCGCGAAAGGCCCTCCATACTCGCCCGGAAGTTGCCGGGACACCCCACAAGCGCCAAGGAGAGCCCCATGCCGCACTGGCTGGTGATAGACCTGGAGGCCACGACCGAGGAAGGCGGTTGGCCCCTGGAAGATATGGAGATCATCGAGATCGGCGCATCGATCGTGGCTGCCGACGGCCGCGAAGTGGACCATTTCCAGCGTTTCGTACGCCCGTTGCGTCGCCCCTGCCTGACCACCTTCTGCCGCCAGCTGACCCACATCAGCCAGGCCAATGTCGACAGCGCCGCGCCCCTCGCGCAGGTCTGGCCGGCGTTCGAACGCTGGCTGCAGAACTACCAGCCGCGCCTGGTGAGCTGGGTCAGTTGGGGCGAGTACGACCGCCGCCAGCTGGAGCAGGAATGGCGCCAGCAGCAACTGGTCAGCCGCCTCGCCACCATTCCCCACGTCAACCTCAAGCAGCATTTCGCCCGCGTCCGCCAGCTCAAGCAGCCCGTGGGCCTGCACACCGCGCTGCAACTGGCCGGGCTCAGCTTCCAGGGCCAGCAGCATCGGGCCCTGGAAGATGCCCGCAACACCGCCCGCCTGCTGCCGCTGGTGCTGCCTGCCAGTTCCTGAAACGCCCCCGCCGCATTGCCTAGTGACGCTGCAAAGCGGCTTGGGCATACTGGCGGGCCCTTTTTCCAACCCTTTTCAAGGATCCCGCCATGTTCAAGGTCAACGAGTACTTCGACGGCACCGTCAAATCCATCGCCTTCGGCATGAGCGAAGGCCCCGCCACCATCGGCGTGATGGCCCCGGGCGAATACGAATTCGGCACCAGCCAGCTGGAAGTGATGCACGTCGTCGCCGGCGCCCTGACCGTCAAGCTGCCGGGCAGCGACAGCTGGGAAACCTTCGAAGCCGGCAGCAAGTTCACCGTACCGGCGAACAGCAAGTTCCAGCTGAAAGTCGCCCAGGACACCGCCTACCTCTGCGAGTACCGCTGAGTCGCAACGCGTTGAAGAACCGGCCCGAGTGGCCGGTTTTTTATTGCCTGGATGCTGGGAGCCCTGAAAGCTCCGCGATGATGGGTTTCGCTGCGCTCTACACCATCCTACGGGAGGCTATTCGCCTTCCCTGATCTCTACCTCGATGCGCATCCCCTCCAGCTCCGCCAGGTATTCGGCGCTGCTGAACAGGCCGATGCAGGGCATGGCACCGCGCTCGGCCAGGGTGCCGGCGGCGAGCTTGCGCACCAGGGCCACGGCGGCCATGCAGGGGATGTTGGGGCCGTCGTTTTCGTGGGCGACCAGTTCCCAGGTGAGCACCAGTGGCCGGCCCTGGTGGTCCAGCCCACGCAATGTCACGAACATGCCGCTGAGGCCATCGCCCAGGGGCTCCACCAGCACCGCGCCCTTGCGCAACAGCGACGCCAGGCCGACGGCGTTGCGCACCAGCCCGCCGCGCACCAGCCAGGACAGCGCCCAGGTGCCGAACTGGGTGAGGCGCAGGCCGACGCCAGCGCGGAAGCTGACATCGCGCACGCCCGGGTAGCGCGCGGGGAAGAGTTCCAGGTCGGGAATGTCGCAGATACCCACCCAGCGCGCGCCCATCGGGGCACGGAAGGCGTGGCGGCGCAGGCCCTGCCAGCCATGGATCGAGCCCCAGGCACCATCGCGCCAGAGCCGCACGGGCCGGCCGCAGTAGCCGAGCACCGCCTCCAGGGTCGACAGGCCCGGCGTCTTCTCCGAGGAGCTGATGCCGTGCTCGATGCTGTCCAGACGGCTGAAGCGCGGCAGTTGTTCGTCCACCACGGCGGCGCTGAGGCCGGGCACCGAACTGGCGCCGGCACAAATCAGCAGGCCGCGCTCGCGGGCCCGGTCATCCAGCCGGCCGATGCCGCAGACGAAGGCGCGCGCATCGGCCAGGTCGATGTAATGGCAGCCGGCGTCCAGTGCCGCCTCGGCGACTCGGTAGTCCTGCCCCTGGAAGGGCCCGACCGTGGAAATCACCACCTGGGCACCCAGCTTGCTGAAGGCCAGGGCCAACTCCGGCTGGTCGATATCCAGGCGCGCCGCCTGGCAACCGGTTTCCGCCGCCAGGGCCTGGGCCTTGGCCAGGTCACGCCCCGCGGCGATCACCTCGATGCCCTCGATGCTGCGCAGGCGCCGCACGATCAGCCGGCCGAAATTGCCGTAGCCGCCCAGCACCAGAACCTTCAATCCCTGTGTCACCCCTGACTCCCTGTAAGGCCGTTCAGGCCGGCTCGTTCGATGTGGAAAATTGCAGTTCCGCCAGGCGCGCATAGAGCGGGCTGCTGAGCACCAGCTCCTGGTGGCTGCCGATGGCGACCAGCTTGCCCTTGTCGATGACGGCGATGCGGTCCGCGCTCTTCACTGTGGCCAGGCGGTGGGCGATCACCAGGGTGGTGCGCCCGCTCATGACCTCGGGCAGGGCCTGCTGGATCAGGTGTTCGCTTTCGGCATCCAGAGCGCTGGTGGCTTCGTCCAGCAGCAGGATGGGTGCATCGGTGAGCAAGGCCCGGGCGATGGCCAGGCGCTGGCGCTGCCCGCCGGAAAGGCCGATGCCGCCGTCGCCCAGGTGCGTCTGGTAGCCCTCGGGCATGCGCTGGATGAATTCGTGGGCATGGGCGGCCCGCGCCGCAGCCTCCACCTCGGCCTGGCTGGCGTCGGGGCGACCGTAGCGGATGTTGTCCTCGACGCTGCCGAAGAACAGCGCGGGGCTCTGCGATACCAGGGCGAAGCAACGGCGCAGGTCGGCCGGGTCCAGGCGCTGGATGGGCAGGCCATCCACCCGCACCTCACCCTCGGTGGGGTCGAAGAAGCGCAGCAGCAGGTCGAAGAGCGTCGACTTGCCCGCACCGGAAGGGCCGACCAGGGCCAGGGTCTCGCCGGGGCGCACGTGCAGGTCGATGCCATCGAAGGCCAGGCTCTGCGGCCGGGTCGGGTAGGCGAAGCGCAGGCCGCGCAGCTCCAGCTCGCCTTCCACCCGCTCGGGCAGGCGCAGCAGGTCGCTCTCCGGCGCCTTGATGGTGCTGCGGGTCTGCAGCAGCTCGGCGATGCGCTCGGCAGCACCGGCGGCGCTTTGCAGCTCGCCGATCACCTCGCTGATGGCACCGAAGGCGGAACCGACGATCAGGCTGTAGAAGACGAAGGCGGCCAGGTCACCGCCGGAGATGCGCCCGGCGATCACGTCCATGCCGCCGACCCAGAGCATCACCCCCACCGCGCCGAGCACCAGCACGATGACCACGGTGATCAGCCAGGCCCGCTGGGTGATGCGCTTGCGCGCGGTGTCGAAGGCGCCTTCCACGGTGCGCCCGAAGCGCGCCCGGTCCTGGGCCTGGTGGTTGTAGGCCTGGACGGTCTTGATCTGCCCCAGGGTCTCGCCGACGTAGCTGCCGACATCGGCGATGCGGTCCTGGCTCTGCCGCGACAGCGCCCGCACCCGCCGGCCGAAGAGCAGGATCGGCGCCACCACCAGCGGCAGGGCGACCACCACGATGCCGGTCAGCTTGGGGTTGGTGACGAACAGCAGGCCGATGCCGCCGATCATCATGATGCCGTTGCGCAGCGCCAGGGACAGCGACGAGCCGATAACCGATTGCAGCAGCGTGGTATCGGCCGTGAGGCGCGACTGGATTTCCGAGGCACGGGTGGTTTCGAAGAAGCCGGGGTGCAGCTCGATCAGGTGGTTGAACACGCGCTTGCGGATATCCGCGACGAAGCGCTCGCCCACCCAGGACACCAGGTAGAAGCGGCTGAAGGTGCCCACCGCCAGCGCCACCACCAGGGCGAAGAACAGGATGATCGAATGGTTGAGGGCTTCCGGTGACTGAGTCGCCAGGCCCTGGTCCACCAGCAGGCGGATGCCCTGCCCCATGGACAGGGTGATGGCGGCGGTGAACAGCAGCGCCAGCAGCGCGCCGATCACCCGCCAGCGATAGGGAGCGACGAAGCGCGCGGCCATGCGCAGCGCATTGCGCTGGCGGGAGGAAAGCAGACCCATTGCGAGGACTCGATCGGGAGGAGGCGCCACTCTGCGGGTTTTCCCGCCGCTGCGCCAGCCGCTCTATTGCCTCAGTTGCCCGCCTGGAGGAAGCGCTGCTCGTGGTCGGGGCTCGGCAGCAGGCACACCTCGTGGCGACCAAACAGCCGATAGCGGTTCAGCGCGATGCGGTCGTAGAGCCAGTCGCGCAACGCCGCCGGGATCACCCGCAACACGCCACCCAGGCGCCAGGGCCAGGGCAGCAGGCGGGCGATGCGCAGCACCGCGTCGGAACGCACGAACAGCTCGCGGCCCTCGATGTAGGCCATGGTGTCGAAGTGGTCGGTGGGCAGGCCGTACCAGCGCAGGATGGCCTGCCCCTCGGGCGACTGCACCGAAGCCAGCTTGAACAGCCGCTCGCGGTCGTGGCGGATCAGGAAACGCGCCCAGCCGTTGCACAGCTTGCAGACGCCATCGAAGAGCACCACGCGCTCGCCGGGCTGGATGTGGGGAGGAAAGGAATCGGCGCTCATCACGCGCTCCCGGTCAGGAAAGGATGCCGTCGATACTAGGCCTTGCGCGAAAAGCCGTCGAGCACAGGCGCGGCCCGTGCTCGTGGCCCGTCAACGCTCGGCGAAGCGGTAGTGCCCGATGATTTTGTAGCGGAACAGGATGTCCTCTTCCTGGGTGCCGCGGCCGATGTTGTGCAAGGCCAGCGGTACGCCGTCGGCACCGGTGCGGTCGGAGAGGATGCCGATGTGCTGCAGGCCGCGCCCGAGGTCCCAGGTGACGATGTCGCCGGGGCGGTAGCTGGCGGCCTGATCGCTGGGGCGCAGCGCCATGCCCTGGCGCTTGAACCAGGTCATCAGGTTGGGCACGCGGCGGTGGTCGATGTTCGGATCGGGGCGCTTCAGGCCCCAGTTGCGCGGGTAGGCGGAGAAGTGGCTGCGCATGTCCTCGTGCACCACCTTCTGCAGGTCCAGGCCCTGTTCGCGCAGCGCGCGGATCACCACGTCGGTGCACACGCCGGTGGCCAGGGGCACGTCGCCGCCGGGGTAAGCGATGCGCCGGTACACCGGGTCGTAGCTCAGGGTCACGCCGATCTGGCCGCGCGCCGAATCCACCAGCCGCACGGCATCCACCGCCGCCTGGGCGCCCAGGCTGGCCAGCAGCAGGAACAGGCAAAACAGTCGCTTGAGCATGGTCAGCCCCGCCCTGCAGGGAATTGCGGCAGGGAATCCTGGATGTCCCACCAGTTGGCCCTGGACGCCACATAGGCGTGGTTGGCGGGGCGCGTTTCCAGCTCGCCTTCCAGCAGGCCGGCACGGATGCGCAGCACGCCAGGGGCTTTCTCGCTCTTGCTGTAGAGGGGCGAGCCGCAACGCTCGCAGAACACTCGCTGCTTGCCCGGCGAGGAGCTGAAGGCACGCAGCAGCTCATTCCCCGCCAGCAAGCGGAAGCGCGTCTCGTCCACCGGGATATTGGTGACGAAAGGCGTGCCCTGCGCCTTGCGGCACTGGCTGCAATGACAGATCTGGATCGGCGCCAGCTCACCCTCGATCTCGAAACGGACTCCGCCGCACAGGCAACCACCCTGGACCATCTTCTCTCTCCTTGCAGATGTGCAGCGGCAAGAGTAACGGAGCGGAAGGCAACGGAAAATGCCCGATGGTGTGAGCCATCGGGCCAAGGGTATTCAGCTGTGCAAAGGAGCCTGCCGATCCGGGATTGCGCCCCTGACGCCCCAACCATAAGCCCTGAGGAGAATGCGCCAGGTGCGCAAGCACCGGATCGGCAGGCCCGGCCAACCTTAAGGATCGGTCAGCAGCAGCGCCAGGGGCGCCCGCCTTGGGCGGTTTGCGTCGGTTCCCAGGGCGCTGTAGTCATTTGCCAGTCAGCACTCGGCGCCTGCGTCGGCGGCCCAGCCCAGCGGGTACAACAGCTCCTCCTTGTAGCCGGCCCAGACCCGCACCGCATCGGGGAAGGCGTCGTCCAGCTGCGGGTTGCCGCTGTCCACCAGCAGGGGCCGGCCGTCGAGGGTGCCGAGCTTGCGCTTGGTGGCCACCACCCGCAGCCGCTCGAGGCCGATGGCGCGCAGCACGCGCGGGCTGATCTGCTGGTTGCCGCGGCCGATGATGTGCCCCTGACCACCGATGGCGGTGACCAGGAGGAAGGCCGGGTGGCCGTCCACCAGTTCGAATAGCTGGGCCTCGGTGACATCGCGGGCAATCAGCTGGCCGTTCTCGATCACGTCCACGCCCAGCAGGGTGGCCTCCAGGCCGAGGTTGGCGGCCAGCCCGTGCAGGGTCGAACCAGGGCCGAGCACGTAGCGCACGCCCTCCTCCCAGCTTTCCGCCAGCCAGTCGGCGAGGTCCACCAGCACCAGCTCCTCGGACTCCATGCCCGCCTGCTTCACGTGCTGCATGAAATGGCCTTCCACCGGTACCGTCAGCTCGCCATACCAGCGGGCCGCCACCTTGCCCTCGCGCAGGGCTGCCTCGTCGAGGTCACGCACCTCGCCACTGGCCAGGCGGATCAGGCCGCCTTCCACCAGCCGCCGCGCCAGCTCCCCCGCCGCACGCGGGCTGATGGCGTAGACGCCGGAATGGATCTTCACCCCCGCCGGAATACCCAGCACCGGCTGGCCTTCACGGGCCACGGCGCTGACGTCACGGGCAGTGCCATCACCACCGGCGAAGAGGATCAGCGACACGCCGGCCTCCTGCAGCGCCTCCACGGCGTGGCGAGTATCGGCGGCGCTGCTGGTCGCCGCCTCCAGGGTGCCGATGAGCCGATGGCGGAAGCCCATGCGTGCCAGCAGGTCGGCGCCCATGGCGCCGGGAAAGGTGAGGAACTCCAGGCGCCCGGCCAGGGGCAGCAGGGATTCCAGCGCCAGTTGGGTGCGCTCCTCGGCGCGGGGCACGGCACCGCGCGCCAGGGCCTCCTCGGCGACACCGTCGCTGCCTTTGAGGGCAGCCGCGCCGCCCAGCCCGGCCAGGGGATTGATGATCAGGCCCATTCGGAATATCGACATGCCAACCTCTTCGCTGAACTCTCGGCCCGCGTTGCGGGTCAACCCCATGGACCGGCCGGAAAGCGCGATTGGCACAATCGCTGCAAATCTCCCCCGGTCCTTTGCTTTTACGGCGTAATACTGGCGCCTGACTGTCACTGCGCGTTCATCTATGGGACCTAGACTGCGCGCACCACCTGATGAGGAGACAGGCCATGAGCTTGCAGAACAGCACTTCCACCCGCCGGGTCGTTCCGCTTCAACCCCAGCAGCCCGTTGGCGGCTCGATCATCGATGCCCAGGGTCGGGAAATCCCCATTACCGAAGGCATGATCCAGCGCGCCTGCAAAGAGCTGGACAAGCACTGGGAAGGCGCCCGCAAACAGGCCTGATTCCCAGCGCTTCACTCGAAGGCCCGGGCATCTGCCTGGGCCTTTTCATTGTTGGGTCATTGGCGGGCCGCGGCCTCAGGCCAGCTCCGCCCCAAGCGCCCTCACCCACTGCGCCAGTTGCGGCGCCTCGCCCTGCAGGCGCACCCGCAGGCCGTCGATTTCCCGGCGCACCGGGTAGTGCTTGCGCAGGGCGTCGAAGGCCGCGCGACGCTGGTCGGAATCCCCCACCAGGCTGCGGCGGAAATCGGCATCGTCGCGGCGCGGGTCATACACCGCGCGGCAGAGCATGGCCAACGCCCAGACCGGGTCGGCGCTGGCATCCAGGGTCAGTTCCGGCAACCAGGGCGCGGGCAGCAGTTCGTCCAGCTTCACCGCTTCCTCGATGCCTTCGGCGCGGCAGAAGGCCTGGTAGATCTGCGCGGTGCCGCGCAGCTTGCCGTCCAGGCTGTAGCCGGCGATATGCGGCGTGGCGATACGGCACAGCGCGGCCAGTTCGGGATCGGCCTCCGGCTCGCCTTCCCAGACGTCCAGCACCGCGCGCAGGTCCGAACGGGCCCGCAGCGCATCACGCAGCGCCCGGTTGTCCACCACCGCCCCCCGGCTGGCATTGATCAGCCAGCAGCCGGGCTTGAGCCGCGCCAGCTCGGCGGCCCCCAGCAGGTGGTGGGTGGGATGGGCGCCGCCCTTGTCCAATGGCGTGTGCAGGCTGATGGCGTCGCACTGCTCCAGCACGGTAGCCAGGTCGACGTAGTCGCCGCCCTCGGCCGCCTGACGTGGTGGGTCGCAGACCAGCACCCGCCAGCCCAGGCCACGCAGCACCTCCACCAGGCGCCCGCCCACCTGGCCGGCGCCGACGACGCCGTAGGTGCGGGTCGAGGGCGCTACACCCTCGTCCTCGGCCAGGGTCAGCAGGCTGCCCAGGACGAAATCCACCACGCCACGGGCATTGCAGCCGGGCGCACTGGACCAGGCGATGCCGGCCTCGGCGAACCAGCCCAGGTCGAGATGATCGGTGCCGATGGTGCAGGTGCCGACGAAGCGCACCGCGCTGCCTTCCAGCAGGGCGCGGTCGACGCGGGTCACCGAGCGCACCAACAGCACCTCGGCGTCGCCCAGGGCGGCGCGGTCGATGGCGCGACCCGGCATGCGGCGGATGGGGCCGAAACCGCCGAAGAAGGCGTCGACCAGGGGGATGTTTTCGTCGGCGAGGATGCGCATGGTGCTCTCCAGGGGCAAGGCGGCCATTCTACGGAATCCCCCGGCCCGGCGTCGCCCCAACCCAGTGCATCGCCCTCTTTCCTGACCATGCCGTCAGCGCGTAGACTAGGCCGTCTTCCGCCTCCGCTGTCCCCCTATCGCCGGCAATCCCCTTGCCACGGCCAGGCCAGCGCCCGTTGCGAGCCCATCGCAGCCAGGCTTGCCCACCCTGTGGGCCACGAGCAATACGGACGCCACCGCCGTACCGGTGAACGCTTCACAGCCATGGAAAGACCCCCGTGACAAACCAAACTCGCCTCGACCGTATGCGTCGCGAATTGCGTGCTCTATTCACTCTTGCCCTGCCCATCATGATCGCCCAGCTCTCCCACTCGGCCATGGGTTTCGTCGACGCCGTGATGGCCGGCCGTGTCAGCGCGCGCGACCTGGCCGCCGTGGCCCTGGGCAACTCCATCTGGGTACCGGTGTTCCTGCTGATGACCGGCACCCTCCTCGCCACCACGGCCAAGGTCGCCCAGCGCCACGGTGCCAACCAGGATGCCGAGATCGGCCCGCTAGTGCGCCAGGCCCTGTGGCTGGCGGTGGTCGTCGGCCTCGCCGGCGCCGGCCTGCTGCTCTGCGCCGAACCCGTGCTGCGCATGATGGGCGTGGAGGAAGACCTGGTGGCTCCGAGCATGGGCTACCTCCACGGCATCGCCTTCGGCCTGCCGGCGGTGGCGCTCTACCAGGTGCTGCGCTGCTACAGCGACGGCCTGGGCCGCACCCGTCCGAGCATGGTGCTGGGCATCTGCGGGCTACTGCTGAACATTCCGCTCAACTATGTGCTGATCTACGGCCACCTGGGCTTCCCGGCCATGGGCGGCGTCGGCTGCGGCTGGGCCAGCGGCACCGCCATGTGGCTGATGTTCTTCGGCATGCTGGCCTGGGTGAACATCGCCAAGGTGTACAAGCCGAGCGGCCTGTTCAATCACTTCGAGACGCCGCGCTGGGCGGTGATCAAGCGCCTGCTGAGCGTGGGCCTGCCCATCGGCATCGCGATCTTCGCCGAGTCGAGCATCTTCGCGGTGATCGCGCTGCTGATCGGCGGGCTGGGCGCCAACGTGGTGGCCGGGCACCAGATCGCGCAGAACTTCAGCTCGCTGGTGTTCATGATCCCGTACTCCCTGGCCATGGCGGTGACCGTGCGTGTCGGCCACTCCCTGGGGCGTGGCACGCCGCGTGATGCGCGCTTCTCCGCGGGTGTAGGCATGGCCACGGCGCTGGCCTATGCCTGCCTGTCGGCCAGCCTGATGCTGCTGTTCCGTGAGCAGATCGCCGCCATCTACACCCCCGATGCCCAGGTCATCGCGGTGGCTGCATCGCTGATCGTGTTCGCCGCGTTGTTCCAGTTCTCCGACGCCATCCAGGTCACCGCCGCCGGTGCCCTGCGTGGTTATCAGGACACGCGGGTGACGATGATCCTCACCCTGTTTTCCTACTGGGGCATCGGCCTGCCCATCGGCTACCTGCTGGGGCTTACCGACTGGCTGGGCGAACCCACTGGCCCACGCGGCCTGTGGCAGGGGCTGATCGCCGGCCTGACGGTGGCGGCGGTGATGCTGACCTTCCGTGTGGCCCGTAGCGCGCGCTCGCGCATCCGCAGCAGCGACCGCGTGACGGCCCTGGCCGAACCGGCCTGACGCCACACAGCAAGAAGCCCGCGCAATGCGGGCTTCTTTTTATCGAGTCGAGGCGGGCCTCATTCGGCTTTCTTGCGGATCCAGTACAGGTAGGTACCGGCCTCTTCGCCCTGCTCCACCAGCTCGTGGCCGAGGAACATGCAGAACTTGGGGATATCCCGACGGGTCGACGGGTCGGTGGCGATGACCTTGAGCAGGCCGCCGGACGGCAGGTCGCGCACCTTGTTGTGCAGCATCATCACCGGCTCGGGGCAGTTGAGGCCGGTGGCATCGAGAATGGCATCAGGCTGATCGGACATGGGGTACTCCAGGAACAGGTCGCCATTGTGGCGTAAAAGCGCCGAGCACGCCCAGCCCGGCCGATGCCCGGCACGGCTGGGCGCGCGGCCTCAGCGGTCCAGGCGACGCAGGTGGCAGGTCACTTCCTCGCGGTCGTGATAGAGCTGCTTGCAGGCGATGGAGACCTTGATCTTGCGCTCGCGGAAGCTGTCTTCCAGGCGCTGCAGCAGGCGCTGCACCTCGGCGTAGCGCTGCTTCATCGGCAGCTTGAGGTTGACCACCGCCTCGCGGCACAGCCCCTCGCCTATCCAGGTATCCAGCAGTGCGGCATTGCGCGCCGGCTTCTCGACGATGTCGCAGACCATCCAGTCCACCGGTTGCTTGGGCTTGAAGGTGAAGCCGTCGACCATCAGGTGCTGCACCAGCCCGGTGTCCATCAGGCTCTCGGCCATGGGGCCGTTGTCGATGGCGGTGACCAGCATGCCGCGGCGCACCAGCTGGTAGGTCCAGCCACCCGGGGAGGCGCCCAGGTCGACGCCGGTCATATCCTCGGACAGGCGGGTGTCCCACTGCTCGCGGGGGATGAAGGTGTGCCAGGCCTCCTCCAGCTTGAGGGTGGAGCGGCTCGGCGCCTCGCGGGGGAACTTCAGGCGCGGGATGCCCATGGGCCAGAGCGCGGAGTTGTCCGCCTCGGCGAGACCGGCGAACACCTCGCGGCCGCTGCGGAAGGTCAGCAGCAAGCGCGGCTTGCCCGGGTCATCCACCAGGCGACCGACCTTCTCCAGGGCCTTGCGCAGGGGCGCCTCGAACTTCTTGCAGAAATTCGACAGCTCCTTGCCTTCGTTGGTGTCCAGCACCTCCAGCCACAGGCTGCCGCAGACCGGGTAGTCGGCCAGGTGCGCCAGCAGCACGCTGATGCGGTCGGTCTCGGGCAGCGCGACGAAGGCGCCGCGGGCCCACTGCCGCGGGAAGATCAGGCGGGCGAAGCGCTGGCCGCGCATCAGCCGCTCGGCGCCGTCGGCGTCCTGGCAGATGAACTCGGCATAGGCGCTGCTGGCCTTGCCCTTGGCGTAGCCGGGCACGTCCAGTCGGGCGGCCAGGTCGGATATCTCGGCGCACACCTCACCCTCGAAACCGGGGCGGCAGTGCAGGAACAGGCTATTCATCGGGGTGTCTCCTTGGCCGCGCACTATAGAGCCGAAGCGCCCGATTTCACACAGAGATCTATGGAAAATTCCTACACCAGCAGTGATGAGACAGGAGGAACCATGCTGGCGGAACGGGAGTCCAGAACATGGCGGGCCCTGCCAAGCAGAGCTAGCTTTGCAGGGTTCCGCCCCCTGTATCGGCCCATGCCGTGTGGGCCCAAAGGAGATGTCACATGCCTTCCTTGGATAGCCTGAACAGCCACCGCACCCTCGAGGTGGACGGCAAGACCTATCACTACTTCAGCCTGCCAGAGGCCGCCAAGCGCCTCGGCAGCATCGACAAGCTGCCCCTGTCCCTGAAAGTGCTGCTGGAAAACCTGCTGCGCTGGGAAGACAACGAAACCGTCGGCCCCGAAGACCTCGAAGCCCTGGTGGCCTGGCAGAAGACCCGCAGCTCCGAGCGCGAGATCCAGTACCGCCCGGCGCGGGTATTGATGCAGGACTTCACCGGCGTGCCCGCCGTGGTCGACCTGGCCGCCATGCGTGACGCCGTGGCCAAGGCAGGCGGCGACCCGCAGAAGATCAACCCGCTGTCCCCGGTGGACCTGGTGATCGACCACTCGGTGATGGTGGACCGCTTCGCCAGCCCCGAGGCCTTCGAGCAGAACGTCGAGATCGAGATGGAGCGCAACGGCGAACGCTATGCCTTCCTGCGCTGGGGCCAGAACGCCTTCGACAACTTCAGCGTGGTTCCGCCGGGTACCGGCATCTGCCACCAGGTCAACCTCGAGTACCTGGGCCGCACCGTCTGGACCCGCGACGAGGACGGCAAGACCTACGCCTTCCCCGACACCCTGGTGGGCACCGACTCCCACACCACCATGATCAACGGCCTCGGCGTGCTCGGCTGGGGCGTGGGCGGCATCGAGGCGGAGGCGGCCATGCTCGGCCAGCCGGTGTCGATGCTGATCCCCGAGGTGATCGGCTTCAAGCTCAGCGGCAAGCTGAAGGAAGGCATCACCGCCACCGACCTGGTGCTCACCGTCACCCAGATGCTGCGCAAGAAGGGCGTGGTGGGGAAATTCGTCGAGTTCTACGGCGACGGCCTCGCCGACCTGCCCCTGGCCGACCGCGCCACCATCGCCAACATGGCCCCGGAATACGGCGCCACCTGCGGCTTCTTCCCGGTGGACGAGATCACCCTGGGCTACCTGCGCCTCTCCGGCCGCCCGGAATCCACGGTCAAGCTGGTGGAGGCCTACTGCAAGGCCCAGGGCCTGTGGCGCAACGCCGGTGACGAACCGGTGTTCACCGACAGCCTGGCCCTGGACATGGGCACGGTGGAAGCCAGCCTGGCCGGGCCCAAGCGCCCGCAGGACCGGGTGCCGCTGACCCAGGTGGCCAGCACCTTCGACGACCTCATCGCCCTGCAGCTCAAGCCCAGCGCCAAGGAGGACGGCCGCCTGCTCAGCGAGGGCGGCGGCGGTACCGCCGTCGGCGGCAACGTGCAGAGCGGCGTGATGGACTACGAGTACGAAGGCCGCACCCACCGTCTGAGTGACGGCGCGGTGGTGATCGCCGCCATCACCTCCTGCACCAACACCTCCAACCCCAGCGTGATGATGGCCGCCGGCCTGGTGGCGAAGAAGGCCGTGGAAAAGGGCCTGACCCGCAAACCCTGGGTGAAGAGCTCCCTGGCGCCCGGCTCCAAGGTGGTGACCGAGTACTTCGCCGCCGCCGGGCTGACGAAGTACCTCGACGAGCTGGGCTTCGACCTGGTGGGCTACGGCTGCACCACCTGCATCGGCAACTCCGGCCCGCTGCTGGACCCCATCGAGAAAGCCATCCAGCAGGGCGACCTGACCGTGGCCTCGGTGCTTTCGGGCAACCGCAACTTCGAAGGCCGCGTGCACCCGTTGGTGAAGACCAACTGGCTGGCCTCCCCACCGCTGGTGGTGGCCTATGCCCTGGCCGGCAGCGTGCGCCTGGACATCAGCCGCGAACCGCTGGGCGAAGGCAAGGATGGCAAGCCGGTGTACCTGAAGGACATCTGGCCCAGCCAGAAGGAGATCGCCGACGCCATCGCCAAGGTGGACACCGCCATGTTCCGCAAGGAGTACGCCGAAGTCTTCGCCGGCGACGAGAAGTGGCGCGCCATCCAGGTGCCCGAATCGGACACCTATGCCTGGCAGGCTGACTCCACCTACATCCAGCACCCGCCCTTCTTCGCCGATATCGCCGGTGCGCCGCCCAAGGTGGAAGACGTGCAAAAGGCCCGGGTCCTCGCCCTGCTGGGGGATTCGGTGACCACCGACCACATCTCCCCTGCCGGCAACATCAAGGCCGACAGCCCCGCCGGGCGCTACCTGCGGGAGAACGGCTTGGAGCCACGGGACTTCAACTCCTACGGCTCGCGGCGCGGCAACCACGAAGTGATGATGCGCGGCACCTTCGCCAACATCCGCATCCGCAACGAGATGCTCGGTGGCGAGGAAGGCGGCAACACCCTGCATGTGCCCAGCGGCGAGAAGCTGGCCATCTACGACGCGGCCATGCGCTACCAGGAAGAAGGCACGCCGCTGGTGATCTTCGCCGGAAAGGAATACGGCACCGGCTCCTCCCGCGACTGGGCGGCCAAGGGCACCAACCTGCTGGGGGTCAAGGCGGTGATCGCCGAGAGCTTCGAGCGCATCCACCGCTCCAACCTGGTGGGCATGGGCGTGCTGCCGCTGCAGTTCAAGGACGGCACCGATCGCAAGAGCCTGGGCCTGACCGGCAAGGAGACCATCAGCATCCACGGCCTCAGCGGCGTCAAGCTGCGCCCGCACATACCGCTGACCCTGGAGATCACCCGCGAAGACGGCACCACGGAGAAGGTCGAGGTGCTGTGCCGCATCGACACCCTCAATGAGGTGGAGTACTTCAAGGCCGGCGGCATCCTCCACTACGTGCTGCGCCAGTTGCTGGCCAGCTGACCCGGGAGGCCTGTAGGGCCGAGCCAGAAGCGGGCGAATGAATTCGCCCCTACAGGATCGCACCTCCCGTGGGAGCGGTTTCAACCGCGATGAGCTCGGTGCCTAACAATCGCGAATGAATTCGCTCCCACCCATCACCCCGGCAGATCAGTTGCCATTCGGATAGTGCCGCGCCAGGAAGCCCAGCAGATGGGCGTTCACCTCGCGCGGCTTTTCGTTCTGCAGCCAGTGCCCGCACTCGGCGATCACATGCTGCTCCAGCGCGGGCACGCTGCGTGGCATGACTTTGATGCTGTGGGCTTCGAGGGTGCCGACCGGGTCCTTGTCGCCGATGAGGAACAACGCCGGCTGCAGCACCTGGCGGCCTTGCAGCGGCTCGGTGCGCTGCCAGCTGCGCTCGAAGTTGCGGTACCAGTTGAGCGCACCGTGGAAGCCGCGCCCCTCGAAGGTCTTCAGGTATTCGGCGAAGGCGGCCTCGTCGCACCAGTCCGGCAGCCGGCCGGGGTCCTGCATACCATCGAACAGGGTCGCGCCGGCGGGTTTGTCCTGGAGGAAGAAGTCCCGGGGCACGGCGGCGGAGCTGTTGTGCATCATCATCCGCAGGGTGCGCGGGATATCGGCATCCAGCTCACGCTCGGCGACGCCCGGCGCCTGGAAATAGAGGATGTAGTTGAAGCGGTCGGCGAAGTGCTGACGCATCGCCTCGGTGGCCGGTTGCTTCGGGCGGCCACCGAAGGGCACCGCCATGCCCACCACCGCCTTAACCCGCTGTGGCTCCAGCAGGGCCAGGTGCCAGGCCACCGGGGCCCCCCAGTCGTGGCCGATGACGCAGGCCTCTTGCTGGCCAAGGGCATCCATGGCGGCCTGGATATCGCCGCAGAGGGTGATCAGGTCATAGGCGGCGGGGTCGACCGGGGCGCTGCTGCTGCCGTAGCCGCGCATCTCCGGCACCAGCACCCGGTAGCCGGCCGCCAGCAGCGGCTCGATCTGGTTGCGCCAGGAATGCCAGCACTCCGGGAAGCCATGCAGCAGCCACAGCGGCCGCCCATTCTCGGGGCCGGCGCAATGCAGACCGAGATGGATGCCGTTGACCTCCAGCAGGCGATGTTCGAGCGCGCTCATGGGCTTTCCTTCATCCGTAGCGGTGCAGGCGCCCACTATGACAAAGGCGCGCCCAGGGGCACGCCTTTATCGATATCGCGAATGCTCGGGACTCAGCCTTGCGCGGTGGCCCAGTCGATCAGGCCGAACTGCCAGGTGGCGAGGATCAGCAAGCCGAAGCCGATGCGGTACCAGGCGAAGACGGCGTAGCTGTGGTTGCCGATGAACTTGAGCAGGGCGCGCACGGCGATCATCGCGAAGATGAACGAAACCACGAAGCCCAGGGCGAATACCGGCAGGTCCGCCGGCTGGAACAGGTGGCGGTACTTGTAGCCCGAGTAGACCGCCGCGCCGACCATGGTGGGCATGGCGAGGAAGAAGGAGAACTCGGTGGCTGCCTTGCGCGACAAGCCGAACAGCAGCCCGCCGATGATAGTGGCGCCGGAGCGCGAGGTGCCGGGCACCAGCGCCAGGCACTGGGCCAGGCCCACCTTGAGGGCCTGCTTCCAGTTCATGTCATCTACCGTCTCGGCCTGGATCGCATGCTCGCGACGCTCGGCCCACAGCATGATCACCCCGCCGATCACCAGGGCGGTGGCCACGGTTATGGGGTTGAACAGGTAGTGGTGGATCAGGTCGGCGAAGGCCACGCCCAGCACCACGGCAGGGAAGAACGCCACCAGCAGGTTGCCGGTGAAACGCTGGGCACTGCGCTCGCGGGGCAGGCCGACCACCACTTCGAAGATCTTGCGCCGGTATTCCCAGACCACGGCGAGGATGGCGCCGAGCTGGATGATGATGTTGAAGGCCTGGAAGCGCTCGCCACCGAAGCCGATCAGGTCAGCGACTATGATCTGGTGGCCGGTGCTGGAGATCGGCAGGAACTCCGTGATGCCTTCGACAACGCCCAGTATCAGGGCCTGAAAGGCCGTCCAAAAATCCATCGGAACTCCCCAAGGCGCGCCAAGCGGCGGCCTGCTCTTGCGAATGTGTAAGTGATATGGCCCCAGGCGGGTACCGCGCGCGGCTGAGACCAGCCACGAGGACGCGGGTTCCCGGCCGACGATCCGTTATCAGGTTTGCCGGCCAAGGGCCGAAATGCTATCAGACATGCTATGGATTCGCGCGCGGCAAAGACCGCTCCGGAACGCGCAATCCGCTACCGAACAATAACAAGCCAGGAGCACCGGACCATGAACCTTCGCAGTCTGCCCATCAGCCGCCGCCTGTGGCTGATCCTCATCGTCTCGGTGTCGATGCTGGTGATCCTCGGGGTGGTGATGCTCCAGCAGATCCACAGCGACCTGCTGCACGGCAAGGAACTCAAGACCCAGCACGTGGTGCAGACCGCCGCCGGCGTGTTGCAGCACTTCCAGGCCCAGGAAGCCGCCGGCACCCTGCCCCGCGAGGAGGCGCAGAAGCAGGCCATGCAGGCCATCCGCGCCCTGCGCTACGACAAGAACGACTACTTCTGGATCAACGACCTGACCCCGCGCATGGTCATGCACCCGACCAACCCGAAGCTGGAGGGGCAAGACCTCTCCGGCTACAAGGACCCGGACGGCAAGCCGCTGTTCAACGACATGGTGGCCGTGGCCCGCAGCAAGGGTGCCGGCTTCGTCGACTACCGCTGGCCCAAGCCGGGCGCCAGTGATCCGGTGCCCAAGGTGTCCTACGTGCAATTGTTCGAGCCCTGGGGCTGGGTGATCGGCTCGGGCATCTATATCGACGACATGCAGGACGAGTTCTGGTCCCAGGCCCTGCACGCCTCGACCATCGGCCTGGTGATCGCCCTGATCATGGCGGTGCTGGTGGTGGTGATTGCCCGCAGCATCACCCGCCCGCTCGAGGAAGTGGTCACCGCCATGGCCGCCATCGCCAGCGGGGAGGGCGACCTGACCAGTGCCCTGGACAACCAGGGGCGCGACGAGATCACCGCGCTGTCCGGCCACTTCAACGCCTTCACCAGCAAGCTGCGCGGGGTCATCCGCCAATCGCTGGACGCCGCCGGCGCACTGGACCAGGCCGCCGGCTCCCTCGGTGGCATCGCCAGCAACGGCCAACGGCAGAGCGAACAGCAATCCCAGCAGATGGAGCTGGTGGCCACGGCCATCAACGAGGTCACCTATGGCGTGCAGGACGTGGCGAAGAACGCCGAGCACGCCGCCAGTGAAGTGCGTACCGCCGAAGACCAGGCGCGCCTCGGCCAGAGCAACATCGACAGCAGCCTGCGGCAGATCGGCCAGCTGTCCGACACCATCGCCCAGGCGGTGGAGGTGATCCGCTCGCTGGCCGACGAAAGCTCGCAGATCGGCTCCGTGCTGGAGGTGATCCGCTCCATCGCCGAACAAACCAACCTGCTGGCGCTGAACGCCGCCATCGAAGCCGCCCGCGCCGGCGAACAGGGCCGCGGCTTCGCGGTAGTCGCCGACGAAGTACGCCTGCTGGCCCAGCGCACGCAGAAATCTACAGCCGAGATCCACGGCATGATCGAGCGCCTGCAGGGCAACTCCGAGGCGGCGGTGAAGGTGATCAACGAAAGCAGCCGCGCCTCGCAACTGACCGTGGAGCAGGCCAGCCAGGCCGGCGAGAGCCTGGGGCAGATCGCCCAGTCGCTGCGCAACCTCACCGGGCTCAATGCCTCCATCGCCAGCGCCACCCTGCAACAATCCCACGTGGTGGAAGACATCAACCAGAATGTGACCCAGGCAGCCAGCCTGGCCCATGACAACGCGATGGCTTCAGAGCAGACTAGCGCCGCCAGCCAGCAGCTCAGCCAGCTGGCCGAACAATTGAACCGCTTGTTGAGACAATTCCGCGTTTGAGGACCGGCATGGGCAACATGGAACACCAAGAGGTCGACCTCGGCCAACAGCAGAACCAGGACCTGATCTGGGACCTGGACAGCATCGCTCGCCGCGAGCTGGCCGAGCGCTTCATCCGCCTGTTCGAGAACCGCCTGTGCGTGTACTCCGAGTCCACGCGCCAGCTGTACACCAACTACGGCCTGCACTTCCCCGCCGACCTCGGGCGCAAGATGGTGGTGCTGCCCAACCCCTATGCCTTCCACGACACCCTGCACGGGATCGAGGCCAGCGCGGTGCTCAAGACCGGCCTCTGCGTGCTGCCTGGCGTGGTGCTCGGCAAGCCGGGCCTGCTGCTCAGCACACGCATCGAGGAAGGCGGGCCGAAGCCCAAGACCATGCCCTTCAAGCCGGCGCTGGCGCAGATCATCAGCAACCAGCGCAAGCGCGGCGACGTGTTCCTGCCGATCCTGATGAAGGGCGACCTGCGCGAGTTCGACCAGCAGATGCCTTACATCCACCTGCACCGCCTGCAGGTGCACAAGCTGCCGCACCTCTCCACCTTCGAGCGCGACGACATCCAGCAGAGCATCACTCGCAAGCTGCTGATGCTCTACCGCCAGGCCGACAGCCTGGTCTGCTGAGGCTTGCCCCGGGCGCCCGGTAAACCGGGCAGCAGGGGCAAGACCGGGCATCGCCCTCCTGGCTAGAGTCGACCCACGACCCGCCACGGAAACCCACCGCCATGCCCTGGTACCTCGAAGCCCCGCTGAGCCTCATCGCCGGCCTGCTGCTGGCCAACTTCATCGAATGGTTCTTCCACAAGCATGTGCTCCACGGCCTGGGCCGGGTGCGCGGGCGCTTCTGGAGCTTCCATTTCCACGAACACCATGGCAACGCCCGCCGCCATGGGTTCCGCGACCCCTGCTACGAACGCTTCCCGCTGGGCCTGCACGCCCAGGGCAAGGAAGCCTGGGCGCTGCTGCTGGCGAGCCTGGCCGCGAGCCCGCTGTGGCTGGTGGCGCCCTGGTTCACCGCGACGCTCTGGTACTGCGCGGCGAACTACTACCGCGTGCACCGTCGCTCCCACGAGGACCCGGACTGGGCCCGCAGCCACCTGCCCTGGCACTACGACCACCACATGGGCCCCAACCCCCATGCCAACTGGTGCGTGACCCGGCCCTGGTTCGACCACCTGCTGGGCACCCGCGAGCCCTACCTGGGCACCGAGCGCGAGCGCCAGGACCAGCAACGCCTCGCAACCAGGGCGCCCGCCGCCGGCTGAAGCCGCTACAATCGGCGGCTTATTTCACGAGGGCCGCCCGTGTCGCCACTTGAACTCTTCGCCGCCGCGATCGGCGTGCTGGCCGTCTGGCTCACCACCCGGCAGAACCGCTGGTGCTGGCCCATCGGCCTGGTCATGGTGCTGATCTACGCCTGGATCTTCTTCGAGGTGAAGCTCTACTCCGACATGCTGTTGCAGCTGATCTACGCCGTGCTGCAGCTGTATGGCTGGTGGCAGTGGACCCGGGGCGGAGATCGCCACGAGGGCCGCGAGGTGACGCGCCTGGCACGCAACGGCCTGCTGCTGAGCCTGGCCCTCGGCACTGCCGGCGCCTTGAGCCTGGGTTACCTGATGGCCACCCACACCGACGCCGCCGCGCCCTGGCTGGACGCCGCCCTCACCGCCTTCAGCCTGGTGGCCCAGGTCTGGATGGCACAGAAGCGCCTGGAGTGCTGGGCGCTGTGGATAGTGGTGGACGTGATCTTCGTCGGCCTGTTCCTCAGCAAGGCGCTGTACCTGACCGCCGCGCTCTATGTGCTGTTCACTCTGCTGGCCGTGCACGGTTGGCGCCAATGGCGACAGCCGCAGGCGAGCCCGGCATGAAGGTGGTGGTGCTGGCAGGGCCGGAATCCAGCGGCAAGAGCTGGCTGGCGAGTGAGTTACACGCACACTTCGGCGGCGAGGTGGTCAGTGAGTACGTGCGCGATTTCATCGACGAGCAGCGCCGCGACACCTGCTACGCCGACATCCCCACCATTGCCCGTGGCCAGTTGCAGCGCGAGGACGCGGCCCGCGCCCGGCGCCCTGCCCTGCTGATACTCGACACCCACCTGCTGAGCAACATGCTCTGGAGCCGCACCCTGTTCGGCGACTGCCCCGCCTGGCTGGAGACCGAGTTGCTGGCACGGCACTACGACCTGCACCTGCTGCTGCGCCCTGAAGGGGTGGAGTGGCTGGGCGATGGCCAGCGCTGCCAGCCGGAGCTGAGCGAACGCCAGGCCTTCTTCAGCGCCAGCCAGGACTGGCTGGTGGCCAACGGGCAGCGCTTCGAGGTGTTGGGCGGTGACTGGCAGGAGCGCCAGCGCCAGGCCCTGGTGACGGTGGAACGGCTGCTGGCGGGCTAGGCGCGAGCAGCCGGCGCCGGCAGTTCCACCAGCACACGCAGCCCGCCGAGGGGGCTTTCCAGCAAGCGGATGCTGCCGCCCCAGGCGTCGACGATGTCCCGCACGATGCCCAGCCCCAACCCGTGGCCGGCGACCTGCTCGTCCAGCCGCGAGCCCCTGTCCAGCACCGATTCGCGCTGCTCCTCGGCGATGCCGGGACCGTCGTCGTCCACGCTCAGGCGGTAGCCGCCGGCCTGCACGGAGATGGACAGCAGCACCTGGGTCTCGGCCCATTTGCAGGCATTGTCCAGCAGGTTGCCCAGCAGCTCCAGCAGGTCTTCGCGGTCCCAGGGCAGGCGCAGCCCAGCGGCGGCGTCCCAGTCCAGGTCGAGCTGGCTGTCATGGATCATCGACAGGGTGTTGAACAGCCCCGGCAACTCCGCATCGCAATCGAAATGCGCACCCGGCAGCGCTTCCCCGGCCAGGCGCGCGCGGCCCAGCTCCCGGGCCAGGCGTTGCTGGATCTGCTCCAGCTGCTCGGCCAGGGTGGCGCGCAGCTCCGGGTGCGCGCGCAGCTCGTCGCGGGATTCCAGGCTGACCAGCACCGCCAGGGGCGTCTTCAACGCGTGGCCAAGGTTGCCCAGGGCGTTGCGCGAGCGGCGCAGGGTGTCTTCGGTGTGGGCCAGGAGGTGGTTGACCTGGCCCACCAGCGGCTCCAGCTCCAGGGGCACGCGGGCATCCAGCTCGCTGCGCTGGCCCTGTTGCAGCTGGGCGATCTGCCGGCGCACCCGCTCCAGCGGGCGCAGGGCGCGGCGCACGGTATAGCGCTGCAGGGCGAGCACCAGCAGCAAGGCGGCAGCGCCCAGGGCGACGCCCGTCCACTGCACGCGACGGAAGCTGTCGAGGATGGGCGTGTAGTCCTGAGCCACGGCGATGCTCACCTGGCGGCCGAAGCGGCGGTAGTCACCACGATAGGTCAGCAACTGCTGGTCGTTGGGGCCGGGCAGCAGCTCGGCGGTGAGGCCGGGCCGCTCGGGCATGGCGAGCTCAGCATCCCAGAGGGAGCGCGAGCGCCAGGGTTTGTCATCGATGCGGATCAGGAAGTAGCGCCCGGAATAGGGCTGCTGGTGCACCGGGTTGAGCTTCTGTTCGTCCAGCTGGATGCCGTTGGGCCCGCGCACCAAGGCGGCCAGCAGGCTTTCCGCCTCGCTGCGCAGATTGCCCTCCAGGTGGCGGCGCAGGCCGTCGTCGAACAGCCACAGGCTGACCTGAGCCAGGAGCAACCCGACCACCAGCAGCAGGGTCACCAGGCCGATGCTGAGCTGGCGCTGGATGGACCTCACTCGGTGGCACCGGTGAAGCGGTAGCCCTGGCCTCGACGGGTTTCAATCACGGTGCGACCCAGCTTGCGCCGCAGGTGGTTGACGTGGACCTCGATGACGTTGGAATCGCGCTCGGTCTCGCCATCGTAGAGGTGTTCGGCCAGGTGGCTCTTGGACAGCAACTGGCCGGGGTGGAGCATGAAGTAGCGCAGCAGGCGGAACTCGGCGGCAGTCAGGTCCACCTCTTCACCGCCACGGGTGACGCATTGGCGCCCCTCGTCCAGTTGCAGGCCGGCCGCTTCCAGGTGTGGCTGGTTGGCCAGGCCGCGGGCACGGCGCAACAGCGACTGGATGCGCAGGGCCAGTTCCTCCGGGTGGAAGGGCTTGGTCAGGTAGTCATCGGCACCGGCCTTGAGGCCTTCGATACGCTCGGCCCAGGAGTCCCGCGCGGTGAGGATCAGCACCGGCGTGGCCAAACCGCCGGCGCGCCACTCGCGCAGCACGTCGAGGCCGGGGCGCCCGGGCAGGCCGAGGTCCAGCACGATCAGGTCATAGGGTTCGCTGGCGCCCTGGTGGGCGGCGTCGCGGCCATCGGCCAGCCAGTCCACCGCGTAGCCCTGGCGGCCGAGCCCGGCCAGCAGTTCGTCCGCCAGGGGTACGTGATCCTCAACCAGCAGCAGGCGCATCAGTCATCTTCCTCGTCCTTCAGGATGCGACCGTCGCGGGCATCCAGTTCCAGTTCCCGCACCACGCCGTCGGTGGTCAGCAGCTCGACTTCGTAGACATAGACATCGTCTTCCTCTTCCAGCTCCGCTTCCAACAAGCGAGCCCCGGGGTACAACCCCAGGGCTCGGTGCAGCAGTTGCTCGAGGGGCATGATCACGCCTTCCTCGCGGAGCTTCAGGGCTTCGTCCTGGTCCAGGTCACGGGCGACCGCTTCGAGGGCGAAGACCGCCAGGACCAGGGCGACGATGCCGCTGTAGCGCATGATCAGTCGCATCAGTCGTCCTGGTGATCCTTGAGGATCTGGCCATTGGTGGCGTCCAGCTCCAGGTCCCACTGCACGCCCTGGGGATCACGCAGTTCCACCTGGTAGATGTAGCGGCCGTATTCCTCTTCCAGCTCGGTCTCGTTGACGGTGGAGCCGGGGTGCTTGGCGATGGCGGCGGCGTTGAGCTTCTCGAACGACTGGATGGTGCCGGCGTCGCGCAGCTTCAGGGCTTCGTCCGGTCCCAGGTCACGGGCCTGGGCGATACCGGCAGTGGCAGCGAGGGTGGCGACGGCGAACAGGGCAGTAAGTTTTTTCATGGTGCATCTCCTTGGGGGGATATCTGTCTTCGATGGGTACACCTTAGCGAAGGCCAATTAACTCAAGCTGAATTTACGGCCGCCTCGCTCAGTGCAGTCGATATCCCGGTTTCCGCCAATCATTCCCTGCGCATGGGCATGGGCGCATCATTCACGCGGTGAAGGCGCTTGGACTGGCGGCGCGGGCCACTATAATCGCTGCCTCGCTTTTTTCGGAGGCCCCCATGAGCGCCATTCACATCAAGTCGCCCGCCCTCACCCTGCGCGCCGGCAGCCGTGCCCTGGCACGCATCCGCGAGCGCGGCCTGCAGCCGGCCGACGTGAAGATTCTTCCCGGCGCCGCCGGCGGCCCCAAGGCCCTCGGCATCCAGGGCCTGGACCTGGCGCTGTTCGGCGACTGGCTGCCGCGCGCGCCCCAGGAGCGCTCGCTGATCGGCGCCTCCATCGGCTCCTGGCGCTTCGCCAGCGCCTGCCTGCCGGACGCCGCCAAGGGCATCAGCCGCCTGGGCGAGCTGTACACTGCGCAGCGCTTTCCCAAGGGCGTGACCATGGCCGAGGTCAGCCGCCTGTGCGCGCAGATGCTCGACCAGTTGCTGGATGGCCAGGACGAGCAGGTGCTGAGCAACCCGCACTACCGCCTCAACGTGGTCGTGGTGAAGAGCCACGGCCTGCTCGCCCACGATCGCCGTGGCGCGCTGGGCCTGGGACTGGGTTCGGTGATCGGCTCCAACCTGCTGGGGCGCCCGCGCCTGGCCCGGCATTTCGAGCGGGTGATCCTGCATGACGGCCGCCTGGCCCCGCCCCTGGCCGCATTGGAAGACTTCCCCTCGCGCTGCCTGGCCCTGGACGCCGGCAACCTGCGCCACGCCCTGCTCGCGTCCGGCTCCATCCCCATGGTGATGGAAGGTGTGCGCGACATTCCCGGCGCCGGCCCCGGCACCTACCGCGACGGCGGCCTGCTCGACTACCACCTCGACCTGCCCTACAGCGGTGACGGCGTGGTGCTCTACCCGCACTTCACCGACAAGGTGATTCCCGGCTGGTTCGACAAGGGCCTGCCCTGGCGCCGTGGCGACGCGGTGCGCCTGCAGGACGTGCTGCTGCTGGCGCCCTCGCGGGCGTACCTGGCCACGCTGCCCCACGGCAAGCTGCCGGACCGCAAGGACTTCACCCGCTACCTGGGCGATGACGCCGGCCGCGAGCGCTACTGGCGCAAGGCGATGAGCGAGAGCCAGCGCCTGGGCGACGAGTTCCTCGAACTGGCGGACAGCGGCCGCCTCGCCGAGCGCCTGCAACCGCTCTGATCGGCCCGATTGCCGCGCGGCCTGCCTCGGAGTAGGCTGCCGCGCGACGATTCAGGGAGAGAACCGATGAAGCTCGCCGTCGCCATCATCCATGGCATTGGCAACCAGCAGGACCTGCGTGACGACGACGGCCAGCACAGCTTCGCCCAGGGGCTGATCCGCGGCCTGCGCAAGCGCCTGGGCAACGACGCCGAGCAGATCGCCTTCCAGAGCTGCTATTGGGCCAGCGTGCTGGACAAGCGTGAGCAGGCCTATCTCGACCGCCTGGAGCGCGAGCCCGTGACCTGGCGCTGGCTGCGCGAAGCGGTGACGCTGTTCCTCGGCGACGCCAGCGGCTACCGCCAGGTCAGCCAGGCCTACGACACCACCTACGAAGAAGTGCACCAGTGCCTGCGCGCCGGCCTCAACGCCCTGCGCGCCCGGGTCGGCCCAACCACGCCGCTGGTGGTGCTGGCTCATTCGCTGGGCGGGCACATCTTCTCCAACTTCGTCTGGGACCAGCAGAAGCTCAATGACACGCCGAGCTGCCCGCGCGACCCGTTCATCGCGCTGGAGACACTGGCCGGGCTGGTCACCTTCGGCTGCAATATCCCCCTGTTCACCTTCGCCTACGATCCCGTGCAACCCATCCGCTTCCCCGGCCATTGCCTGGAGGAACGGGTGCGCGAACAGGCGCGCTGGCTGAATGTCTATGCCCCGGCAGATGCGCTCGGCTACCCGCTGCGGCCCCTGCAGAACTATGCTGCCGTCGTGCAGGAGGACCGCGCCATGCCGGTCGGCCCCTGGTACAAGCGGCACACACCCCTGAGCCATATGGAGTATTGGGAAGATGCGCGTTTTCACCGTTACCTGGCAGGCCATCTGCGCCAGTTGCTTGCTGCTTGCGATGAGCCCCAGCCAGGCGGCGCCGGACGCCCGGAGCCAGCAGGAGATAGCGGGGCTGCTGACGTTCGTGGCGTCGAGTGGCTGCCTGTTCATCCGCAACGGCAGTGAGTACCCGGCGACCGAAGCCCGCGATCATCTGCAGAAGAAGCTCGACTACCTGGAAAACAAGGGCCTGGTGGACTCCAGCGAGGACTTCATCGCCCGCGCCGCCACCGAGAGCAGCATGAGCGGCAAGCCGTACAAGGTGCGCTGCAACGGCCAGGAGCAGCTCTCCGCCGAGTGGCTGAAGGCCGAGCTGGCACGCCTGCGCGCCGCCCGGCCCTGAGCCTCAACCCGGCTGGCCGTCCACCCGCGCGCGGCAAAACATCGGCGCATAGTGCGCCAGGAACAGCGCGAAGGCGGCCAGCCAGCAGATGCCGGCCAGGGGCAATGCCAGGTTCGGCAGCAGCCCCGGCAGGAAGACCCGCGCCACCGCACCGCAATTGACCAAAGCGAAGGCGACGCCCATCGCCTTCGGCGGAGACAGCGGCCGACCAGTATGACCGAGGCTGACGCGGGCCAGCATCGCCAAAATCAGCCCTCCCATCGCCCCGACCGCCAACGCGTGCAGCGGCAGGCTCGGGTTGCCCAGCAGCCCCAGGTGCCACAGCGCCTGGCCGAGCGGAGCCACCACCAGCCAGGCGAAGGCCAGGTGCAGCGACCAGAGCAGCGGTACACGCCAGATACCCGCGTCATACCAGCGCCCCAGGCGCACGGCGTTGCCCAGTGCCAGGCAGGCGAACGGCAGCGCCACCCAGGGGCTGGCCTTCAGCGCCAGGCCCGAAGCGGTCAGCACCGCCACCAATAGGGCGCAACCGAGGGTGGCGCGATCCAGCCACGGCAGCGCTTTCACCTGCTGGGTGAGGCCGAGGCCACGCTGGGTGAAGAAGGGAATCACCCGCCCGCCGATCAGGCCCATCAGCGCCGCAATCAGCCACATCGCCGCGAGCACGCCCTGGCGCTGCAGGCCGTCGTCGCCCAGCGCCAGGCCGACCAACACCAGGGCATCGGCGCTGCCGAGCAGGAGCAATACGGCCACTACCGGGTAGTTGTTGCGCTGACGCACCTGCCACAGGCTGCGGCCGATAACGAAGGCCAGCAGCGGCAGGAAAGCAGCTTGCAAGGGGACCAGCATGACCAGCGGGGCGCCCAGCAACCACGCCAGGCGCGCGGCGAGCCAGAGTGCGGCGAGCAGCATCAGCGGGCGCCCGGAGAGCCCCACCCTGCCCGTCCAGTTCTGCACGGCGGTGAGCAGGAAGCCGGCGATGATGGCGACGCCGAAACCGAAGGGCATTTCATGGCGATGCCAGGCCAGCCAGCCACCCACGGGTTGCCAGACGACAAGATGGCCGGCGAGCGCGGTGAGCCAAAGGGCGATGGCGATCAGCGCGAAGAGCCCGCCGGCGAGGAAGAAGGGGCGGAAGCCAAGGCGCCAAAGCGGCGCGATGGCCAATTCCCGTTTACGGTCACGCAACTGCATGGAGCGCCTCCTTGCGCAGTTGGTATTGGGCGGTGAGGCGCATGACGTAGCCAAGCTTCAGCAGGGTGGGCCCGAAGATGACCATGCCGTGGAAGGCGATCAGCGGCAGCAGGCCGAAGAACGGGTCGAGCATGTAGCCGCACAGGATGCCGACCAGCAGCATGATCAGGCCAACCCACAGCACCTGGTTGGCGAAGCGCAGAAGCGCGTCGGGGGAGTTGAAGAAGGTCATGGTGGTTTCCTCGTTCAAGGCCCGGCGCCTCGTGAGCGCCGGGCGGGGTCGATCAGCTGTCGAGGGCACTGGCGGGCCCGAAGAACTCGTAGTGGCATTGCTCGCCGGGCACGCCCAGCGCCTTCAGGTGCTTCTTCACCTGGGCCATGAAGGGCTTGGGCCCGAGGAAGTAGGCGTCCAGGTCGCGCTCGGCCGGCAACCAGCCCGCCAGGCGCTCGTGGGTGAGGAAGCCGGTGCCGTCGGCACGGTCGCCCTCGGCCGGCTCGCTGTAGCAGACGAAGTGCTGGAGGTTCGGGCGCCGGGCGGCAATCTCTTCCACCCAGTCGCGGAAGGCGTGTACCGCGCCGTTGCGCGCGCAGTGGATGAAGTGGATCGGGCGGTCACTGTGCTGCGCCACTTCGAGCATCGCCAACGCGGGGGTGATACCGACACCTGCCGTGATCAGCACCAGGGGTTTGCGGCTGGGGCGCAGGACGAAATCGCCGGCCGGCGCGAACAGTTCGACGCGATCGCCTTCGACGATATGGTCGTGGAGGAAGTTGGAGACCTTGCCGCTCTTTTCACGCTTGACGCTGATGCGGTAGGAGCGGTCATTGGCGGCGGCGGACAGGGAGTAGTTGCGGCGCGCTTCTTCGCCATCGATTTCCAGGCGCAGGCCGATGAACTGGCCGGGTGCGAAGTCCAGCACCGCGCCACCGTCTTCGGGCACCAGGTGGAAGGAGGTGATTTCCTCGCTCTCCGCGACCTTGCGCTCGACGATGAAGCCGCGCGCGCCGCGCCAGCCGCCGGGGGCTTCGGCGCTGGCGGCATAGATTTCCTCTTCCGAACCGATCAACAGGCCGGCGAGCAGCTCATAGGCTTGGGCCCAGGCGTCTATGACTTCGTCCGTGGCGATGTCTTCGCCCAGTACTTCACGGATGGAGCGCAGCAGGCAGTCGCCAACGATCGGGTAGTGCTCGGGGAGAATCTGCAGGGCGACGTGCTTGGCGACGATGCGGCTGACCAGCGGGCCGAGCACCTCGAGCTGGTCGATGTGGCGGGCATACATCAGTACACCGTTGGCGAGGGCGCGAGCCTGGTCGCCGCTGGCCTGGTGGGCCTGGTTGAACAGGGGACGTACTTGCGGATACTCGGTGAGCATCATCTTGTAGAAGTGGGTGGTGAGGGCTTCGCCACCGGTCTCCAGCAGGGGGACGGTGGATTTGACGATTGCACGCACTTGGCTGGACAGCATGGTTGGACTCCGTTTTTTTAGCTGGGTCTGAATCACGCTGTAGGTATTACATCTTCCGTGCCAGATCTTAATTTCTTTAAAATCAACTAGTTGTAGTTTTAAGAGTTGTTTTGACTACAATCAATTTCGAGTCAATCCGACATCAAGAAGTCAATATGACAACTCCATCCTTGCTGCAGACGCTCATCCCTCTGGTGACCGACCTTTCTCGCGACCTGCCGGAGCGCGAACGCTATCGCCGCCTCCTTGGCGCATTGCGCGACCTGCTGCCCTGTGACGCCACCGCCCTGCTGCAGCTTGACGGCGAACAACTGGTGCCACTCGCAGTGGACGGGCTGAGCGCGGATACCTTGGGGCGGCGTTTCAAGGTCACCGAACACCCGCGCCTGCAAGCGCTGCTGGAGAATCGCGGGCCGACCCGTTTCCCAGCCGACTGCGACCTGCCCGATCCCTACGACGGCCTGGTGGAAGGCCATCTGGAGCACCTGGAAGTACACGACTGCCTTGGCTGCCCGCTGTTTCTGGATGACCGCCCCTGGGGCCTGCTGACGCTGGATGCATTGAACCCATCGCGCTTCTCCAGCGAGGACCTGCAAACCCTGGAGCACTTTGCCAGCTTGGCAGCCGCAACGGTGAAAGCAGCCGAGCGTATGCACGGCCTGGAACGCCTCGCAGCGGACGAGCAGCAGCGGGCGGAGGTCTATCGCCAGGCCGCTGGGCAGGCACGGCCGCAGGAAATGATCGGCCAGAGCCCCGCGCACAAGGCGCTGGTGGAGGAGATCGCCGTGGTCGGCGGCAGTGAGCTGACGGTGTTGATCAGCGGCGAAACGGGCGTCGGCAAGGAGTTGGTGGCCCAGGCGATCCACGCCAAGTCGCCACGCAGCAACCAGCCCCTCATCAGCCTCAACTGCGCAGCCTTGCCGGACACCCTGGTGGAGAGCGAACTGTTCGGCCATGTGCGTGGCGCCTTCTCTGGCGCAGTGGGCGACAGGCGCGGCAAGTTCGAGCTGGCCGACGGTGGCAGCCTGTTCCTCGACGAGGTCGGCGAGCTGCCCCTGGCGATCCAGGCCAAGCTGTTGCGGGTATTGCAGAGCGGCCAGTTGCAGCGGGTGGGTTCGGATCGCGAGCACCGGGTGAACGTCCGGGTGATCGCCGCCACCAACCGCGACCTGGCTGAGGAAGTGCGCCATGGCCGCTTCCGCGCCGATCTCTATCACCGCCTCAGCGTCTACCCCATGCGTGTACCGCCGCTGCGTGATCGTGGCCGTGATGTGCTGCTGCTCGCCGGTTTCTTCCTGGAGAACAACCGCGCTCAACTGGGGCTGCGCAGCTTGCGCCTCAGTCAGGATGCCCAAGCCGCCCTCCTCGGCTACGACTGGCCGGGCAACGTACGCGAGCTGGAACACCTGATCGGGCGGGCGGGACTCAAGGCGCGGGTGTCGCAGCCGGATCGGCCACGCATCCTCACCCTGACGGCAGCGGACCTGGCATTACCGAGCTCGGGAACACCTGCGCAGATGAACGAGACGGTCGTCGAAGAGCTGCCAGCCGCTGTCGGCGATCTACGCGCGGCGGTGGATGTCTATCAGCAGCGACTGGTGACCGCAGCGCTGGAGCGCAACGAAGGCAACTGGGCCGCAGCCGCTCGGGAGCTGGGACTGGATCGCGCCAACCTGCTGCGCCTGGCCAAGCGCCTGGGCATCAAGTGACGGTAAGGCGGCTCGTCCGGTGGGCGGTAAAGGGGAGGAGGAACTGGTAAACTTCCGCCCCTTCCAGGCCGGTACCGGGCCGTCATCTTCAGAGCGTCATTCGTGGAACTGTTCAAGGAATTCATCTTCGAGGCGGCTCACCGCCTCCCTCACGTCCCCGCCGGCCACAAGTGCGGGCGTCTGCACGGCCACTCCTTCCGCGTCGCCATCTACATCGAAGGCGAAGTCGATCCCTATACCGGCTGGATACGCGACTTCTCCGAGATCAAGGCAATCTTCAAGCCGCTCTATGAGCAGCTCGATCACAACTACCTGAACGACATTCCTGGCCTGGAGAACCCCACCAGCGAAGTGCTCGCCAAGTGGATCTGGCAGCAGCTCAAGCCGCTGCTTCCCGAGCTCAGCCGCGTGCGCATCCACGAGACCTGCACCAGTGGCTGCGAGTATCGGGGCGACTGACCCTTCTCCTGCGCAAGTGCAAAAGGCCACCCTAGGGTGGCCTTTTTGTTGTGTGATCCTGTCGATTGCATCGCCTGTGAGCCGGGGCGTGGACCGGATGTAGCCCGGACTTCGGTCCGGGGGCTCTTCGGCTCAGCGGAAATAGCGGGATCGGCTGCAGCAAGGCTTATAGGCATAGCAGCCCTGCGGCCTGCTTGGCGACTAAAGTCGCCCCTACAAGTCGCCCTGGCAAGCCGTGCTATTGCACCTTGGCCTCCATTCTTGGGCCGTCCGCGTTGCCAG
>NZ_JAVYJE010000017.1:0-125344 GCF_032621735.1 Pseudomonas sp. zfem005 | reverse complement strand
GGCCTCGACACCCGCACCGGGCTGATCGACTACGACGAAGTCGAGCGCCTGGCGGTGGAGCACAAGCCGAAGATGATCGTCGCCGGCTTCTCCGCCTATTCGAAGACCCTCGACTTCCCGCGCTTCCGCGCCATCGCCGACAAGGTCGGGGCGCTGCTGTTCGTCGACATGGCCCACGTCGCCGGCCTGGTCGCCGCCGGTCTGTATCCCAGCCCGCTGCCCTACGCCGACGTGGTCACCACCACCACCCACAAGACCCTGCGCGGCCCGCGCGGCGGCCTGATCCTCGCCCGCAAGAACGAGGAGATCGAGAAGAAGCTCAACTCCGCCGTGTTCCCCGGTGCCCAGGGCGGCCCGTTGATGCACGTGATCGCCGGCAAGGCGGTGTGCTTCAAGGAAGCGCTGGAGCCCGGCTTCAAGACCTACCAGGCCCAGGTGATCAAGAACGCCCAGGCCATGGCCCAAGTCTTCATCGAGCGCGGCTTCGACGTGGTTTCCGGCGGCACCGACAACCACCTGTTCCTGCTGTCGCTGATCAAGCAGGGCCTGACCGGCAAGGACGCCGACGCCGCCCTCGGCCGCGCCGGCATCACCGTGAACAAGAACGCAGTGCCCAACGACCCGCAATCGCCCTTCGTCACCTCCGGCGTGCGCATCGGCACCCCGGCCATCACTACTCGTGGCTTCAAGGAGCCGCAGAGCATCGAGCTGGCCGGCTGGATCTGCGACATCCTCGACCACCTCGGCGATGCCGATGTCGAGGCCCAGGTGGCCAAACAGGTCGCGGCCCTCTGCGCGGACTTCCCCGTCTACCGCAACTGATCCACGCCCATGAAAAAGGCGGCCCGAGGGCCGCCTTTTTCGTTACCACGCCCTGGTCAGGCGAACTGCGCGCGCAGCTGCCGCGCCGCCGCCACCATGTTCACCAGCGCCGCTTCGGTCTCGGGCCAGGCGCGGGTCTTCAGGCCGCAATCCGGGTTGACCCACAGGCGCTCGGCAGGGATGCGCTCGGCCGCCTTGCGCAGCAGGCCGGCCATCTCGGCGCTGTCCGGCACACGGGGCGAGTGGATGTCGTAGACGCCCGGGCCGATCTCGTTGGGGTAGGCGAAGGCCTTGAAGGCCTCCAGCAGCTCCATGTCCGAGCGCGAGGTCTCGATGGTGATCACGTCGGCATCCATGGCGGCAATGGACTCGATCACATCGTTGAACTCGCTGTAGCACATGTGGGTGTGGATCTGGGTCTGGTCCGCCACGCCCGAGGCGCACAGGCGGAAGGCCTCGGTGGCCCAGTCCAGGTAGCCCTGCCACTGGCTGCGGCGCAGCGGCAGGCCCTCGCGGAAGGCCGCCTCGTCGATCTGCACGATGCGGATGCCCGCCGCCTCCAGGTCCACCACCTCATCGCGGATGGCCAGCGCCAGCTGCCGGGCCTGCTCCTCGCGGGTCAGGTCCTCGCGGGGGAAGGACCACATCAGCATGGTCACCGGGCCGGTGAGCATGCCCTTCATCACCTTGTTGGTCAGGCCCTGGGCGTAGCGGATCCAGTCCAGGGTCATGGCCTTCGGGCGGCTCAGGTCACCGAAGATCACCGCCGGCTTCACGCACCGCGAGCCGTAGCTCTGCACCCAGCCGAAGCGGGTGAACAGGTAGCCGTCCAGCTGCTCGGCGAAGTACTCGACCATGTCATTGCGCTCCGCCTCGCCGTGCACCAGCACGTCCAGGCCGAGCTGCTCCTGCACCTCCACCGCATGGCGGATCTCGCTGTGCATGGCCTCGGTGTAGTCGACCGCCGACAGCTTGCCCTGCTTGAAGGCCTGGCGCGCCAGGCGGATCGACGCCGTCTGCGGGAAGGAGCCGATGGTGGTGGTGGGGAACAGCGGCAGGTCGAGGTGCGCGCGCTGCTGGCGGATGCGTTCGGCGAAAGGCGAGCGGCGCTGGCTGTGGGCCGGCTCGATGGCCGCCAGGCGTGCCTGCACCGCCGGTTTGTGGATACGCGGCGAGCGCGCACGGTCGGCCTGCACGGTGCGGCTGTGGGCCAGGGCGGCCAGCACCTCGGGGGCTTCCGGCTCGCTCAGGGCGCGGCCGAGGATGGCGACCTCGGCGCACTTCTGCACGGCGAAGGCGAGCCAGTCCTTGAGTTCGCCATCGAGCTTGTCCTCACGACCCAGGTCCACCGGGCTGTGCAGCAGCGAGCAGGACGGCGCCACCCACAGGCGCTCGCCCAGGCGCTCATGGGCGTGCCGGAGCACATCCAGGGCCTTGTCCAGGTCGCAGCGCCAGACGTTGCGGCCGTTGACCAGGCCCAGGGACAGCACCTTGTAGGCCGGCAGGCGGTCGAGGATGGTCGGGTACTGCTCCGGGGCGCGCACCAGGTCGATGTGCAGGCCATCCAGCGGCAGGCTCGCGGCCAGGCCGAGGTTGTCTTCCAGGCCGCCGAAATAGGTGGCGATCAGCTTCTTCAGCGGCTCGCGCTGCAGCAGGTTGTAGGCCCGCTCGAAGGCGCTCTTCCACTCCTGGGGCAAGTCCAGCACCAGGATCGGCTCATCGATCTGCACCCACTCCACGCCCTGGGCGGCCAGGCGCTGGAGGATCTCCCCGTAAACCGGCAACAGGCGATCCAGCAGATCGAGGCGGTCGAACTCACCGCCCTTGGCCTTACCCAGCCACAGGTAGGTCAGCGGGCCGATCAGCACCGGCTTCACCGGGTGGCCCAGGGCATGGGCCTCGTCCACTTCCTCGAACAGCTGTTCCCAGCTCAGCTGGAACTGCTGGTCAGCGGTGAACTCCGGCACCAGGTAGTGGTAGTTGGTATCGAACCACTTGGTCATCTCCTGGGCATGGGCGCCGCCGCAGCAACCGCCGGAAACGCCACGAGCCATGGCGAACAGGGTGTCCAGGCCGGGCTTGCCGCTGTGGGGGCGGAAGCGCTCGGGCACCACGCCGAAGGTCAGCGAATGGGTCAGCACCTGGTCGTACCAGGCGAAGTCGCCCACCGGCAGCAGCTCGATGCCGGCGTCCTTCTGCAGTTGCCAATGGGTGGCGCGCAGGTCACGGCCAACAGCGCGCAGCCCGGCTTCGTCGAGTTCACCTTTCCAGAAGGCTTCGAGGGCTTTCTTCAGTTCGCGGTCGCGACCGATGCGGGGGAATCCAAGACTGTGGGCCAGGGCCATGGCATGACGCTCCATTCAGGTTGATGGCGCCATTGTCGACAGCCGCGACTCCATGAGACAAACTCAACATTTTCTCGTTCGTCACAAATTCTGCTCATAGAGAATCGCCATGCTCGAGTTCCGCCACCTCAAGACCCTGCACGCCCTGCGCGAGGCCGATAGCCTGGTGGAGGCGGCGGAACGCCTGCACCTCACCCAATCGGCCCTCTCCCACCAGTTCAAGGAACTGGAGGAACGCCTCGGCATGCAGCTGTTCGTGCGCAAGACCAAGCCGGTGCGCTTCACCAGTGCCGGCCTGCGCCTGCTGCAACTGGCCGACTCGCTGCTGCCGCAACTGCGCAACGCCGAGCGCGACATCGCCCGGCTGGCCGGCGGCACCGCCGGGCGCCTGCACATGGCCATCGAATGTCACAGCTGCTTCCAGTGGCTGATGCCGACCATCGACCAGTTCCGCGATGCCTGGCCGGAAGTGGAGCTGGACCTGGCCTCGGGCTTCTCCTTCGCCCCGCTACCGGCCCTGGCCCGTGGCGACCTCGACCTGGTGGTGACCGCCGACCCCATCGACCTGCCCGGCATCACCTACGTGCCGCTGTTCACCTACGAAGCGTTGCTGGCGGTGGCCAACCAGCACCCGCTGGCGGGCAAGCCCTATATGGTCCCCGAGGACCTGGAAACGGAAACCCTGATCACCTACCCGGTGGAACGCGACCGCCTGGACATCTTCACCCGCTTCCTCGAACCCGCCGACGTCGAACCGGCCCAGGTGCGCACCTCGGAACTCACGGTGATGATGATGCAGTTGGTGGCCAGCGGCCGTGGCGTCTGCTGCCTGCCCAACTGGGCGCTGCACGAGTACAGCTCGCGGGGCTACGTCACGGCCAAGAAGCTCGGCGAGAAATCCCTCTACGCCACCCTCCACGCCGCCATCCGCTCGGACATGCTCGACGCCCCCTTCATGCGCGACTTCCTGCTCACCGCCAAAGACACCTCCTTCGCCACCCTTGAAGGCGTCAGCGCCGCGCGTTGACCCGCAGGCATGCGCCAACCCGTGAGAACGAATTCATTCGCGATGGGGCCGCGGGTTGCACCCGCCCTACGACGGCACAGCCCCTGTAGGGGCGAATTCATTGGCTCTGTCTGCGTTAAGTGTTGCTAGAAGAATTGAGCCCAGCTGATTGCCGAGCTCTGGTGATGTTTCTGGTTTCGCCCCCCCGGGCGAGTCCCTTTTAACAATCGCCTTAAAAGGAACCAAAAGGGCTTGCCCCATCATCCGGCCCCGGCTTCGCCGGGGTTCCCTCACTCCATCGTCGCTCTGGGGGCCGGCGCGATAGGCCATCCATGGCCTGGCGCGCCTCTCGCGGCATCCATGCCGCTCGTCCCCCGGCGCAACGACTGCGTTCGGCCTCCTGGAGGGGCGTTGGCGGCTGCTCCAACTTTCTTCGTCCAGCACATCGCCACGTGGTGCGCACGAGCTTTCGTAGGATGGTGTAGAGCGAAGCGAAACCCATGCGGTGGAGGTGGTACGAACTCTTGGACGCCCGGAAAGGGCCGTGCTTGAGCGCTTGCTTTAAAACCACAACAGCTAACGCAGACAGAGCCAATTCATTCGCCAAGCGATGCGCAGCATCGCCAGCCCTGTAGCCCGGGCTTCAGCCCGGGGGCCATTCGCCCCCGAACGCCAAAGCCCGGGCCCCGCTCAGAACAGCGCCAGGCTGTAGCTCAGGATCACCCGGTTCTCATCCACGCCCCGGCCCACGCTGGTGCGGTAGACGGCGTTGCGCCAGGTCAGCCCCAGGTCCTTGAGCGGGCCGCTCTGCACCGCGTACTTGATGTCCGTGTCGCGCTCCCAGCCCTCCACCGAGCGGCCATCGCCCAGCTCGCCGTCCCGGGCCTTGAAGTAGCGGGTCATCAGCGACAGCCCCGGCACCCCGAGGGCGGCGAAGTCGTAGTCATAGCGCAACTGCCAGGAGCGCTCGCCGCGCTCGACGAAGTCGTAGTACTGGCCGAAGTTCACCAGGTAGGCATCGGCCCCCTGCACGTAGGGGAAGGCGGTGCGACCACTCATGCGCTGCAACCCCAGGCCCAGGGCATGGCCGTCGTGGCGGCGGTAGGTGAACAGGCCACCGACCGAGCGGTTGTCGATCTCGCGGCTCCAGCCGGTGCCGGCATCGCGGCTGTCGAACAGGCGCAGGTCCAGCTCCAGGCGGTCCTCGCCCAGGGGCAGGCGGCCCTTGAGGCCGAAGAAGTCCTGGCGGTAGAGGTCCTCCAGTTCGGCATGGTGATAGCTCAGCACCCAGCCGGGGCGCGCCTCCCAATCGACGCCGGCGAGGTCCAGGTGCCCGGCGCGCGGCCCGGCGGTGAAGCGCTTGTTGCGGTTGTACAGCGCCAGGTCGCTGCGCCCGCCCTCGTTGCGCTGGCTCACCTCGTCCAGGCGCGCCAGGGTGAAGCCCAGGCCCTCCCACTCGCGGGATTCCACCAGGCCGCCATGGAAGGTCTGCGGGAACAGGCGGCCGTTGTTCGGCTGCAGGGTGGGCAGCTTCGGCACCAGCGCGCCGAGCTTCAGTTCGCTGCGCGACACCCGCGCCTTGAAGGTGCCGTCGAGACGGCCGTAGTCATCGGCGGCGCGGCCATCGTCCTGCACCGCCAACAGCCCGGTGCCGGCGCGGCCCTTGCCGGAATCCAGCTTCAGGCCCAACCGGCCCATGGCGTCGAGACCAAACCCGACGGTGCCCGGCGTGTAGCCGGAGCGGTAGTCGAGGAGGAAGCCCTGGGCCCACTCCTCGTGCAGCGAATCGCCCGTGTCGTTACGGAAGTCGCGGTTCATGTAGAAGTTGCGCATCTGCAGGGTGGCGCTGGAACCCTCGATGAATCCCTCGGCGGCCAGGGCCCAGGGGGCCGCGCCGCCCAGCAGCAGGGCAATGAAGACAGGGGGGTGTTTCTTGTTGTTATGCATGGTGCTCTCCAAGGCTCGGGGCGCCGGGGGGCGCCCCTTCGTCAGGGAGCGCTCAGGTGCGCTCCAGGACCATGGCTACGCCCTGGCCCAGCCCCACACAGAGGCTGACCACGGCGTAGCGCAGGTTCTTGCGTTGCAGGGTGCGGCAGGCGGTCAGCGCCAGGCGCGCACCGGAGGCGCCCAGTGGATGGCCGATGGCGATGGCGCCGCCGTGGGGGTTGACCCGGGGGTCGTCCGCCTCCAGGCCCAGCCCCTTGAGGCAGGCCAGCACCTGCGGGGCGAAGGCCTCGTTGATTTCGATCAGGTCGACCTCGCCCAGCGTCAGGCCGGCGCGTTGCAGCGCCAGCTGGATCGCCGGCTGCGGGCCGATGCCCATGATCCGCGGCTCGACACCGACGCTGGCGCTGGCCAGCACCCGCGCCAGCGGCCGCACGCCGTGGCGCTCACCGATGACGCGGTCACCCAGCAGCAACAGGGCGGCGCCATCGTTGATGCCCGAGGCGTTGCCGGCGGTGACCACGCCCCCCGGGAACAGCGCCGGCAACCCGGCCAGCCTGGCGAGGTCGATGTCGGCGCGAGGATGCTCGTCCCGCTCCACCCGCGTGACCTCGCCCGCGCGGCGCCCAGGAATCTCCACCGGCAGGATCTCGCCCGCGAAGAAGCCCGCCTCCAGCGCCGCCTGGTAGCGCAGCTGCGAGGCCAGGGCGAAGCGGTCCGCGGCCTCGCGAGAAATACCGAACGCGCGGGCGATCTCGTCCCCCGTCTCCGGCATCGAATGGGCGCCGTGCCGCGCCACCAGGCGCGGGTTGGCGAAACGCGCGCCGATGGTGCTGTCGGCCACCTCCAGGTCACGGCTGAAGGCACGCTGCGCCTTGGCCATGACGAAGGGCGCTCGCGACATGCTCTCGGCGCCGCCGGCCAGGACCAGCCGGCCTTCGCCGCAAGTGATCGCCCGCGCCGCGTCGACCACCGCCGACAGGCCGCTGGCGCACAAGCGGTTGACCGTCTGGCCGGCCACGCGCACGGGCAGCCCGGCCGCCAACAGGGCGTTGCGGGCCAGGTTGCGGCTGTCTTCCCCGGCCTGGTTGGTGCAGCCGAGGATCACCTCGTCCAGCGCCTCCAGCGGCAACCCGGCGGCCGTCAGCACCGGCATCAGCAGGCCAGCGACGAGATCGTCCGGGCGCACCGGAGCCAGGGCGCCGCCGTGACGGCCAAAGGGCGTGCGCAGGCCGCCATAGATATAGGCATCGAGCATCAGCGTTCTCCTTGGAAGGGGGCATCGACATGCAGCAGGGACAGGCCCAGCCGCGCGCGGCGGCGCAGCCAGGGGCTGGGGCGGTAGCGCGGGTCACCGCTGAGGGCGTGCAGGCGCTGGAGGATCGACAGCACCCGCGCGGCGCCCAGGTGGTCACCCCAGGCCAGCGGGCCCAGTGGGTAACCCAGGCCCAGGTGCAGGGCCAGGTCGATATCGGCCGGCGTGGCGATGCCCTGCTGGGCGATGTCGCAGGCCAGGTTGACGATGCCGGCCAGGGTGCGCTGGACCACGAAGCCAGCGCTGTCGCGGATCACCGTGACCTTGCCGCCATCGGCCGCGAACAGGGCTCGCGCGGCCTCCAGGCAGTCCGGCCGAGTGACGGGCGTGGACATCAGGCAACGGTGCGAGGCCCGCTCGGCCAGGGCATCGAAAGCCACCACCCGGGTGGGGTCGAGTTCGAGGTGCAACGCCGCCTCGGTGGCATCCAGGCCCAGGGGCGCCAGCAGGCAGAGCGCCTCTGTGGAAGGCCGCTCGCCCTCCTCCAATACCGCGCCCAGGCCTTCCAGCCAGGGGCGCAGAAGCGCAGCGTCGAAGCCTTCGTCCAGGCCCAGCCACACCGGCATCCGTGGCCCATCCAACGCCACGATCGGTGGTTGCTCCACAGCGTCGGGCGGTGGATAGCGATGGAAGCCACGCCCGCTCTTGCGCCCCAAGTGGCCGGCAGCCAGGCGCTGGCGCAGCAAGGGGTGCGGGCGGTAGCGCGGCTCTTCGTAGTACTGCCGGTAGATGGACTCCATGACCGGCACGCTGACGTCCAGGCCCACCAGGTCCATCAGCTCGAAGGGACCCATGGGGAAGCCCGTGCCATCGCGCAGCAAGGCATCCACCTCGGCCGGCGCCGCCACACCCTCGGCAAGGATGCGCAGCGCCTCGGTGCCATAGGCGCGCCCGGCATGGTTGACCAGGAAGCCCGGCGAGTCCTGCGCCCGCACCGGCTGGTGCCCGAGCCGCCGCACCAGCGCCAGCAGCCGCTCGACCACGTGCTCGTCGGTGGCGAGCCCCGGGATCACCTCCACCAGGCGCATGCGCGGCACCGGGTTGAAGAAGTGCAGCCCGGCCACCCGCCCCGGCGCCTCGCAGGCCGCCGCGATGGCGGTGATCGACAGCGACGAGGTGTTGCTGGCGAGAATCGCCACGCCCCCCAGCAGCGCCTCCAACTGGCGGAACAGAGCCTGCTTGGCGGGCAGCTCCTCGACTATCGCCTCCACCACCAGCTGGCAGCCGGCCAGGCCCTGCAACCCTTCCACCGCCAGCAGGCCGACACGGGCCTGCTCCAGTTGGGCGTCGCTGACGCGGCCCTTGTCCCGCTGTTTCTCCAGCTCAGCAAGGATGCGCTCGCGGGCCTGTGCCGCCGCCTCGGGCCGCACGTCGTGCAACCGCACCTGCAAGCCGGCGCAGGCCGCCAACTGGGCGATGCCCTGGCCCATGGCGCCGCAGCCGACCACGCCGAGGTGGGTGATTTCGCTCCCGTTCATCGGCCCTGGTACTCCGGCTCGCGCTTGGCGAGGAAGGCGCGCATGCCCTCCTTCTGGTCCTGGCTGTCGAACAGCAGTTGGAAGGCCTGGCGCTCCAGCAGCAGCGCGCTCTCCAGGGGCAGGTCGGCACCGTCGCGCACCACCGCCTTGATCTGCGCCACGGCCAGCGCCGGCAGGCGGGCGATCTCTTCGGCCAGCGCCAAAGCGCGGGGCAGCGCGTCGTCGTCGGCCAGCTCGCTGACCAGGCCCATGGCCAGGGCCTCCTCGGCGCCCACCAGGGCACCGGTCAGCAGCAGGCGCAGCGCCCGGTACTTGCCCAGCGCCCGCACCAGCCGCTGGGTGCCACCGGCGCCGGGCATGATGCCGAGGCGCACCTCGGGCTGGCCGAAGCGCGCCGTGGCGCCGGCGACGATCAGGTCGGCGTGCAGCGCCAGCTCGCAGCCCCCACCGAGGGCCAGGCCGTTGACCGCGGCGATCAGCGGCTTGCGGCACTGCGCCAGGGCCTGCCAATAACGCTCCACGCGCCGTTGTTGCACCTGCAGCGGGCCGGCTTCCACCAGCTCCCCCAGGTCGGCGCCGGCGGCGAAGACCGTGGGGCCGCCGCTGATGACGATGGCCCGCACCTTGGGGTCGTCGTCCAGGCCCTGCACGGCGTCGGCCAAGGCACGGCGCAGGGCCATGTCCAGGGCGTTGCGCCGCTCCGGGCGATCCAGCGTCAGCAGGGCGATGCCGGGGCCGGGGTGTTCGAGCCGCAGCGGTGGCGGCGGGCAAAAGCGTTCTTCATGGACCGTCATGACGATCTCCGATCAGTTCTCTGTGCAGGGGAAACGGGGGTGCGTCAGCCGCGCACCACGCCGCGCCGGACGAGGTCGTCGATGCACACGGCATCCAGGCCAAGGCCATCGAGCAGCTCGCGGCTGTGTTCGCCCAGGGCCGGCGGCGGGCTGCGGTACTGCGCCGGGGTGCGCGAGAGCTTCACTGGCGAGGCGATGCCGCGGTAATCGCCCAGCTCCACCAGCATTCCGCGGTGCAGGGTATGCGGGTGGGCGATCACCTGGTCCACCGTGGCCACTGCGCCACAGGGCACGCCCAGGCGGATCAGCGCCTCGGCCAGGGGCGGGCCGTCGTGCCCGGCCAGGTAGCCTTCCAGCGCGGCCTTCAGGGCCTCGCGGTGCACCGAGCGGCTGCCGTTGTCGACGAAGCGCGGGTCGTCCAGCAGTGCTTCGGCACCCAGGTGCTCGCAAAGCCGGGCGAACTGGCGGTCATTGCCCACGGCGAGGAAGATCGGCTCGCCGCCGGTGCGGTAGCTGTCGTAGGGGGCGATATTGGGGTGGGCGTTGCCGCTGCGCGGAGTCACCCGGCCGGAGCCGAAATAGTTGGGCAGGTGCGGGTGCAACAGGGAGATGCCGCAGTCGTAGAGGGTGATGTCCACGGACTGGCCACGCCCGCTGCGCTCGCGCTCGTGCAGCGCCAGGAGGATGCCCGCCAGGGCGTTGAGCCCGGTGACCATGTCCACCACCGGCAGGCCCACCCGCAGCGGCCCACCCTGGGCTTCACCGTTCACGCTCATCAGCCCGGCCATGGCCTGGATCGCCGCGTCGTAACCGGGCAGCCCGCCCAAGGGGCCGTTGGCGCCGAAGCCGGATACCGAGCAATGGATCAGCCTGGGGAAGCGCTCGGCCAGCACCTCGGCATAGCCGATGCCCCAGCGCTCCAGGGTGCCGGGTTTGAAGTTCTCCAGCAGCACGTCGGCGTCTTCCAGCAGGCGCATCAGCAGGTCGAGGCCTTCGGCCTGGCCAAGGTCCACCACCAGGCCCTTCTTGTTGCGGTTGATGCCACGGAAGTAGGAGGCCGTGTCGCCCTCGAAGGGCGGGCCCCAGCCACGGGTCTCGTCACCGGCCGGCGGTTCCAGCTTGATCACCTCGGCACCGTGGTCGGCCAGGGCCTGGGAGCAGTAAGGGCCGCCCAGCACGCGGCTGAGGTCGATGACCTTGACGCCCTGCAGGGCGCCTCGGGGAGTGCTCGTCGTCATCGTGTTAGGTCTCATCGAGCGGGTCAGTGGGGCAGCAGGGTCAGGGCGTCGTCCAGGCTCAGCGGCCCTTCTTCCAGCAGGCGCGGCAGCAGCGCATCGCTCGCCTCCTCGCCGTCCAGTTCCAGCGGGTCGAGGGGCAGCACGCGGTGGCGCAGCACCAGCAGGGCCAGGGCCAGGCGGCGGTGGTCCGGGGCCAGGCGCGAGGCCTCCCAGGCCATGAACACGGCGCTGACGACGTGGTAGAGGGCGCTGCCGGCCTGGCGCACCTGCTGGTGGCGGCGCTCCTCGGCGACACGCTGAAGGGTGGCCACGGCGCGGCTCAGGCAGTCGCGCAGCAGGTGGTCGGCCGCCGCCGGCAGGGCGGCTTCGTCCAGCAGCCCTTGCAGGTGGTGCTGCAAGGGCTCCAGTGCGCCTTCGCGGGTCACGGCGCGGGCGATGTCCAAGGCGACTATGTTGCTGGTGCCCTCCCAGATGGAGCCCAGGTGGGCGTCACGCACCAGCCGCGCATCGCTCCATTCCTCGATGTAGCCGACGCCGCCGCGCACCTCCATGGCGTCGCCAGTGACCCGGCGGGCATCGCGGCAGGCGCGGAACTTGATCAGCGGGGTGAGGATGCGCACGCACTTCTGTGCCGCCTCGTCGCCGCCATCGGCGCGGGGCAGCAGCGTGGCGATCTGCATGTACAGGGAGCGGGCCTGCTCGGCCGGCAGCATCTGCTTGAGCAACTGGCGCTGCATCAGCGGCATGTCCACCAGGCGCTTGCCGAAGGCCTGGCGGTGGCGGGCGACGAACAGCGCCTCGTTGAGCGCCCGGCGCATCAGTCCGGCGGCGCGCACGCCGTTGGACAGGCGCGACATGTTGACCATGTCGGCCATTTGCTGGAAGCCGCGCCCCACCTCGCCGATCAGGTAGGCGGTGGCGCCTTCCAGGACGATCTCGCCGCTGGCCATGGAGCGGGTGCCGAGCTTGTCCTTCAAGCGCACGATGCGATAGGCGTTGCGGCTGCCGTCCGGCCGGAGCCTGGGCAGCAGGAACAGGCTTACCCCGGCCATGCCCTCGGGGGCGTCCTCGGGGCGCGCCAGCACCATGGCCAGGTCCGCGTCCGGGTTGGAGCAGAACCACTTGTCTCCGTGCAGCGTCCACTGGCCGCCTTCGAGGCGGGCACGGGTGCGGGTGCGTGCCACGTCGGAACCGGCGGCCTGCTCGGTCATGAACATGGCGCCCTGGAACAGGGTGTCGAAATCCCGCGAGGCCAGGCTGGGCAGGTAGCGCTCCACCAGCTCGGGGGCGCCGTACTTGCGCAGGGTGCGGGTGAGGGAGTCGGTCATGCTCACCGGGCAGCAGAGGCCGAACTCCGCCTGCACGAAGAGGTAGGTCAACGCGTACTTGATCAAGGGCGGCGGGCCGTCCGCCACATGGCTCATGGAAGCCAGGCCGAGCTCTGCGTAGGCGACGCGCTCCAGGGCCACGTAGTCGGGGTGCTTGAGCACCCGCTGCAGGTCCTCGCCACGGCGAGTGCGGCTGGCCAGCACCGGGGGGTTCTTGTCGGCCGAGAGCGCCAGGCGGTCCAACTCGCCACCGGCACGGGCACCCAGCGCCTGCAGGCGCGGCAGCCAGGGCGCCAGCACTGCTTCGGGGAGGTACAGGGACAGCAGGCGGGCGAGATCGGGGTCGGCATCGAAGAGGTTCATCCCGCTGCTGTCGGGGATGTTCAGGTCGTCGATGACGGGGCGTTCGAGCAGGGCGTTCATGGCGTCACTCCTTCTTGTCGTGCGCCGAGACTAGGAAGCCCTTCGATAAGTATCCAATAGAATAAAAAGCCCATACGATAAGAAAAACATATCGTTGAAAGGGGCATCGGATGGACCTCAAGCAGCTTCGCTACTTCATCGCCGTCGCCGAGGAACTGCACTTCGGCCGCGCCGCCGCGCGCCTGTTCATCTCCCAGCCGGCGCTGTCTTTCGACATCAAGAAACTGGAGGAACAGCTGGGCGTGCAGCTGCTGGTGCGCACCAACAAATCGGTGAAGCTCACCGCCGCCGGCCAGGTGCTACTGGACGAGGCCCGTAGCCTGTTGCAGCAGGCCGAGCAGGCACGGCGCCTGACCCTGCGCTCGGCCCAGGGCGCGCTGGGGCGGCTGCGGGTGGGCTTCGTCAGCTCCATGCTCTACCGCGGCCTGCCGGCGGCGGTGCGCCGCTTCGAGGAGGCGCACCCGGGCATGGAGGTGGTGCTGCAGGAGATGAACAGCGCCGAGCAGGCCCTGGCCCTGCAACGTGGGCAGATCGACATCGGCTTCGTCCATCGCGGCCCGCTGCCGGCCGGGCTACGCGCCGAGCCGCTGCTGGCCGAGCCCTTCCTCTGCTGCCTGCCACCGGGCCATCGCCTGGCCGGTGCGGCGAAGCTCGACCTGGGCGAACTGTGCGAGGAGCCCTTCATCCTCTTCCCGCGCCCGGCGGCACCGCACTACCACGACCTGATCATCGCCTGCTGCGTGGCGGCCGGCTTCAGCCCGCAGATCCGCCACGAGGCGCGGCTGTGGCAGACCATCGCCGCCATGGTCGGCCAGGGCATGGGCGTCGCGCTGCTGCCGGAATCCCTGTGCCGCGCCTGGCCCGGCGTGGTCGGCGTACCGCTGAAGCAAGCCGGCGCGCAGTCGGAGATCCACGCCCTGTTCAGCGAGGAAAACGCCCCCGAAGCGGCCCATGCCTTCCTCGCCCGGCTGCTGCAGCAACTGCCCGGCGACGATACGGATTCGGTTATCGCGCCATAAGAACAAACGACTATTGATTTGCCGCCCGCGCTCCTAGACTCCGGCTCGACTCGAGTCCCAAACCACGCACCAGCCACCCCGCCACGACCTTGCCTGCACCGGCGGGCATGCGGCTGGTTCGCCAGATAAAAACAACAAAGAGGTGGAGTCCATGAACCACGCCCTGCACCCGGACGACCGGGAACAGCATCGCAAGGCCCGCAAGGCGGGCATCGCTTCCTTCATCGGCACCACCATCGAGTGGTACGACTTCTATATCTACGGCCTGGCCGCCGCGCTGGTCTTCGGCAAGGTGTTCTTCCCCGCCGACATGGACCCGGGCGTCGCCACCCTGCTGTCCTTCGCCACGCTCTGGTCCGGCTTCATCGCCCGGCCCCTGGGCGGCATCATCTTCGGCCACCTGGGCGACCGCATCGGCCGCAAGACCACCCTGGTGATCACCCTGATCATGATGGGCCTGGCCACCACCGGCATCGGCCTGCTGCCCACCTACGCGCAGATCGGCGTCTGGGCACCGGTGGCGCTGGTGTTCCTGCGGGTGATCCAGGGCATCGCCGTCGGCGGCGAATGGGGTGGCGCCATCCTCATCGCCAGCGAGAGCGCGCCCAAGGGCAAGGGCATCCTCTACGCCGCCTTCGCCCAGCAGGGCTCGCCCACCGGCAACCTGCTGGCGACCCTGGCCTTCTTCGCCCTGAGCAGCCTGCCCATGCCGGACTTCCTGCAATGGGGCTGGCGCGTGCCCTTCCTGCTCTCGGCCATGCTGGTGATCATCGGCATGGTGATCCGCCTGACCCTGGAAGAGTCGGCGGACATGCAGCGCCTGATGCGCGAGAAGAAGACCGCCAAGCTGCCGATCCTCGAAGTGCTGCGCAAACACTGGCTGGTGGTGCTGCTCGGCGCGGGCACCCTGCCGGTGATCCACGTCACCTACTTCAAGAGCACCTTCGCCCTGTCCTGGGCCACCAAGACCCTGGGCTACAGCCAGAGCACCTTCCTCAGCATCATCGTCATCGCCCTGATCGTGCAGTTCATCAGCCAGCCCATCGGCGCGCTGCTGACCACCCGCATCGACATGCGCAAGGCGGTGGCGATCATGGTGCTGCCGGAGTTCATCCTGATGCCGGCGATGTTCTTCGCCGTGGAAACCAACGTGTATTGGATCGCCGCCGTCGGCATGTGCCTGGCGACCATCCCCCACGCCATGTTCTACGGCGCCATCGGCGGCATCCTGGCCCGCGCCTTCCCCACCCGGGTGCGCTACTCCGGCCTGTCGCTGGCCTACCAGCTGTGCTCGTTGCTGGTGGGTGGCGGCACCCCGCTGCTGGCCCAGTGGATCCTCAACTCCACGGGCAGCATCGTCGGCGTCGCCATCGCCTCCGCCCTCTACGCGGTGGTGTCGCTGGTCTGCACCCTGGCCCTGCTGCGCATCACCGGCCACCGCGCCAGCGAACTCTCCACTGCCGAGCGGGACAACGGCGACCCGGATGCCGAAGCCGAGCCCCGCCGCGACGCCCACATCGGCCAGACCAACCCGGCCTGACCGCCCCCACGACCCGCGTGCACGCCACGCGGGTTGCACCCGCCCTACGACGGCACAGCCCTTGTAGGGGCGAATTCATTCGCCAAGCGGTGCGCAGCACCGCCAAGGTCTTCGCGAGCAGAGCTCGCTCCTACGAGGAAGCACGCGCCAGCCAAGTAGCCCGGGCTTCAGCCCGGGACCGCGCGCGCCATCCGCCGCTCATGCTCGATCAGCCAGCGCTTGCGCCACAGCCCGCCGCCGTAGCCGGTGAGGGAGCCGTCGGAGCCGATGATGCGGTGGCAGGGGATGACGATGGCGATCTGGTTGGTGCCATTGGCGCGGGCCACGGCGCGCACCGATGAGGGCGAGCCGATGGCGCGGGCCAGGTCGGCGTAGCTGCAGGTGATGCCGAAGGGGATCTCGCGCAGGGCCTGCCACACGCTGCGGGTGAAGGCCGAGGCGCCCATGGCCAGCGGCGTGGCGAAGACCACCGGCTCGCCGGCGAAGTAGCGCGACAGCTCCGCCTCGATCTGGTCGATGGGGGCGAAGCGGCCGAAGCCGATGCTGGTGCCGGTGAGTTTCTGCAGGTTCTTCAGTTCGTTGGCCAGGGCCGGCCGGTCGAAGAATTCCAGCAGGTGCAGGGATTGCGCATCCGCCACCGCCAGCATCACGCCCAGGGGCGTTTCCAGCCAGTCGGCCTTGAGCAGCTCGCGCCCGCGCAGTTGCGACGGCGGCTCACCCAGCAGGCGGGTGAAGGCGCTGCGGAAGCCGCTGTCGGAATCGAAGCTGGCGGTCACCTGGGCGTCCACCACCCGTGCACCGGCGGAGAGCTGGGCGAGGCCCTGGCCGATGCGGCGCAGGCGGGCCATCTCGAGGAAGGTCACGCCGAAGTGGCGTTTGAAGGCACGGCGCACCGTGGACGGGTCGTGGCCGAGGGCGACCAGATCGCCTTCCAGCCAGCGCCGCTCCTGGTCCTGCTCCAGCAGCGCGATCAGTTCCTTGACCAGCGGCTCCTGGGCGCCCACCTGGTCCAGCGGGCGGCAGCGCAGGCAGGGGCGGAAGCCCGCCTCGACACAGGCCTTGATGCTGCCGAAGAACACCGAGTTCTCCCGCTTGGGCTTGCGCGCGGCGCAGGTCAGGCGGCAGAACACCCCGGTGCTCTTGACCCCGACGAAGGCGAAGCCCTCATAGGCCGGGTCGCGCTCCAGCAGCGCCTGGTACAGGGTCTCGTCATCGGGTAGCGAATCGAACAGCGGGGCATCCATGGCCGGCTCCGGAACCGTGGGGAAAAGAGCGCCCACTTTATGCCAGGAAACCGACCTTTGCCGCCTCGGATCGGGCGTCTATTCCGCCGGGCGGGCGAGCACGGTGCCCGCCCTCCCCGGCGCGGCCATCAGGCCTCTTCGAAGTGCAGTTCCGGCGGCTGGCGACGGAAGCCACCGGTGAGCCAGGCGAGGTAGATCACGCCCAGGGCCAGCCACGACAGGCCGAGGATGATGGCCAGGTGGTCGAGGCTGATCATCAGCCACAGGGTGGAGACCATGCCGATCAGCGGGCTGACCACGAACAGCAGCGCCTCGCGCGGGCCGCGTTTATCGCTGCGCAGCCAGTAGTGGAAGATCACCGACAGGTTCACCAGGCTGAAGGCCAGGAAGGCGCCGAAGTTGATGAAGGAGGTGGAGGTGGTCACGTCCATCTCCAGTGCCAGCAGGGCCACCACGCCGCACAGCACGATGCTGCCCACCGGGGTGCCGAAGCGCTCGCTGAGGCGGCCGAACAGGGATTGCGGCAGCACGCCGTCGCGGCCCATGGCGAACAGCAGGCGCGAGGCGCTGGCCTGGGCGGAGAGGCCCGAGGTGAACTGGCCGACGATCAGGCCGATGAGGAAGACCGAGACGAACACATCGCCGCCGATGTTGCGGGCGATCTCGTAGGCCGCCGAATCCGCGCTCTGGAACTCGATGGACGGGTGCGCCAGCTGCACGAAGTAGGAGGTGAGGATGAAGATCAGGCCGCCGACCAGGGTGATCAACAGGATCGCCTTGGGGATGGTGCGGCTCGGGTCGCGGGTCTCTTCGGTGAGGGTGCTCACCGCGTCGAAGCCGAGGAAGGAGTAGCAGGCGATGGCCGCGCCGCTCATCACCAGCGGCAGGTTGAGCCCCTCGCCGACGAAGGGCGCCAAGGACCACAGCGGCTTGCTGGCATCGCCCAGCACGTAGTGCACGCAGAGCGCGACGAAGGCCAGCAGCACCAGGAACTGCACCAGCATCAGCGCGCCGTTGACGTTCTTCGCCAGCTTCAGGCCGACCACGTTGATGGCCGTGGTGACGCCGATGAAGGCCAGTACCCAGACGGCCTGGGGCACACCAGGGAAGGCCGAATGCAGGTAGGCCGCGCCGATCAGCCAGATGGCCATGGGCAGGAACAGGTAGTCCAGCAGCACCGCCCAGCCGGCGAGGAAGCCCAGCTTGGGGCTGATGGATTTGCGCACGTAGGTGTAGGCCGAGCCGGCAACCGGGAAGGCCGCGGCCATCCGTGCATAACTGAGCGCGGTGAACAGCATGGCCAGGGAGGCGGCCACGTAGGCGGCGGGAACCAGGCCCTGGGTGACGTCGGCGAGGATGCCGAAGGTGCCGAGGACGATGATCGGGGTCATGTACGCGATGCCGAACAGCACCACGGACCCCAGCGACAGGGTGCGCTGAAGACGAGCCATTACTGCTACTCCGAATTGTTGGTTGTTATGGCAGAGCCGAAGTCGGCGAAGGTGGAGCGACCGCCCAATGCAGGCGGCAATGCGGGCGCCTCGGGGGCGCCCATCAAATGGGCAATCAGGGAATCAGCAACTCGCGGCGGCCGTCGGCGTGCTCGCGCATCTCGCCGGGCAGCACCATGCGGCGGTCGTCGAGGTAGCGGTAGTCGCTGCGCGCGGCGGCGATCTGGCCGAGTTCCAGCTCGATGATCTGCCGGCACTCCTCGCGCCCGGCTTCCAGCAGCAGGCGGCCAAAGGGGTCGACCACGGCGCTGCCACCGGCGAACACCAGGTCACCATCGCCCTCACCCACGCGGTTCACCATCACGGCGAAGGCCTGGTTCTCCATGGCGCGCCCCATGATCGCGGTGCGGTGGGTGGGGCCGTAGGGGTCCATGTTGCCGTTGGTGACGATGATCAGCTCGGCGCCGAGCTGGCCGAGGGCGCGGGCGCTCTCGGGGAATTCGATGTCGAAGCAGATCAGCAGGCCCACGCGCACGCCCTTGTACAGGCAGGTGGCGTAGCGGTCGCCGGGGGTGAAGATGCCGCGGTCCGAGGCCCAGAGGTGGGTCTTGCGGTACGTGAGGGCGATGCCGTCAGGGGTGATCAGCAGCGTGGTGTTGTAGTAGGTGCCGGCATCGTTCTCGGCCACGCCTATGGCCACGGCGACGTCGCGCTCGCGGGCGGCACGCTGCACGGCCTGGACGGTGGGGCCATCCAGCGGCTCGGCGACGGCGGCGATGTTCTCGCGAGTGGGGAAGCCCATCAGGTGGGTTTCCGGGAACACCACCAGATCGGTGTCGGCGGCGCAGGCGGCGATGGCTTCCAGGGCGCGGGCGAGGTTGTGGGCGGTATCGCCGTCACGACCGGCCAGCTGGACGAGTTCGACCTTCATGGGGACTCCTGATTCTTGTCTTGGCACGAGACCTGATTGCGCAAACCGGTCAGAATGCGCGCTGCGTCGGTCCCGGGTGTTCCCGAAGTATGGAACCGCCGACGCTTCCGGTGAAATTACGCCCGCGTGGTAACCCATCAGGGGTAGAAGCATGACGTTGAGCCTGCAGGACATCGCCTGGCACCGCTCGGTGGGGCAACTGATCGAAGCCCTGGACGCCCCGGGTTTCTGGGTCGCTCTGGTGCGCACCCTCGGCCAGTACGTGCCCCACGACAGCTGGGTGGCGCTGCTGTTCAGCGAGGGCCGGCCCCAGGTGTTCGCCGAATGCCCGGGCGAGGACGGCGAGCCGGACCTGCTATTCCAGGACTACCTGGACGGTCTCTACCTGCTCGACCCCTTCTACATCCACAGCCGCGAGAGCACCCGGGGCGGCCTACTGCGCCTGGCCGACGTGGCGCCGGAATGCTTCGAGCAGACGGATTACTACCAGCGCTATCACCGCCTCAACGTGGTGGCCGACGAGCTGCAGTTCAACGTGACGCTGGAGGGCGGGCGCACCCTGTGCCTGTCCCTCGGCTCGCGCCAGGCCTTCACCCCCGAGCAGATCGCCCTGCTGAGCCTGGTGGAACCCTGGGTGACGGCGCTGATGCGCCAGCGCCTGGCCTTCGAGCGCGAACTGCTGACCCGCGCGCCGCAACCGGCGCCGAACTGGGAAGTGCAGCTGGAACAGGTGGGCCAGCAGGTGGAAAGCGCCCTCACCGCCCGCGAACTGGAAGTGGCCCGGCTGATGCTCAGCGGCTGCTCCAGCAAGGAAGTGGCGCGCAAGCTGGCCATCTCGGCGGAGACGGTGAAGGTCCACCGCAAGCACATCTACGCCAAGCTCGGGATCAAGTCGCAATCGGAGCTGTTCTCGCTGTTCCTCAAGGCGCAGCGGAGGTAGAGTGCGGCGAAGTCCATGCTGCGCAATGGGGACCGCTACGCGCTCCCAGGCGAATGAATTGGCTCTGTCTGCGTTAAGTGTTGCTAGAGGATTTGAGCTCAGCTGATTGCAGAGCTCTGGTGATGTTTCTGGTTTCGCCCCCCCGGGCGAGTCCCTTTTTTCAATCGCCAAAAAAGGAACCAAAAACGCTTGCCCCATCATCCGGCCCCGGCTTCGCCGGGGTTCCCTCACTCCATCGTCGCTCTGGGGGCCGGCGCGATGGGCCATCCATGGCCTGGCGCGCCTCTCGCGGCATCCATGCCGCTCGTCCCCGTCCCCCGGCGCAACGACTGCGTTCGGCCTCCTGGAGGGGCGTTGGCGGCTGCCCCACCTTTCTTCGTCCAGCGCATCGCCACGTGGTGCGCACAGGCTTTCGTAGGATGGTGTAGAGCGAAGCGAAACCCATGCGGTGGAGGTGGCACGAACCCTTGGGCGCCCGGTAATGGCCGGGCTTGAGCGCTTGCATTAAAACCACAACAGCTAACGCAGACAGAGCCAATTCATTCGCGAAACGGTTTCCGGCGAATGAGTCACTCCGCCCGGGGCAGGCGCTCGCGCTCGTAGCGCGGGTAGAGGTGGCTGACGCTGCGCACCAGCTCGTAGCGGGTCAGGCTGATGCCGGCGAAGCGTTCGGGGATGGGCGCGCGGATCAGTTCGTTCATCTCCGCGCCGCGTTTGGCGCCCTCGCGCAGCAGGCCGTCGAGCCAGCCGAGGTAGTCGCGCATCTGGGTGAAGATCTCCTCGTCGCGGGCCACCGGGCCGTGGCCGGGCACCAGCAGTTTCCAGGGCAGCGCCTGGAGCTGGTCGAGGTCGGCGAGCCAGGTGTCCAGCCCCGGACTGTTGGGGGTGGTGAGGGCGCGCTGGTAGAACAGCAGGTCGCCGCCGAAGAGCACGCCGGTGCGCTCGTCGAGGATCGCCAGGTCCGCCCCGGTGTGGCCGCGCAGGGCCAGTAGGCGCAGCGGGTGGCCACCGATGCTGAAGGTGCCGGGGGTGACCGCCTCGGTAGGCAGCAGCACCTCGGTGCCGCGCATCCAGTCGCCCACCAGGCGATACATGTTCTCGGCCATGGCGTCGCCCTGCTGGCGCAGCAGTTCGGTGGTGCCGGGCAAGGCGGCGATGGGCACGTCGGCGAAGGCCTGGTTGCCCAACGCGTGGTCCGGGTGGTGGTGGGTGATCAGCAGCCGCTTCACCGGTTGCGACGTCACCGTGGCGATGGCCCGGCGCAGGGCTTCGCCGTAGCGTTTGGAGGGGCCGCTGTCGATCACCACCACGCCGTCGTCGGTGACGATGAAGGCGGTGTTGACCACGTTGCCGCCATTGCCCGCCGCGAAGTTGTCGGTGCTGCCTTCCAGCAGCCAGGTGCCCTCGGCGATCTGCCGGGGTTGCAGGGTGTAGTCCAGCTCGGCGCGGGACAGCAGCGGCAGCACGACGAGGAACACCAGCACGAGCAGGCGCATGCCTAGAGCCCCCCTTCGAATTCGTTGCCGTTGTTGTCGCGCAGCCACAGGCGCGCGCCTGCGTGGCCCTTCACGTCCAGGCTGAGGGTGGGGTTCTCGGCCACGGCCGGGAACAGCTCCAGGGTCGCCAGGGGCTTGCCGGCGGCGTCGCGCAGTTCGGCCTGGTTGAGGAAGAACTCGGGGATGCCGCCCACCAGGCCGTTGTCCATCGGGTGGTCGACGCGCAGGCGCAGGCGTTCGTCGTCCCCCAGGGGAAAGCGCGCGGCGTGGATCTGCCCCAGGCGGTCCTCCCAGCCCGGTTGCGCGCGCACCACGCTGGGCGCGGTGCAGCCGCCGCCGGCGGCGTCGATCCAGGCCGAGCCGATGTGCCACACACCGTCCTCGGTCAGCGCCGCCGCGCGGATCGGCGTGGCCTGCTCGATGCGGATACGGATCGCCACCACCGGCAATACGGCATCGCCGGGGCGGAAGTCGAACACCCGCGGAATGGGGTTGAGCTCGGCCCAGGCCATGAGTCGCGTCACCTTGCCCGGCAGCGCGCGGGCGTCCACCTGGATCGGCACCTGGCGGGCGTCCTCGGCGAAGGGCGGCGCCAGCAGCTGCACGCGGTCGTCGAAGACGTAGGGCGCGCCGTCGAGGATGCGCTGGTGGTGGAAGTCCCACATCACCGAGGGCATCGGGTCCTTGCCCGGGTCGGGCGCGGCCAGGGCCTGGGCACCCAGGCACAAGCCCAGCAGCAGCGTGTTCAGGTGGCGCATGGTGGTTCTCCCTGGCAGGCCGGGGCCCGCCTCATTGCACGTCCTGGTAGAGGCCGGGCAGCTCGTAGGTCAGCCCGTAGCGGGCGTATATAGCGGCCAGCCGGCCATCGCGGACCATCGCCTCCACCTCCATGTCCAGCGCGTTGGAAAGCTGGCGGTTGGACTCGTGCACCGCCATGCCGATGTCCCACAGGGGCTGGCCGAGGTTGGGGTAGGTGTTGTCGGAGGATTGCAGCGCCGGGTCGGCGGCCTGGTGCAGCAGCCACTGCAGCTCGCCGCGCAGGGCCATCACCGCGTCCACCTCGGCGCCCCGCATGGCGGTGAAGGCGGCGGCCGGGCTCGGGTAGTGGCGGGTGTTGGCACTGAGCTGGCCGTTGAACACCGAGGTCAGGTAGAAGGACGGCACGCTCTCCAGCTCGACGCCGATGGGGTGCAGGCGGAACACGCCGATGCTGTCCACCGCCGGCAGGCGCCGGGTGTCGTGCACCAGGTGCCAGCGCTCGCGCTGGTAGGGGGCGAAGATCACCACCTGTTCGTTGACCAACTCGCCCACGTCGTTGCGCCGCGCGGTGTAGTCACGGTCGTAGGGCACGCGCAGCATCAGGTCCGCGAGCAATTTGGGGCGAAGGTAGTGGCCCTTCCAGATGTAGTTGCGCAGGTCGTCGTCGAGCTTCTCGCCGGGGGTCACCCAGATCAGCTCGGCCTTCAGCCCCAGCGCTGCGGCCAGGGCATTGGCCAGGTCGACGTCGACGCCGCGGGCCTGGCCGTCCTGCTGGAAGCTGTAGGGCGGGAAGTTCTCGTAGAGCGCGACCTTGAGAACCCCCGAGGCGAGGATGTCGTCATAGGGGCGGACCTGCGCCTGCGCCAGCGGCAGGCACAGCAACCAGCACAGCAGGGCGAGCAGGCGCATGGCGATCACTCTTCGACGTGGACGCTTTCCAGGTAGGAGCGGATGGCCCAGAGCGCTTCCTGGCTGAGGAAGTCGGCCATCTTCGGCATGTACACCGCGCCATCGCGCACCGCGCCGTTGATCACCCGTTCCTTGAACCACTCGTCGCCATCGGCGCTGATTTCGAGCAGGCGCAGGTCGGGGGCGATGCCACCGGACTTGGCTTCCAGGCCGTGGCAACGGGCGCAGTTCTGGTTGTAGGCCGAGGAACCGATCTCCACCGCCAGGGCGTTCTTCTCATAGGGCGCGCGGTAGGGGTTGGTGTCGCGCCATTCCTTGCCCAGGGGCTCCAGGCCATCGGTGTTGACGGCCTGCGGCACGACATCGCCATGGGCCAGGGCAAGACCGGTGAGACTCAGACCGGCAAGGAACATCAGGCCACGCAGGGCGTTCTTGTTATTCATGACTTCCATCCTCTTCGAGATGCTGGGCAAGGCGAACGCTCGGCAGGAGCGTGGTGACGAGGATGGTAAGGAGCCGTCGACAACGGCCGAATGCTGCTTTGGTGGCCGCGCCCTACTCCCTTGGTAGCAGGCCGGGCGGAGGTGTATCGAGGCGCTTTGGCAGCACTTCCAAGTCATGCCCGCACTGGGAAGTTTTCCCGGCAAGCGCGGGAGTTTTTCCGTATCCCGCAGGCGGTGGCGCTTCCAGTATTCGAAGCGCCAGGACGCCAGGTGGCGCACTGGTCCACAACGACCACGGGAACCGCACACATGACAACAAGATCGCACCCCCAACCTGCCAGCCCGCTCAGCCTCGCCATCAAGGGCCTCCTGCTCGCCGGTGGCCTCGCCGCCAGCGCCGGGGCCTTCGCCGCCAACGTGACCTGGGAAGACATCGCCAACGACCATGTCTCGGTCAAGGACGTGCTGCAGTACGGCATGGGCACCAACGCCCAGCGCTGGAGCCCCCTGGCCCAGGTCAACGACCAGAACGTGTTCAAGCTGGTGCCGGCCTGGTCCTACTCCTTCGGCGACGAGAAGCAGCGCGGCCAGGAATCCCAGGCGATCGTGCGCGACGGTGTGGTCTACGTCACCGGCTCCTATTCCCGCGTGTTCGCCCTCGACGCCAAGACCGGCAAGCGCCTGTGGGTCTACAACCACCGCCTGCCCGACGACATCCGCCCCTGCTGCGACGTGGTCAACCGCGGCGCCGCCATCTACGGCGACAAGATCTTCTTCGGCACCCTGGACGGCCGCCTGGTGGCGCTGAACAAGGACACCGGCAAGGTGGTGTGGAACAAGAAGTTCGGCGATCACACCGCCGGCTACACCATGACCGGCGCCCCGACCCTGATCAAGGACCAGAAGACCGGCAAGACGCTGCTGATCCACGGCAGCTCCGGTGACGAATTCGGCGTGGTCGGCCAGCTCTACGCCCGCGACCCGGACACCGGCGAGGAAGTCTGGATGCGCCCCTTCGTCGAGGGCCACATGGGCCGCCTCAATGGCAAGGACAGCACCCCGACGGGCGATGTGAAGGCGCCCTCCTGGCCGGACGACAAGAACTCCCCCACCGGCAAGGTCGAGGCCTGGAGCCACGGTGGCGGCGCCCCCTGGCAGAGCGCCAGCTTCGACGCCGAGACCAACACCATCATCGTTGGCGCGGGCAACCCCGGCCCGTGGAACACCTGGGCGCGCACCGCCAAGGGCGGCAACCCCCACGACTACGACAGCCTCTACACCTCCGGCCAGGTGGGCGTGGACCCGAGCACCGGCGAGGTGAAGTGGTTCTACCAGCACACCCCGAACGACGCCTGGGACTTCTCCGGCAACAACGAGCTGGTGCTGTTCGACTACAAGGGCAAGGACGGCAAGGTGGTGAAAGCCACCGCCCACGCCGACCGCAACGGCTTCTTCTATGTGGTGGACCGCACCAACGGCAAGCTGCAGAACGCCTTCCCCTTCGTCGACAACATCACCTGGGCCAGCCACATCGACCTGAAGACCGGCCGCCCGGTGGAGAACGAAGGCCAGCGCCCGCCCCTGCCCGAGCCGGGCCAGAAGCACGGCAAGGCGGTGGAGGTCTCCCCGCCCTTCCTCGGCGGCAAGAACTGGAACCCCATGGCCTACAGCCAGGACACCGGCCTGTTCTATGTGCCGGCCAACAACTGGAAGGAGGACTACTGGACCGAGGAGGTCAACTACAAGAAAGGCTCCGCCTACCTGGGCATGGGCTTCCGCATCAAGCGCATGTACGACGACCACGTCGGCAGCCTGCGCGCCATGGACCCGACCACCGGCAAGGTGGTGTGGGAGCACAACGAGCACCTGCCGCTCTGGGCCGGCGTTCTCGCCACCAAGGGCAACCTGGTGTTCACCGGCACCGGCGACGGCTTCTTCAAGGCCTTCGACGCGAAAACCGGCAAGGAGCTGTGGAAGTTCCAGACCGGCAGCGGCATCGTCTCCCCGCCCATCACCTGGGAACAGGACGGCGAGCAGTACATCGGCGTGACCGTCGGCTACGGCGGCGCCGTGCCGCTGTGGGGCGGCGACATGGCAGAGCTGACCAAGCCGGTGGCCCAGGGCGGCTCGTTCTGGGTGTTCAAGCTGCCGAGCTGGGACAACAAGACCGCCAGCCGCTGACCCTCCCCGGCGCGCCTGCGGGCGCGCCGACTCCCCTGCCACGCACCAGGAGCCGTCATGAACTACCTGCCCATGTTCCTTCCCCTGCTGATGCTGGTCGTCGGGCTCGCCTGGGCCCAGGCCCCCGCCCCGCAAGCCGAGGCCACCCCCGAGGATGCCGTCCGGGTGATCGGCGGCTGCCGCCTGGAGCCGGAAAGCCAATGCCCGGGCGCCGACCTGCGCAATGCCGACCTGCGCAACCTCGACCTGCACAAGATCAACCTGGCCGGGGCCGATCTTTCCGGCGCCGACCTGCGCCACGCCAACCTCGACCTGGCCAACCTGGAGAAAGCCCGACTGGTGGGCAGCAACCTGACCCGCGCCAGCCTGCAGCAGAGCAACCTGCGCCTGGCCGACCTCAGCGGCGCCCGCCTGGTGGCGGTGCAGGGCTGGGGCCTGTTCGGCCAGGGCGCGCAGTTCAAGGGCGCCGACCTGACCGCCGCCTACCTGGAGTTCGCCCGCCTCTCCGGCGCCAGGCTGCACGACGCCAACCTCAGCGCCGCCGACCTGGAAATGACCTGGCTCAGCCGCGCCGATCTCAAGGGCGCCCGCCTCAACGACGCCAACCTGCAGGAAGCCAAGCTGGGCGACGCCAACCTGGAGAACGCCGACCTCAGCGGCGCCCGTCGCCACTACGCGTCGTTCCAGGGGGTGAACATGGAAGGCTGCCGGGAATGCCCCGTCGACTGGGAAAAATGAAGACCAGGCGGAGCGCGTCTACACTTTTTCGAGCCGCGCCCCGTCGAATTTCTCGTTTGTCGAGCTTAAGAAAGTACCGACAGGGCCGATGCGCTGACCAAGTGGTTCAATACTCTCAGCCAACGGGTTCCGACCATGTTCAACACACGCTTGAAAAAGGAGCTGGAACAGCTTCGGGAGGAAAATGCCCGGGCCCAGCAGATCAAGGAATCCATCTTCCAGGAAATGCTGGTGATGGAGATCGACCTCCAGGGTCGCATCCTGTTCGTCAACGATAACTTCCTCAATGTGCTGCAGTACCGCACTGAGAATGTCATCGGCCGCACGCTCGAAGAGCTCATCCCACAGACCTTCAACCGCGACCCCAACTACCAGAAGATGCGCCAGGGCCTGGCCAACGGCGAGCACTTCACCGGCGCGTACCGGCTGCTCCGGGGCGACGGCCGCGAGGCCTGGCTGCACTGCATCTGGCAACCGATCCGCAAAGGGACCGGGCAGATCGAGAGTGTCGTGATCTGCGCCAACGACTACACCCGTGCCATCGAGACGGCCAAGGAGCACGAGGGCCTGATCAATGCCCTGCTGCGCTCCACCGCCGTCATCGAGTTCAACCTCAAGGGCGAGGTGCTCAACGCCAACCAGCGCTTCCTCGATGCCATGGGCTACCGCCTGGAGCAGATCAAGGGCAAGCACCACAGCGTCTTCTGCGATCCGGAGGAATCCAGCTCACCCGCGTACCGGGAGTTCTGGGCCAAGCTGCTGCGCGGCGAGTTCGTGGTCGGGCGCTTCAAGCGTATCGACGCCCACGGCCGCGAAGTGTGGCTGGAGGCCTCCTACAACCCGGTGCACGACACCAACGACCAGCTCTACAAGGTGGTGAAGTTCGCCACCGTGATCACCGACCAGGTGAACCAGGAGCAGGCCGTGGCCGAGGCGGCGAACATCGCCTACAGCACCTCCCAGCAGACCGACGCCACGGCGCAGAAAGGCGCCTCGGTGGTCAGCCAGACGGTCAACGTCATGCGCCTGATCACCAGCCAGGTGCAGGACGCGGCCGAAGGCATCGAGGCGCTGGACAAGCAGTCGCAACTGATCAGCTCGATCATCAAGACCATCAGCGGCATCGCCTCGCAGACCAACCTGCTGGCCCTCAACGCCGCCATCGAGGCGGCCCGCGCGGGCGAACAGGGCCGCGGCTTCGCGGTGGTCGCCGACGAAGTGCGCCAGCTCGCCGGGCGCACCAGCCAGGCGGCCGAGGAAATCGTCGAGGTCGTGCAGCAGAACCAGAGCCTGGCCCAGGCGGCGGTGGACAGCATGTCCAGCAGCCGCCACCACGCCGAGCAGGGGCTGAACCTGGCCAACGAAGCCGGCTCGGTGATCGTCGAAATCCAGGACGGCGCCCAGCGCGTGGTCAGCGCCGTGGGGCAGTTCGCCAGCCAGCTGAAGACCTGAGGTGGAATAGCCTGGCGGGGGCTGTGGGAGCGGTTGCAGCCGCGATGTCCGGGTGGGTCTGATCGCGAATGAATTCGCTCTGTCTGCGTTAAGTGTTTCTAGAAGATTTTTGTCCAGCTGATTGCCGAGTTTTGTTGGTACTTCTGGTTTCGCCCACCTGGGCGAGTCCCTTTTCCAGTCGCTGGAACGCCAGCCCGGTGAAAAGGAACCAAAAAACTTGCCCCATCATCCGGCCCGACTGCGTCGGGTTCCCTCACTCCATCGCCGTTACTCGCTACGCTCGCCCTTCGGGCCGCACTGAAGTGCGTTCGCCGCAAGCGGCGTCTGGGGGCCGGCGCGATGGGCCATCCATGGCCTGGCGCGCCTCTCGCGGCATCCATGCCGCTCGTCCCCCGGCGCAACGACTGCGTTCGGCCTCCTGGAGGGGCGTTGGCGGCTGCTCCAACTTTCTTCGCCCAGAGCATTGCCACGTGGTGCGCACGGACTTTCGTAGGATGGGTAGAGCGGAGCGAAACCCATGCGGTGGAGGTGGCACAAACCTTCGGGCGCCCGGAAAGGGCCGTGCTTGAGCGCCTGCATTAAAACCACAGCAGCTCACGCAGACAAAGCCAATGAATTTGCTCCCACACTGGCGGCGCTGCGCGCCGCTTGGCGACTGAAGTCGCCCCTACACACCCCTACACACCCCTGAATGCGCCTGTATGCACCGCTTGCAACGGTGTACGACCCCATCACCCGACCCGCAGTACCCCGGTATCGATGGCCAGGTGCACCAGCTCCGCCTGGGAGCTGACCTGCAGCTTGTTCTTCAGCATCGTCAGGTAGTTGGAAACCGTCTTGGCGCTGATGCACAGGTGCTCGGCGATGCTGCGTGCGGGCATGCCGCGGGCGAGCATGGTGAAGATTTCCAGCTCGCGCTGGGTCATGCCGGAGAGACGCGGGTCGCCGGCCTGGTGCGCCGGGTGGCAGGCGAGCTGGGTGGCCAGGGGCTGCTCGATGTAGGCGTGCCCGGCGAGGATGCGCCGCACCGCTTCCACCAGCACCTCGGGCGCGGAGTTCTTGGTGATGTAGCCGGCGGCACCGGCGTCCAGGGCCTGGCGCACCAGGGGCAGCTCGTCGTGCATGCTGAAGAACAGCACGCGCAACTGCGGCAGGCGTTGGCGCAGCCGGCGGGTGGTTTCCAGGCCGCTGATGCCCGGCAGCGAGAGATCCATCACCACCAGGTTGGGAATGCTGTCCTGCACCAGTTGCAGGGCCTGCTCGCCGCTGGCCGCTTCGCTCACCTCCACCTCGGGCAGCAGGCCGCGCAGCAGGCTGGCGTAGCCCTGGCGCACCACGGAATGGTCGTCCACCAGCAGAATCTTCATCGCAGGTTCTCCAGGTTGTTCAGGCTTCGCCCAGGGGAATGCTCAAGCGCACCAGCCAGCCGCCGCCGGCGCGGGTGCGCAGGCGCAGATCGCCGCCCAGGCAGCGCGCCCGCTCCAGCATGGAACGCAGGCCGATGCCGGGCCGTGGCGGCTGCACGGCGCCCCGGCCGTTGTCGCCCACCAGCAGGCGCAAGCGCCGGCCGCGGCGCTCCAGGCGCACGCTCACCGCACTGGCATCGGCGTGGCGGGCGATGTTGGTCAGGGCTTCCTGCAACAGGCGGTAGAGATGGGCCTGGTCGGCGGTGGGCAGCACCGGCAGGTCCTCGCCCAGGCGCAACTGGCAATCGACGCCCTGGGCGCTGCGCCACTGCTCGGTGAGCAGCTCGATGGCCTCGCCCAGGTGCAGGCGCTCCAGCACCACGGGGTAAAGGTCACGCACCAGCGCGCGGAAGCTGTCCTGCATGCGCTGGCAGTTGTCCTCCAGGCTGCGCAGGGTGGCACCGGCGCCCGGCGCCTGGCCGGTCATGGAGCGCAACAGCAGCAGCTGCGCGCGGATGCCGGCGAGGTACTGGCCGATGTCGTCGTGCAGGGCCAGGGCCAGGTGCTTGCGCTCGTGCTCCTGCAGCGCCAGCAGGTCGCGGGTCAGCTCGGCGTTGTCGTTGCGCACCTGCTCCAGGGTGCTGGCCATCTCGTTGAAGTGGCCGGCCAGCAGGCGTGCCTCGTGCAGCGAAGGCTGGTTGAGGCGTACCGCCAGGCGGCCCCGGGCGATCTCGTCGAAGCCGGCGCGCAGCTCGTCCAGTACCCGCAGGCCCCGGCGTACCGCGACGCGGATGGCCAGCAGGCTGAGGCCCAGGGCCAGGCCGAACAGCACCAGCAACTGGATGAGGGAGTCCTCCACCTCGTCCATCTCGTCCGCCGGGTCGACGCTGATCAGCACGCGGCGGCCATCGTCCAGTTGCAGCGGCTCGCCGTACTGCTCGGCGGGCGGGAACAGCCGCGCACCGAGCCAGGTGTCGAACCCGCGTAGTTGCGGGGGCGTCTCGCCCTGCCAGTGGATGCGCACATGGCGCAGGCCCCGCGCCAGGGCCGACTCCAGGGCCTTGGGGTCGCGCCGGGCGGCCTCGTGCAGGTACTCGACCACCGCGCGCGCGGCCACCATCTCGCGCTGCACGTCCTGGCTGGCCTGGCGCAGCAGCACCCCGGTACAGACCAGTGCCACTGCGGCGAAGAACAGCACCACCAGCAGGTTGATGCGGCCGAGGGTGCTCATCGCCCGAGGCCCGATGAAAACGCTGGGGGGGGCGCAGCGGGGGACGTACGGAAGCCATCCACGCCGATCAGGCTGAGGATCAGCAGCACGGGCAGCAACAGGGTCTTGAGCACACGCATGGCCGGGCCTCCCGGTCTCGTTCTTGTGCCTCCATGCTAGGGCCTTGGGCGAGCGGTCGGGCTACTACCTTGGTACTGCCCCGGCGCTACTTTCTGCATATTTCCCCAGGCCCGGGGCGGCCCTAGGCTGGCGCTACAAGAACGGGAGCCCCCGCCATGCGCCACCTTGCGCCCTATGCCCTGACCTACCTGCTGGCCCTGGCCGCCGCCGCGCTGCTGGCCAACCACGCCGTCGCCGCCGAGGCGCGCCAGCCGCTGGAGGTGCGCATCGGCTACCTCGGCTACAGCCCCGACCCGGGGCCGCTGCTGTCCAACGTCATCCCCGAGCCCCGCGACACCGGCTTGCGCGGCGCCGAGCTGGCGACCACCGACAACAACAGCACCGGGCGCTTCCTCAAGCAGCGCTACCAGTTGCTGGCGGCCAATGCCGAGAGCGAAGCCGAACTGCTGGACGCGGCACGCCAACAGCATGACCAGGGCCTGCGCCTGTTCGTGGTCAACGCACCGGCGCCCCTGCTGCGCCAGCTGTCGGCGGCGCTGCCGGACAGCCTGCTGTTCAACGCCGGCGCCGCCGACGATGCGCTGCGCACCGACGCCTGCCTGCCCAACGTGCTGCACAGCCTGCCCAGCCGCGCCATGCTCGCCGACGCCCTGGTGCAGTTCCTCGCCCTGCGCCAATGGAAGCGCTGGCTGCTGGTGGTCGGCCCGCGCCCCGAGGACCAGGCCTACGCCGCCGCCCTGCGTCGCGCTGCCGGGCGCTTCGGCCTGACGATCATCGGCGAGAAGCCCTGGACCTTCGACAACGAGCAGCGCCGCAGCGCCCAGGCCGACATGCCGCTGTTCACCCAGGCCGACGACTATGACGGCGTGCTGGTGGCCGACGAGCACGGCGATTTCGGCGAGTACCTGCCCTACAACACCTGGCTGCCTCGCCCGGTGGCCGGCACCCAGGGCCTGGTGCCCACCGGCTGGCACAAGACGGTGGAAACCTACGGTGCGGCGCAATTGCAGAAGCGCTTCGAGGACCTCACGGGGCGCTGGATGAACGATCGCGATTTCGCCGCCTGGGTGGCCACGCGCAGCATCGCCAGCGCCGTCACCCGCCTGGGCGCCGCCGATGCCGCCGCGATCCGCACCCTGGAGCTGTCGCCGGACCTGCCCCTGGACGGCTTCAAGGGCCGCAAGCTGAGCTACCGCCCCTGGGACGGCCAGTTGCGCCAGCCCATCGAGCTGATCCAGCCACGCGCGCTGATCAGCACCTCGCCCCAGGAAGGTTTTCTTCACCCCTTCAGCGAACTCGACACCCTCGGCCACGACGCGCCGGAGAGCCGCTGCCGGCTGGCCGAGGTTGCCCTGGAAGCCACGCCATGAACGCCCAGAACAAGGACCCCGCCATGCCCCGCCTCCCCCTCACCCTGCTCGGCGCCGCGCTGCTGCTGGCCAGCGGCGCCACCTTCGCCGCAACCGCCTACGTCTCCAACGAGAAGGACAACGCCGTCAGCGTGATCGACATGGACAGCCTGACGGTCACCGCCAGCCTGCCGGTGGGCAAGCGCCCGCGCGGCCTGGCGCTGTCCAGCGACAACCGGCAGCTGTACATCTGCGCCAGCGATTCGGACACCGTGCAGGTGATGGACCTGGCCACGCGGCAGATCATCAAGGAGCTACCCTCCGGCGCCGACCCCGAGCAGTTCGCCCTGCACCCCAACGACCGCTGGCTGTACATCTCCAACGAGGACGATGCGCTGGTCACGGTGGTCGACACCCAGAGCAGCCAGGTGCTGGCGCAGATCGACGTCGGCGTGGAGCCCGAGGGCATGGCGGTGAGCCCGGACGGCAAGTGGGCGATCAACACCAGCGAGACCACCAACATGCTGCACTGGATCGACACCTCGACCCAGACGCTGGTGGACAACACCCTGGTGGACCAGCGCCCGCGCCATGTGGAGTTCGACCACGACGGCAAGCGCCTGTGGGCTTCGGCCGAGATCGGCGGCACCGTCACCGTGGTCGACGTGGCCACGCGCAGCATCCAGAAGACCCTGAAGTTTCAGATCAAGGGCGTGCACCCGGACAAGGTGCAGCCAGTGGGGGTCAAGCTGACCCGCGACGGCCGCTACGCCTTCGTGGCCCTGGGCCCGGCCAACCATGTGGCGGTGGTGGATGCGAAAACCCTGGAGGTGCTCGACTACCTGCTGGTGGGCCGGCGCGTCTGGCACCTGGCCTTCAGCCCCGACGAGAAGACCCTGCTGGCCACCAACGGCATCAGCGGCGACGTCTCGGTGATCGACGTCGACAGCCTCAAGGTGACCCGGTCGATCAAGGTCGGCCGCTACCCCTGGGGCGTGGTGGTGGCGCCATGAACGCACTGGAGGTGGAGGGCGTTGGCTTCGACTACGGCCCGCGCCGCGCACTGGATGAGGTGAGTTTCGCCCTGGAGCCGAGCCGCTTCACCGCGCTGCTGGGGCCCAACGGCGCCGGCAAGTCCACCCTGGTGGCGCTGCTCAGCCGCCTCTACGACCTGCAGCGCGGCGATATCCGCGTCGCCGGCCATTCCCTGCGCCGGCAGCCGCGCCTGGCCCTGCGCCAGCTCGGCGTGGTGTTCCAGCAGAGCACCCTGGACCTCGACCTCTCGGTGGAGCAGAACCTGCGCTACCACGCTGCCCTGCACGGCATGCCGCGCCAGCTGGCGGCCGCGCGCATCGACCAGGAGCTGGCGCGCCAGGGCCTGGGCGAACGCCGCCGTGACAGCGTGCGCGCGCTCAATGGCGGCCACCGCCGGCGCGTGGAAATCGCCCGTGCCCTGCTCCACCGCCCACGCCTGCTGCTGCTCGACGAGGCCAGCGTCGGCCTCGACCCGGCCAGCCGCCAGGCCCTCAACCACCATGTGCGCCAACTGTGCGACGACGAAGGCCTGAGCGTGCTGTGGACCACTCACCTGCTGGACGAAGTACGCGGCGAGGACGCCCTGCTGGTGCTCGACCAGGGCCGCCTGGTGGCCTCCGGCACCGCCGGCGAGCTGAGTGCGGCCCATGGCGGCGGCCTGGCCGGTGCCTTCGGCGAGCTCACCCGGCCGAGGGCGCGGGCATGAACGCCGGTGCTTATTGGCAATGCCTGCGCGGTATCGTCGGGCGCGAGTGGCTGCGCTTCGTGCTGCAGCGCTCGCGCTTTCTCAGCGCCCTGGTGCGGCCGCTGCTGTGGCTGCTGGTGTTCGCCGCCGGCTTCCGCGCGGCGCTGGGCATCGCCATCATCGACCCCTACGCCACCTACATCACCTACGAGACCTACATCGTCCCGGGGCTGGCCTGCATGATCCTGCTGTTCAACGGCATGCAGGGCTCGCTGTCGATGGTCTACGACCGCGAGATGGGCAGCATGCGCGTGCTGCTCACCAGCCCGCTGCCGCGCCCCTTCCTGCTCGGCGCCAAGCTGCTGGCCACGGCGCTGGTGTCGCTGCTGCAGGTGTATGCCTTTCTCGCCATCGCCTGGCTCTATGGCGTGCAACCGCCGGCCTGGGGCCTGCTCGCCGCCCTGCCCGCGCTGCTGCTGGCGGCGCTGCTGCTCAGTGCCCTGGGGCTGCTGCTGTCGAACTTCATCCGCCAGTTGGAGAACTTCGCCGGGGTGATGAATTTCGTGATCTTCCCGCTGTTCTTCCTCTCCTCGGCGCTCTACCCCCTGTGGAAGATGCGCGAGGCCAGCGAGTGGCTGTACTGGCTGTGCGCGGCCAATCCCTTCAGCCACGCGGTGGAGCTGGTGCGCTTCGCCCTGTACGAGCGGCTCAACCCGCTGGCGCTCGGCGTGTGCCTGGGCCTGACGCTGGTCTTCGCGGTGGCGGCGGTGGCCAGCTTCAACCCGCAGCACGCGGCGCTGCGCCGAGCCGGCTGAGGCGGGAAAACTACTACTTTGGTACGGGTTTCCCTCTCCAACGTAGGATTTCCAAAGGCGCGCGGCTGGCTTGTAATGCGGGCCATAAGAATAAAGAGATGCCTGCCATGCGAGTCCTCATCGCCTCACTGCTGTGCCTGCCCCTCCTGTTTTCGGCCGCCGCCCGGGCCGACGCCGAGCCATCGCTGTTCTCCGCCGACGGCTACCGCACCGACCGCTACCGCAGCCCCACGCCCGCCGAGGCCGACCACGCCCGCACCCTGGACACCCCCGGCCTGCGCCAGCTGCTGGAACGCGACCCGCGCACGCAACTCATCGACGTCTACCGCCGCCAGTTCCTCGAAGGCCGCTTCATCGCCGACGAGCCCCACGCCAACCTGCCCGGCAGCCTGTGGCTGGCCAACACCGGCAACGGCGAGCTGGACGCGCGCTGGCAGGCCTACTTCGCCGACAACCTGAAGAAGGCGAGCCAGGGCGACCTGCACTGGCCGCTGGTGTTCTACTGCCGTTCCGACTGCTGGTTGAGCTGGAACGCGCAACGGCGCGCCCATGCACTGGGCTACCGCAATCTCTACTGGTACCGTGACGGCATCGACGCCTGGGAACAGGCCGGCCTGCCGCTGCAACCCGCCGAGCCCGTGCCCCTGCCCTGAATCCGCGCCCGACAGCCCCTCCATAATCAGAACAATGAGGTGAATGGCCATGTACAAGATCCTGATCGCCGACGATCACCCGCTGTTCCGCGAGGCCATCCACAACGTCATCAGCGACGGCTTCCCCGACAGCGAAGTGATGGAGACCGCCGACCTCGACAGCGCCCTGGGCCTGACCCAGGAACACGAAGACCTCGACCTCATCCTGCTCGACCTGAACATGCCCGGCATGCACGGCCTCAACGGCCTGATCAACCTGCGCAACGAGGCGCCGACCATCCCGGTGGTGATCGTCTCCGCCGAGCAGGACAAGCAGATCGTGCTGCAGGCCATCACCTACGGCGCGGTGGGGTTCATCACCAAGTCCTCGCCACGGGCGCAGATGACCGACGCCATCGAACAGATCCTCAACGGCAACGTCTACCTGCCCTCGGACATCATCCGCACCCAGAAGAGCTCGCCCCGGCGCAACCACCAGGACGAGCACGGCATCCCCCCGGAACTGCTGCAGGCGCTGACCCGCAAGCAGCTGCTGGTGCTGGAACGCATGACCAAGGGCGAATCGAACAAGCAGATCGCCTACAACCTCGACATCGCCGAAACCACGGTCAAGGCCCACGTCTCCGCCATCCTGCGCAAGCTCAACGTGCACAACCGCGTGCAGGCGATCCTCTGCGCGGGGGATATCGATTTCGCGGCGTATCTGCGGCGTTGAGGGCGGTGGAAGCTAACGCGACACCCCGGCTTCTCGGGTAGGCGGAGACTCCGCCCGGTGGAGGTAAAAAGCGACCTCCACCCTACACATGCCCGGACTTCCCGGTGGCTGGCAGACCGTAGGGCGGGTGCAACCCGCGACGCCCAAGCGCCCCCGCCTCGACTCACCCGCCCCGCTCGATCAGGTGGTTCATCGCGGCCTTGAGCTTCATCGGGCGGACGGGTTTGTGCATCAGGGTGTGGCCGAGCTCGCGCATCTGCTGGCGCAGTTCGTTGCTGTAGTTGGCGGTGATCATCAGGGCGGGCAAGGCGGTGCCGCGGCGGGCGTTGATGCTGGCGACGGCATCGACGCCGTTGTGGCCGTTGTCAAGGTGGTAGTCGGCGATCAGCAGGTCGGCGTCGGCGTGGTAGTTGTCCACCTGGCGGGCCAGGTCTTCTTCCGAGAGTGCGGTCACCACCTGGCAGCCCCAGCCTTCGAGCAGGGTGCGCATGCCGGCGCAGATGGCTGCATCGTTATCCAGTACCCACACCCGCGAGCCGCGCAGGCGCTCCACCAGCATTTCCGGGGTGCTCGCCTCGACCCGCGCCCGGGGCGCGCGCTTGGCCAGGGGCACTTCGATGCTGAAGCGCGAGCCGTGGCCAAGGCGCGAGCGCACCTGGATGCGGTGGCCGAGCATGCCGGCGATCTTGTCGACGATGGCCAGGCCCAGACCCAGGCCCCGGTCCTGCTTGGGCCGCTGCGAATCGCCGCGCTTGAACTCCTGGAAGATCTCCTTGAGCTTGTCCTCGGCGATGCCGATGCCGCTGTCCCAGACTTCGATGGACAGGCTCTGCCGGTGCCGCCGGCAGCCCAGCAGCACGCGGCCGCTGGGGGTGTAGCGGATGGCGTTGCTGAGCAGGTTGCGCAGGATGCGCGCCAGCAATTGGATGTCACTGCGCACCAGCGCCGAGCTGGGCACGAAGTGCAGGCTGAGCCCTTCGCTGGCGGCCGCCTGGCGGAACTCCACGGCGAGGTTGTCGAGCAACTCGGCGACGGCGAAGGGCGCGATGTCGGGCTTGATCACCCCGGCGTCGAGCTTGGAGATGTCCACCAGGGTGCCCAGCAGGCTTTCCACGTCATCCAGCGAGTTGCTGATGTTGCGCACCAGCGCCGTGCTCACCGCCTGCTCGCGCTGCTCTTGCAGGGCACTGGTGAATAGCCGCGCGGCGTTGAGCGGTTGCAACAGGTCGTGGCTGACGGCGGCGAGGAACTTGGTCTTCGACAGGTTGGCCTGCTCGGCCTCGCGCTTGGCTTCGCGCAGGCGCAGTTCCACCTGGCTGCGCTCGCCGATCTCGCGCAGCAGCTGGTCGTTGAGCTGGGTGAGCTCGGCGGTGCGTTCGCGCACCCGCTGCTCCAGGTTCTGGTAGGCCAGGTGCAGGGCTTCGGCCGTGCGGCGGCGCTCGGTGATGTCGCGGATCAGCACGAAGATGCCCACCACCTCGCCATTGGCCAGGCGGTTGGGCACGTAGGAGCGCAGCATGTAGCGCTCCTGGCCGTTGAGGTTGGTTTCGGCCACCTCGAAGGTGACGCTCTCGCCGGACAGCGCCCGTTCCACATAGGGCTCCAGGCGCCGCCAGTGCTCCTCGCTGTGCACCTCGCGCAGGCGCTGGCCGAGCATGCCGCCACGGGGCCAGCGGTACCACTCCTCGTAGACCTTGTTGGTGAATTCGTAGACCAGCTCGGCGTTGAGGTAGGCGATCAGCGCCGGCACGTGGTCGGTGATCAGGCGGATCCAGCGTTCGCTTTCGGCCAGCGCCTCGGCGTGGCGATAGCGCTCGGTGATGTCGGTGAAGGTGTTGACGAAGCCGCCGGTGGGCAGCGCGTGGGTGCGCACCTCCAGCATGCGGCCGTCGAACAGGCGCTGCTCCAGCTCGCGCACCGGGCGGCCGTTGGCGTCGCGGGTCTGTGGGGTCAGCAGCGCCAGCTCGCTGTCGGCCATGACCTCGGCGAAGGGCCGGTGGGCCTGGATCGGTGCCAGGCCGCAGAGCTCGAGGAAGCGGTGGTTCCACAGCTCCAGGGTGCCTTCGGCGCCGACCATGGCCATGCCCTGGGAGAGGTTGTCCACGGCGCGCTGCAGCAGCCGCGACTTCTGCGCCAGGGCCTGTTCGCGGCGCATGGTTTCGCTGACCTTGAGCTCGGTGATGTCGGTGTAGAGGATCACCAGCCCGCCCTCGCGGGTGGGCCGCTCGCTGACCTGCACCCAGCGACCGTCCTGCAGGCGGTAGAGGCTGTGTTCGTTGTCGCTGCTGCGCTGCTCTTCGACGATCAGCCCGGTGCTTTCGGCCAGGCGCTTGATCTCCGAGAGCCGGGTGCCGCTGATGATGCGCGCGCGGCTGTGGGCCCAGAAGGACTTGAAGCGGCTGTTGAACAGGACGATGCGCTGCTCCTTGTCGAACAGCACGAAGGCGTCGGAGATGCTTTCGATGGCGTCCACCAGGTGCTGGTGGGCCGTCTCGGCGCGCAGCCGCGCATCGCTGAGCAGCTGGTTGCTGGCCTTGAGCTCGGACATCGCCTGGTTCAGCGCGTCGGTGCGTTCGCGCACCTGCTCGGCCAGCACCACCGAGTGCTGGAAGGCGGCGTAGGCGTCGTCACGGCGGGCGGCGCTGGACTCGACCCGCTCGATCAGCGCGGCGTTGATGCGCCGCAGCTTGTGGTTGTCGCTCTCCAGTTGGGCGATGCGCGCAGCCTGGTCAGCGGCCTGTATCGCCGGGGCGGCGTCCGATGGCGACACCGGTGAAGGTCTGGTTGATGTGCATGCCATTGAACTGTTCCCCGTAGGTGTTGAAACCGATGACGCGCTGGCGACGGAGGAATTCGCCGGTCTGCTCGACGCCGCCGTCGCTCTCGATTTCCAGGCGGCGCAGGAAGCAGTCGCAGCCGATGGTCAGCAGTGGCGGGCCGAGGCGCTGCTCCAGGCGCTGGAACAGGGCCTGGAGGTTGGGTAGCAGCGGCCCCGGGCGCATGCCGGTGAGGACGATGCCGTTCTCCACGGCGCAGTAGAAGCTGAGGCTGAGGTCGTCGTTGACCCGCTGGATGGAGCGCACGTAGTACTGGTCGTTGACCCGCACCGCCAGCGGGTGGGCGGCGAACAGGCGGTGGTCCAGTGCCGCCAGCGGCACGCCGATCCACTGGGCGTATTCCTGGGCGGCGGGCTCGGCGTTGAGTTCGAAGACGCGGCGGCTGGCGCTGTCGGCGCGGGTGACCACCAGCTTCTCGTCGCTGGGCAGGATGTGGTGGGTGCTGAAGACTTCGAAATCCAGCTGGGTGTTGACCAGCACCACCACCGCGGCGCCGGTGTGGAACTGGCCGCCGTGGTAGACGTGGGTGTGGGTGAGGTGGTTGTCGTCGCCGGCCGAGCCGCCGAAATGCGGAATGCTGCCGAAGGCCGCGCTGAGGGCGGCGAGCACCACCTCCTCGCGGCTGGAGAGGCCGTCGAGCAGGGTCAGGGCGAAGCTGTGGTCCTTGATCGGCGCCAGGGAGTTGCTGCGGCAGTCGCTGACCAGGCGCTCCACCAGTTGCTGGGCGTCGATCAGGCTGAAGCGCTCCATCTCGTCGATCAGCGCACTGCCGATGGAGAAGCTGCGGTAGTCGAAGCCCACCGCGCTGACGCAGCCGCGCCCGTAGCCGTTGGGGGTGATTTCGCCGGCGCTGGTGCAACCCACCAGTTCGATGCCGCCGAAATACTGCTCCAGCGCCGCGCCCAGGGCCGGCAGGTCGTACTCCGCCGAGCAGAAGAACAGCACGAAGCCCAGGTGCGGGTGGATCAGCTGGCGCGCCAGGTCCTGGGCCACGGCTTCGGCCTCGGTGGCGCTGGACATGGCGGTGACCACGCCCTCGTCCTGGTGCTGTTGCATGGGGCGCCTCTCGCGAATGGGCCTGCAGATGCTGTGGATTCTACGGAGCGACCCGGGGCCGCCCCATCCTTCTTGGGTAGTGGCGGGCTCGTTCGAAGGGATGAGGCGGCACTGACGATTGCGTTCGGCCTCGGGGAGCGGCCCGGCCACTCATTCGGTCCTGGATGGGTGTGCGCGGGATCTTCGAGGTGCGCGCGGCACACCCTACGCGGGGCTGCGAGTTCTTCGCAGGATGGGCGCCTTCGATAGGGGAATCAGGCATCACGATGAGCCACGGCCCGGCTCCGCCTGGTGGAGGTAAAAAGCGACCTCCACCCTACGCAGCGGTCGCGTCCATTGGTGGCATGACGCTTTCTGAAGCCCGCCAGGGTAGGAGCGAATTCATTCGCGAAACCACTCCCCATAGAACGCAAAAAAGGCGGGAGGCATGCGCCATCCCGCCAAAACACAAGGGAGCATTGCAGGGTGGGGCCTTACCAGTTGAGCACCAGGCCGAGGGCGACGGTGTCGGTGTCTTCGTTCTGCGCGGAGCCGGCGTGGCCGTCGATTTCGAACTGGTTGTATTCGGCCACCAGCTTGAGGTTGTCGTTGACGTCGTGGAACAGGGCGATGCCGCGGGTTTCGTAGTCGGCGCCGGTGTTCACCGCGCCGTTGCCGTCGTCCTTGGTCTTGCCGTAGGAGAGCGCCAGGCGGTTCTTGCCGAAGCGGTAGGAGCCCTGCAGCAGGTAGCCGTCGCTGTCCACTTCACGCAGGGTCGCCTCGCCGGCGTTGTTGGTGAAGAAGGGGTTGATGCCCTTGGCCTGGAAGCCGGAGCCCACCACCGAGAAGTCGCCCATCTTCGCCTGCACGCCATAGCCCAGGCCCTTGGAGGTGACGCTGTCCACGGCCGGGTCGGTGTTGTCGGAGGTCTGGTAGCCGCCGTTGACCCAGGAGTAGATCTGCGCGCCGCCCAGCTCGAACTCGTAGGTGAGCTCGGATTCGAAGCGCGGGTTTTCCTGGTAGGCCTTGCCGGTGGGGCTGTCGTCGTTGGTGTCCACCGGGTCCATGATGCCCACGGCCAGGCGCAAGCCGTCGCTCTTGGGGCTGCGGTAGGTGATCTGTGAGGTGGGGAACGGATAGGGGTAGCCGCTGCCGATGTTGCCGAAGGAGACGCCACCGCCGTCCACCAGGCCCAGGGTGTCGCTGACCTGGCCGTAACCGGCGAGCATTTCGTCGAGGAGGATGTTGGAGCGCGCGAACAGGCCGAAGTCCTTGCCCACCAGCACCTCGCCCCAGTCGCTGCCAACGGTGCCGTAGAACTGGCGGACGTCGATGGCGGTGTCGGTGCCATTGGTTTCGCTGTCGTTGATGGTCACCCAGAAGGAGGCGCGGGCACCGAGCTTGAGGTCATCCACCTGCTTGCCCATGTTGAAACCGATCCAGTTGGGCAGGAAGCCCATCTTCACCCGCGACTGGCGACGGTCGAACTGCTCGCCTTCGCGGTCGACGTCGCTGTTGACGTAGAAGGCGTTGACGTAGCCGTCGGTGGAGAAGGTGGTGTCGTCCTTGTCGTAGAGGACGATCTCGGCCTTGGCCTGTTCCATGACAGCCAGGGCCAGGCCGGTGGTGAGGGCGAGGGGCAGGAATCCGATGGTGACGTTCTTGTTGTTGTACATGGCGCTCTCCGCTGGGTGGGACGACTCGCTCGAGCCGTGACGGAGGCGATTATCGAAACGCTGGAACACCCGCCATATGCGGCCTTGGCGCCGTTTCGCCGGTGCTTTGGCGCGCCCTGTACGGCCCTGGCGGAAAGACCCGGGCCGCCTCGCCGAGGGTAGCGGCGCGCAAGTCGCAACGGGCGGACGATGCCGTCGGCACGACCTGGGGAGGGGGTCGTACCGCTGCCTTGGTAGGGGATGAGGGGGTGTGGCGGAGGCGCTAAGGGAGTAGGCGTCAGTGCCAGCGCGGGCCGGGGCGCTCGTCGTTGGCCAGCACCAGCCAGCCGCCGCGGCCCTGTTGCAGGGCCTGCAGGGCGGCACGCAGGTCATCGCGGGTGGCATGTTCGAGGGCATCGGCGACACGGCGCGGCCAATCGTGGGAGTGGCCAGCCAGGTGCAGGTTCCAGACGCGCTCGGCGTCGTCCTCGCCCCCCTCGCGCAATTGCGCCAGCAGGGCCTGGCGCGCGGCTTCGCCATCGCCCAGGGCCTGGTCCAGCGCGGCAAGGAAGGTTTCGATATGCCCGAGCACCTGCGCCACCGTGGCGCTGGGCGATTGCACCCCGAACAGCAGACCGGCCTGGCCATTGATCAGGCGGAAGCCGGAGAACACCGCGTAGCCCAGTTGCAGCTCGCTGCGCAGGCGCTGGTAGAAATCCGCCTCCAGGCAACGCGCCAACCATTGCCAGCTGGCTTCGGTAAGGGCGTGCCGGTCCGGCAGCGGGCAGAACAGCAGCAGCGCGGCCTCGCCCTCCACCGCGTCCGGGCGGTGCCAGCGGTAGCTGGGCGCCAGCACCGCCGGGGCGTGATCGCGGGGGAGCCGCTGGCCCGGCAACCGCCGCAGCAGACCGTGCAGGAGTTCGCGCTGCCCGGCGTCGAGGCCGACGGCCATGACATCCCAGGCGGCATGTGCCCAGTGCCCGGCCAGGCGGGCGGGCGTTACCGCCCGGGCCACCTCGGTGCGAGGCACGGCGGCGTCCAGTACATCCGGCAGGTGCTGCAACAACTGGCGGATGGGCAATTCGGCGGCCTGGCGCTTGAGCCAGGCCCGGTGCAGGCGCAACCCCTGGTCACAGGCGGCCAGGGGCGGTTCGAGCAGCACCCTGAAGGTCGCGTCGAGCACCGCCGGCAGCATTTCAGCGGCACCGCGCAGGGCCAGCCGCCAATCTCGCCCCTGCTCGATGAAGTCGAGGCTGATGCCTTGCTGTTGCGCCCGGCTCTGGGTCGATCGCAACCCGCGCTGCAGGGCCTGGTAGAAACCCGCCGTGGCCAGCCCGGCGGGCAGGCGCCAGCGCAGGAACAGGGCCGCCCTTTCGGCATCGCCCGGGTGCTGGATCAGCGGCATCTCGCCCAGCGCCCCCAGGGCAGCCGGAACCGCGAAGGGGCTGAAGACCGGCACACCGGCGAAACGCCAGCGCACGTCGATCGCTGGCCAGGCCGGGATGCCGGCTTCCTCCAGTTCGAGCTGGAACCCGGCCACCTCCACCCGCCCTTGCAACGGCTCCCCGCTGACGAACAGCCGCACCAGCCGGGGTGGCGCCAACTGGGCCAGCAGCCGATGCAGGCTGCGCGCGTCCAGCGGCGCTTGCCCGGGGTCACGTTCCATCAGGCTGCGTGCCTGCTCCAGCGGCGCCGGTCGGGAATGGCCGGTGCGCATCTGGTGGCGCGCGAGCAGGTCCTGCCAGGGCTCCTGCTCGCGCAGGGCCGCGAGCCAGTGGAACAGCGCCGCCTCCAGGCGGGCACGGCTGTCGAGGTGGCCGTCGGCCAGGGCGATGTCCAGCATCAGCAACGCCTGGCCCTGGTCGAGGTGGGGCACCGACAGCTGCAGGCCGTCGCACAGCCCCTGCTCGCCGAGCCAGGCCTGCAGGCTGCCATCGGCCTCGTCCTGCAGCAGCTCACGCAACAGGTCCACCGCCTGGGGCAGCGTGGCGGGCTGGCCTTCCAGCGCGAAGGCCAGCCAGTAACGGGGCGCACCGGGCAGGCACATGCGCAGGCTGTGGCTGAACAAGGGCAACAGGGGCGGTACTTGGCGCTCAGCGGCCGGAGCCCCTGCGGGCAATAGGGCGCCGTGTCGCCGCGCCAGCTCGGCCAACTCATCGAGCGGCTGGGGGCCCAGCAGCACCAGGCGCATGCGCGCGCCCTGGTAGTGACTGCGATGGAACAGCGCCAAGTCGCCCTGGAATACCGGGTCTTCCACCGCCAGGCTGGCGCGGTTGCCGGCGTGGAAATCCGCCAGCGGGTGCCCCGGCGCCAGTGCCGCAGCCAGGGCGGATTGGGCCAGGGTCGAGGCATCGGCGGCGCGCGCCTGGTACTCGGCCTGCAACACCTCGCGCTCGCGCAGTTGCGCCTCGACCTCCAGCCGGGGCATGGCGAGCATATCCAGCAGGCGAGCCAGGCCGTCGTCCAGCGCGGCGGGCGGCAGCTCGAAGAAGTAGTCGGTGTGATGGGCCTGGGTGCTGGCATTGAGACGCCCACCGCAGGCCTGGATGAATGGCATCAGCCGCTGGTCGCCCGGGTAGCGACGGCCCCCGAGAAACAACAGGTGCTCGATGAAATGCGCCAGCCCGGGCCAGGCTGCGGGCTCGTCGTGGCTACCGGCCGCCACCCGCACCACCGCCGCGGCCTGACGCGCGCCGGGCACATGGCGCAGCAGCGCGGTGAGGCCGTTGTCGAGTACCAGGGAGCGGCTCGTGGGATCGGGGGCGGAGGTCATCCGGGCACCTTGGAAAATTTCGCTCAGCATCCTCAAGACCGGCCGACAGGGCAATGGTTCTTTCGGCGAGTGGTGCCGGGCCCCAGGTGAATTGACGTGCAGCGGTGCCTGCGTCCAGAATCCGCGCTCCTTCCCGTGCGGGCTCCATCCAGCCGGGCGGCCACGCTTCCCGGTGTGGCGCCGGCCTCAGGTCCTCCAGTCCCGATTTCCGCACGCTGCGCCTCGCGCACCCGAATACCTGGCTTGCCCAGGACACTCTCAGAACCGAACCCGTCGCCGCGAGCGGCCCGGCCTTCCCCTGCCCGCTGCTTGCGTGGGCGGGGCGGACGCCTGCGCGATGCCGTTCGCCCTTTCAGGAAACCGAGCAATGACAATGATCCGCCTCTCGAAAGCCGTCATGGTGCTGGCCATGGCCTTCTTCGCCTCGCTGGTGGCGTTCAACAACGTCACCGACTACGCCACCAACTTCGCCTTCGTCCACCACGTGTTCCTCATGGACACCACCTTCCCCGGCAACCAGTTGATGTACCGCGCCATCGAGGCGCCCTGGCTGCACCACGCCGGCTACATGGGCATCATCGCCCTGGAAACCGCCACCGCCCTGCTCTGCTGGCTCGGCGGCCTGCACCTGCTGCGCGCACTGCGGGCCAGCGACGCCGGCTTCCGCGCGGCCAAGCGCTGGGCCATAGCCGGCCTGACCCTTGGCTTCCTCACCTGGCAGGTGGCATTCATGTCGGTGGGCGGGGAATGGTTCGGCATGTGGATGTCCGAACAATGGAACGGCGTGCCGGACGCCTTCCGCTTCTTCATCACCCTGCTGGCGGTGCTGATCTACCTGACGCTGCCCAATGACGGCGGCGAGGCCTGAGCCCTGCGGCCATGAAAAAGCCCCGCCAGCGTGAGCTGTGCGGGGCTTCGTTATTCATGGTGTCCCAGAGTGGGCTCGAACCACCAACCTTCCCCTTAGGAGGGGGATGCTCTATCCAATTGAGCTACTGAGACAGCGTCCCTGGCAGAGGCCGCCGGGGAACGGGCGGCATGTTAACGGCGCTTGCGCGTTTTGTCATGCCACTGCCACGGCACTGCACCATACTTCTGCAAAAATCAGAGGGACCTCCGTCATGCCCCAGCCGCTTCCGCAGAACCTGCCCGATTCGCCGTTCACCACCGTTACCCTGCGCGCCGCCAGCCCGGCGGATGCACCGGCGCTGGCAGCCCTGCTGCACCAGTTGGGTGAGGACGAATCGCGCCCCGACCCTGCGCTGCTGGCCTTGCGCCTGAGCGAGTTGCCGAGTGGCCGCGAGGTGGTGGTGGCGGAGCGTGATGGGCGCCTGCTGGGCACTTGCACGGTGATTCTGGTGGAGCACCTGGCGCACAACTTCGCGCGCTCGGCAATCGTTGAAGACGTGGTGGTGGACAAGGGCGCGCGCGGCCTGGGCATCGGCCAGGCGCTGATGGACAAGGCCGCCGAACGCGGCCGTGCCTGGGGGTGCTACAAGCTGGTGCTGTCCAGCGGGCAGAGCCGCGAGGCGGCCCATCGTTTCTATGAATCCCTGGGCTACAAGCCCCACGGGATCAGCCTGTACCTCGATATCTGACGCCGCTTACGGGAATGGCGACGTGTTGCGGCCGCCCTTCCCGCCGCCTGGTCAGACGCGACCGAAGCGCTCTTCGGCGAGGCGGTCGGCGACCTCGGTGGTGGTACGGCCTTCCTCGTCGGCGCGGATGAAGATCTGCCGCAGGGTGTTGCCGATGCCTTCGATGTGGGCCTTCAGCTCCGCCGCGCTGCCACCGCTGCGCTCGAAGTAGACGTCGATGATGCCGCCGGCGTTGATGGCGTAGTCGGGTGCGTAGAGGCAGCCGTTGCGCTTGAGCTCCTCGGCCAGTTGCGCGTCGGCCAGCTGGTTGTTGGCACCCCCGGCGATGATAGGCACGCGCAGCGCTTCCAGGCTTTGCGGGTTGATGATGCCGCCCATGGCGCAGGGCGCGAAGACGTCGACATTGAGCCCGTAGATTTCATGTTGCAGCACGGCCTTGGCGCCCAGTTGTTCGACGGCGCGGCGCACGTTGGCGTCGACGATGTCGGTCACCCAGAGCTCGGCACCGGCGTCGCGCAGCAGGCGGGCGAGGTGGAAGCCGACCTGGCCGACGCCCTGGATGGCGACGCGCAGGCCCTTGAGGTCATCGCGACGCAGGCGGTGCTTGACCGCCACCTGGATGCCGATGAATACGCCATAGGCGGTGGACGGTGACGGGTCGCCGCTGCGCACGCCGCCGTCGAAGGCTTCGCGCTGGTTGGCACCGGCCACGTGGCGGCTGCGCTCGGCCATGATCTGCATTTCCGCTGGGCCGGTGCCGGAGTCGGCAGCGGTGATGTAGCGCCCGCCGAGGGTGTCGACGAAATCGCCCATGGCCTGGAACAGCGCTTCGCTCTTGCCGTTGTGGGGGTCGCCGATGATCACCGCCTTGCCGCCGCCCAGGGGCAGGTTGGCGAGGGCGGATTTGTAGGTCATGCCGCGGGACAGGCGCAGCACGTCACGCAGGGCTTGTTCGTCGTTGGCGTAGTTCCACATGCGGCAACCGCCGAGTGCGGGGCCGAGGTGGGTGTTGTGGATGGCGATGATGGCCTTGAGGCCGGATGCCTTGTCGTGACCGAAGACGACCTGTTCGTGGCCATCGAATTCGACGTGAGAGAAGACGGACATGGTGTACCTCTGTGTGCGTTTGTCTGGGTGAACGCCGGCCCTCCCCCCAAGGGAAGGCCGGTGATGGGAAGGCGTCAGGCAGCCGAGTCGAACAGCCGCACCACGTTGATCTGGGTGGCCAGGAGCTGGGCGCGCAGTTGCGCCTCGTGCTCGCGGGCCTTGGCCAGGCCGGCTTCCTTGACGTGGCCATAGCCACGGATCTGCTCCGGCAGTTCGGCGATGGCCACCGCGACGCGGTAGTTGTCGCCCCGCAGGTGGGCGAGCACGGCTTCGAGGTTGTCTTCGTAGCGGCCGATCAGCTCGCGCTCCAGGCGCCGTTCTTCGCTGTAGCCGAAGGGGTCCAGCGCACTGCCACGGAGGAATTTGAAGGTCGCCAGCAGGCCGAAAGCCTTGAGCATCCAGGGCCCGAAGCTGCGCTTGCGGGGCTGCCCGGTGCTCGGGTCGCGCTTGGCCAGCCAGGACGGCGCCAGGTGGAACTGCAGACGGTAGTCGCCGCTGAACTGGGCCTCGAGCTGCTTGCGGAAATCATCGGCGCTGTAGAGCCGCGCCACTTCGTATTCGTCCTTGTAGGCGAGGACCTTGAAGTAGTAGCGGGCGACGGCTTCGGTGAGTTCCTGGCCGGCACTGCTGTCGACCAGGCGCACGCGCGCCACCAGGTCGCTGTAGCGCTTGGCGTAGGCGGCGTCCTGGTAGGCGGTGAGGTAGTCGACGCGGAAGCGGATGATCTCGTCGAGGGTTTCGCAGGGTTTGGCCTGGGCCACTTCCGGTGCGGCGAGCTTCTCCACGGCGGGCAGGTCATGGGCGGCACGACGGCCCCAGAGGAAGGCTTCGCAGTTGAGTTTCACCGCCACGCCATTGAGCTGAATGGCCTTCTCGATGGCTTCGGCGGAGACCGGCACCAGCCCACGCTGGTAGGCATAGCCGAGCATGAACAGGTTGGTGGCGATGCTGTCGCCGAGCAGCCGCGTGGCCAGGCGGGTGGCGTCGATGAAGTGGGTTTTCTCCGCGCCGACGGCCTCGATCAGCGCCTGCTGCATGGCCTGGCCGGGGACCTGGGCATCCGGATTGCGGGTGAACTCGGCAGTGGCGGCCTCGTGGCTGTTGACCACGGCGGTGGCGATGCGCTCGTTGAGCTTGGCCAGGGCCTCTTCGCTGGCGGCGACCACCAGGTCGCAGCCGAGCAGCAGGTCGGTTTCACCGGCGGCGATGCGCACGGCGTGGATGTCGTCCTGCTTGGCGGCGATACGGATGTGGGTGATGACCGGGCCGAATTTCTGCGCCAGGCCGGCCTGGTCGAGCACGCTGCAGCCCTTGCCTTCGATGTGCGCGGCCATGCCCAGCAATGCACCGACCGTGGTCACGCCGCTGCCGCCGACACCCGGCAGGAGGATGTTCCAGGGGCGCTCCAGGCCAGGCTGGCGCGGCTCCGGCAGCACGGTGAAGAGAGCGCCGCTGCCGACCGCTTCGGGCTTGCGCAGCTCGCCGCCGTGAACGGTGACGAAGCTGGGGCAGAAGCCTTCGAGGCAGGAGAAGTCCTTGTTGCAGGCGTTCTGGTCGATCTCGCGCTTGCGCCCCAGTTCGGTTTCCAGGGGCAGTACGGAGAGGCAGTTGGACTTGACGCTGCAGTCGCCGCAGCCCTCGCACACGGCGGGGTTGATGAAGGCACGCTTGGCCGGGTCCACCAGCTTGCCGCGCTTGCGGCGGCGGCGTTTCTCGGTGGCGCAGGTCTGGTCGTAGATGATCACCGAGACACCATTGAACTCGCGCAGCTCGCGCTGCACGGCATCCAGCTCGCGGCGGTGGTGGAAGCTGACGATGGGCGCGAAGGTGGCGCGGGTGGGGTATTTCTCCGGCTCGTCGGTGACCAGGGCGATGCGTTTCACGCCCTCGGCGAAGACCTGCTGGCTGAGCTGGTCGACGCGCAGCTCGCCGTCGATGGGCTGCCCGCCGGTCATGGCCACGGCGTCGTTGTAGAGGATCTTGTAGGTGATGTTGACGCCAGCAGCCACGGCGGCGCGCAGAGCCAGTTGGCCGGAGTGGAAGTAGGTGCCGTCGCCGAGGTTCTGGAAGATGTGCGGCGTGTCGGTGAAGGGGGCCTGGCCGATCCAGGTGGCGCCCTCCCCGCCCATCTGGGTGAAGGTGTCGGTGTTGCGGTCCATCCACTGGGTCATGTAGTGGCAGCCGATGCCGCCCTGGGCGCGGCTGCCTTCGGGCAGCTTGGTGGAGGTGTTGTGCGGGCAGCCGGAGCAGAAGTGCGGGGTGCGTACGGTCTTGTGCTTGGGCTCGGCGAGGGCCTTTTCCTTGGCGGCGAGGAAGGCCAGGCGCGATTCGATCTGCTCGCTGGAGTAGATGGGTGCCAGGCGCTTGGCGATGACGCGGGCGATCATCGCCGGGGTCAGCTCGCTGAGGTTGGGCAGCAGGGAGTTGCCCTCCTCGTCGAACTCGCCGACCACGCGCGGGCGCTTGTCCACGGGCCAGTTGTAGAGCTGGCCGGTGAGCTGGTCTTCGATGATGCTGCGCTTTTCCTCGACCACGAGGATTTCATCCAGGCCCTGGGCGAACTGGTGCACGGAGACCGGCTCCAGCGGCCAGCTCATGCCGATCTTCAGCACGCGCAGGCCGACCTTGGCGCAGAGTTCATCATCCAGGCCGAGGTCCACCAGGGCCTGGCGCACATCGAGGTAGGACTTGCCGGTGGTGATGATGCCGAGGCGCGGGTTGGGCGAGTCGAGCTTGACCTGGTTGAGGTCATTGGCCAGGGCGAAGGCCCGGGCGGCGTAGATCTTGTAGGTGTTGAGGCGTTTTTCCTGGGCCAGAGGCGGGTCGGGCCAGCGGATGTGCACGCCGTCTTCGGGGAGGACGAAGTCGGTGGGGATCTTCACCTCGATGCGCAGCGGGTCGACGTCCACCACGGCGGAGGAGTCGACGTTCTCGGCGATGGTCTTGAGTGCCACCCAGCAGCCGCTGTAGCGCGAGAGCTCCCAGCCGATGATGCCGTAGTCGAGGATCTCCTGGACGTTGGCCGGGTTGAGCACCGGGATGGAGGCGGCGATGAAGGCGTGCTCGCTCTGGTTGGCGATGCTGGAGGACTTGCAGCCGTGGTCGTCACCGGCCAGCAACAGGACGCCGCCATGGGGCGCGACGCCGGCGGAGTTGCCGTGCTTGAAGACGTCGCCACAGCGGTCCACACCCGGGCCCTTGCCGTACCACATGGAGAACACGCCGTCGTAGCGCGCGCCGGGGAACAGGCTGGTCTGCTGGCTGCCCCACACGGCGGTGGCGGCGAGCTCTTCGTTGACGCCCGGCTGGAAATGGATGTGGTTTTCCTGGAGGAAGGACTTGGCCTCCCAGAGGCTTTTATCGAGGTTGCCGAGTGGCGAACCGCGATAGCCGGAGATGAAGCAGGCGGTGTTCAGGCCATGGGCCGTATCGCGTTGCTTCTGCAGCATCGGCAGGCGGGTAAGCGCCTGGGTGCCGGTGAGGTACAGATGACCGGTTGCAAGCCGGTATTTGTCATCCAGGCGGATCTCGGCCAGAGACATGCGGGCGCTCCTTTTATTTTTATGGCGACCAAGGACGGCTACGGTTAGTGCCATCTTTCTGCCCCGCAGCAGGATCGCTGCCCGGGACGCATGCCTAATAATCTGACTGAAGGGTTCTGCTTTTTTCTTTCTATTTTCGGGCTCGAATGCCAATACTGCGCATGATTGATCCAATAAAAACAAAATGACGGACTGATTCATGCAGAACCCTTTGAGCCCTATCGATCGCAAGATCCTCCGCCTGCTGCAACACAACGCCGACCTCTCCGCCGCCGAGGTGGCCGAGAAGGTGGAGCTGTCCCAGTCCCCCTGCTGGCGGCGGATCAACCGCATGCAGGAAGACGGGCTGATCGAACGCAAGGTCGCCCTGCTCAACCCCAAGCTGCTGGGCTTTTCCATCACCGTGTTCGTCAACATCAAGCTCTCGGCCCACGGGCGTAACAACCTCACCGAGTTCGAGGAAGCCATCGTCGGCTACCCGGAGGTGCTGGAGTGCTACACCATGGCTGGCGGCTCGGATTACTTGCTGAAGGTGGTGGCGCGGGATATCGGCAGCTACGAGCGCTTCCTGCGGGACCAATTGCTGCAGCGGCCACACGTGCTGGAGGCGCACTCGAACATCGCCATGAGCGAGGTCAAGCGCACCACCGAGCTGCCTCTGGATTGACCCGCTGAGCCGCCCATTCCAGAGCGGCTGGATGGCCTGCAAGCGAAGCGGCGAAAAGGCTCCGTGCAATTTGCAATGTGGAAAAACGGGCGCCTTGCAAAGTGCACGGACATACCGCCGAAATATAAGTCTAACCAATTGATTTAAAAGGAGTTTTAAAACAACGAAGCTTGGCATGACACCTGCTCTATTCCAGTCATGAGATTTCTGGATGCGAGCCCAACAATCATGAACAGTGTCATCACCCTCCTCGCAGCAACCGTTTTGACGCTCCTGGCCGCCAGCGCGTTCGCCGCTCTGCAGAGCAGCCAGCAGCAACAGGCCGTGAAGCACTTGGTCGAGCGCATCCGCCCGACGCCGGTGCAGTTCGAGTACGCCACCCAGTCCGGCGACCAACAGCCGAAGGTCAGCCGCCTGCAGAGCAGCGAATGGCAGCCCCGCCCTGCCCAGCGCCTGTCGTTCTGAGCGATGGCCATGGATATGAGCCTGTGGGGAATGGTGTTTCCGGGGTTGATCCTGCTGCTGGCCGCAGTCGCGTGCGGGGCGCTCTGGGTGATCGATCGCATCACCGACCAGGGATTGGCGGATGAACAGAAGGCGGAGCGCAAGAGGGATGAGCGCATCGCCAATTACTACGACCCCTTCTTTTAGTTACGCGTCCCCATCCGGCAAGGAGATAGAGATGTCGAAGTCAGCCGTGCTGTTCCTGATCCTCAGCCTGGTGTTCACCCTGACCTTGTGGCTGGAGCCCTGGCAGGCCGCTTGGCCGGCAGCAGCGGTGAAGGTGGCGCTGGCGACCAGCGCCGTACTCTTCGTGGCGGCGCTGATGGTGGGCAAGCGGGTGAAGTTCGACCCGGTGTTGCGCTGAGTCAGGCTGTATTGCGCGGGCGATCGAGCAGTTGCAGCAGACGCCCCAGCGTTTCCTCCAGCGGGCCTGAGTTGTCCAGGACGGACAGAGCCGCTCCTTTCTCCTCCTGCAGCGACGCATTGAAACGGGCGTTGCGTGCCAGGCGAGCCTCTATCTCGGCAGCCGTCTCGCGTCCCCGGGCCTGAAGGCGCTGGCGCAACACATCCATCTCCACCGTCAGCAGGATGGCGTGCAGATCGGGGTAGCGACGGCGAGCCTCCGACAGGTAGCCGCGCGAACCGTTGACCAGCACGTCCTCGCCCGCCTCCAGCCATTCGTCGATCTGCTGCGGAATGCCATAGGACAGCCCATTGGCGTGCCAGCTCATGGCGAAAGCGCCGTCTCGCTCCATCTCCGTGAACTGCGCGGGGCTGACCGCCTGGGCCGCCTCCCCCACCGCCTCAGCCGAACGGGTGATGACCCGGCGCACGATATGGCAGCCGCTATCGGCGAGCGGTGCGCGTGCGGCATCGAGCAGGCTGTCCTTGCCTGAGCCGGAAGGTCCGATGAGATAGAACAGCCTGCCTTTCATCTATGCACCTGGGAGCCTGGTCATTGCGAGCGCCACGGCACTGCCATGGCGCTCGCCACCTTACCCGGAAAGCATTGCAGATTGGAGAGGCCGAATGCGCTGGCGCTGTATACCGGACGTCGCACAGTAGCGAAATGCCAGTGCTTACTCCGATAGGGGGGACTACGCTTGCAAGATCGCGCTTTTAATCTGCCAGAAGCCCGAATTAGAGCGCTGGATGTGGCCTCGCGCACGAAATCTCCACGATCTTCAGCGAGGCGGGGAATTTTTACCCCCTACAGCATTCATATGTGAGCCTTTTGCATATTGACTCGCATTTCGGACAACTGGTGCTGGCAAAAAGCCGCTACCCGGCGCACAATGCGACACAGATTTGACGTCAAGGAACCGTTTAGGTGACTGCAAGGTCATAATGACGCCGATCGCGATGAATGGTTGAACGACTGATGCTAAAGATGGTCAAACCGGTGACAATCACGTAGCTCATTGCCAGCATCGCTCCCTGAACTAACCGGTTTAAATGTATGCGCCCTATGAAACAGGCTATCTATTCCAGCCGCACCGCTGACAAGTTCGTCGTACGTTTGCCCGAAGGCATGCGCGAGCGCATCGCCGATGTGGCGCGTAATCACCACCGCAGCATGAACTCCGAAATCATCGCTCGCCTGGAGCAGAGCATGCTTCAGGAAGGCGCCCTGGATGAAGGTCTGTCCATGCGCCTCGACAGCCCCGAGCTGTCGCTGCACGAGCGCGAACTGCTGCAACGCTTCCGCCAGCTTTCCCGTCGCCAGCAAAATGCGCTGGTTGCGTTGATCGCTCACGATGCTGAACTCGCCGCCGAAGAAGCCTGAGTTCGCAGCACGTCGACTGATTGATAGCCGCCCCTGAGGCGGCTTTTTCTTGCCCGGCGTTTGCCCATCCCTAGCCCCAAAAGCAAAAGGCCCCGCTGATGCGGGGCCTTGTGTTGTGAGCGCGAGGGCTAGAGCAGGAAGACGGTCGCAAGCCCGAGGAAGATGAAGAACCCGCCGCTGTCGGTCATGGCGGTGATCATCACGCTGGAGCCCATGGCCGGATCGCGCCCGAGCCGCACCAGCGTCATCGGGATCAGCACCCCCATCAAGGCCGCGAGCAGCAGGTTGAGCGTCATCGCTCCGGTCATTACCGCACCGAGGGACCAGCTGTCGTAGAGGTAATAGGCGACGAGGCCGATCACTCCACCCCACACCAGGCCGTTGACCAGCGCCACGCCCAGTTCCTTGCGCATAAGGCGGCTGGTATTGCCGGTGCTGACCTGGTCCAGCGCCATGGCGCGGACAATCATGGTGATGGTCTGGTTGCCGGAGTTGCCGCCAATACCTGCCACGATCGGCATCAAGGCCGCCAGCGCTACCAGCTTCTCGATCGAGCCTTCGAACAGGCCGATCACACGGGAGGCGATGAACGCGGTGACCAGATTGACGGCCAGCCAAGCCCAACGGTTGCCGACCGACTTCCACACCGAGGCGAAGATGTCTTCCTCCTCGCGCAGACCGGCCATGTTGAGGACCTCCGTCTCGCTCTCCTCACGGATCAGGTCGACGATCTCGTCGATGGTCAGACGGCCGATCAGCTTGCCGTTCTTGTCCACCACGGGGGCGGAAATAAGGTCGTAACGCTCGAACGCCTGGGCGGCGTCATAGGCATCTTCGTCCGGATGGAAGCTCACGGGATCGCTGGCCATCACCTCGGCCACCTGCTTGTCCGGATCGTTCACCAGCAGGCGCTTGATCGGCAGCACGCCCTTGAGGATGCCGTCGTAGTCGACCACGAAGAGCTTGTCGGTATGGCCCGGCAGCTCCTTGAGGCGACGCAGGTAGCGCAGCACCACTTCCAGGGTCACGTCCTCACGGATGGTGACCATCTCGAAGTCCATCAACGCACCGACCTGGTCCTCTTCATAGGACAGGGCCGAACGCACGCGCTCACGCTGCTGGGCGTCGAGCGTCTCCATCAGCTCGTGGATCACATCACGGGGCAGCTCGGGCGCGAGGTCGGCCAGCTCGTCCGCGTCCATCTCCTTGGCGGCCGCGAGCAGCTCGTGATCGTCCATGTCGGCGATCAGCGTTTCGCGAACCGAGTCGGAGACTTCGAGGAGGATGTCGCCGTCGCGCTCGGCCTTGACCAGCTGCCAGACGGTCAGACGGTCGCCAAGCGGCAGGGCTTCGAGAATGTGGGCGATGTCTGCAGGGTGCAACTCATCGAGCTTACGCTGCAGCTCGGCAAGATTCTGACGGTGGACGAGGTTCTCGACGAGATCCTGGTGCTGGCCTTCCTGACGATGGGTCAGGTCTTCCACCAGCTTGTGGCGATGCAGCAGATCGACCACCTGAGCGAGGCGGTCCTGCAGGCTATCTTGCGACTTTTTTACTTCTACTTCGGTCATAGCGCGCTCCACCCCCAGTGGCGGCGCACGCCAAGGAGGGTCAATCAGTCAATACGCGATCGTGCAAATGCGGTCTTGAGTAACTACTGGGTAAGTCCATGAGGGGTGTCCAAAAGCCTCGGCGAGGCTGACTGCGCAATGATAACACCGGAGGGTCATTTTGCGCGTTACAAAATCGTGGCTAGAACAATCGCTTGCGTTGCAAAGCTGAGATCGCTTTCACCTTCCATACGACGTCGGCGCCCCTTGTTGAGACACCGTTAGGAAGAAATTAAAGCAGATACCTTCGAGGGCAACCGTCACGGAGGACATCGCCATGCGCACATCGCTCTGCACCTTGCCCCTTCTGCTCTACATCGCGCTCGAAAGCCCGCCGCTGGAGGCCTCCATCTACCGATGCGAGGACGCGCACGGGCATGTCACCTTCACCCAGCTGGGTTGCCCGGACGACGAATTGGTGGAGGTGCGGGAACGAGTCGAGGCCATGCAAGACAGCCCGGCATTGCTGCCACCGGCAAAGATCGAACGGATAACGCGAAACGCACGGAAGGAACAGGCCGAGAAGCCCAGGGAAATAGAAGTAGTGGGGGAAAGGCAGGATGGTTGCGGCAACCGCATCGTCGGCCAGGAGCGACGCCAGGCGATGTTGCGCAAACAGGTGAGGACGGGCATGACCCGGCGCGATGTGGAAAGCATGCTGGGCAAGCCCGACAAGGTCAGCAGCACCAATGGCCAGACCCGCTATCACTATGTCGCGAAGAAGGGAAAAGGACGCAGCCAGCTCGTCACATTCGACGAGCATGACTGCGTAAAAGGCGGGCGCTGAAGCGCGCCCAAAAGGAAGGAATAGAAGCCCGTCGTACTCAGCGACAGGCCTGGAGCGCGGCCAACAGCTCGCGCTCGTAGCCGATGCGTTGCAAGCGCTCGGCACGCAGGACTTTCATCTGTTGATCGATCGTTGCATCCAGCGCCAGCGATTCGACTGCAAACGCCGGCACCGCAGGAGCGACCACCTTGCAGGCGACCAGCACCGGCACCTTGACCTCGACCAGCTCAGGGGCAGGCTGCACCCCGGTGGAGCAGCCGGATAACAGCGCAAATGGCAGCAACCAGACGACTCTCATGGCGCACGCTCCCGGCGAAGCTCTTCGGCAAATGCCCGGCGCGCCGCCTCACAGGCATCGACGCCTACCGGCGATGGCTCCAGCATCACCCGGGCCGCCGCCGTGTAGTCTTGTCGCGCAGCCTGGTTGGCCTGCGCCTGGAGCAACTCGCTCTGGCGGACTCTCTCCGCAGCACGAGCCTCGAGCTCGACCACAGCAGCGTTCTGCTTTTGCAGCACCAGCAGACTCGCCTCGGCGCCGCGCCGGGATTCGGCCAGCTGCTGCCTCAGCTCTTCCAATTGCGGGCGATAGACGCGGGTAGCGCACCAGGCGCCCAGCCCGATCAACAGCGCCACCATCAGCAGCAACGCCAGCCACTTCCAGGAAGCAAGCAGGTTCATTCCAGCGCCTCCCGGGCCTTCAGCCAGAGCGCCTTGCGCTCTGCCAGGCCATTCAGCCCACCATTGATACGGCGGGTGATGGCCTCGAAATCCCCGGCATCGGCCAGAGCATTCAAACCATTGGATTGCCAGAACCAGGCGGCGGACAACACCGCCTGCTCCGGCTGCAGCAGCAGATCCGGTTGCTCCAGCAGCGGCAGCCCCAGGGCATCACCGCAACGCTGATACATCCCGCGCCCGGTGATCTGCAACAGACCCCGCCCACGGAAGCGCCAGCCATCACCGGACTCCTCGTCGCCATTGCCCATGCGATTGGCATAGACGTAGCTGGCGATTACAGCCGGCCGCCGCTGATAAGCCAGCGCCAACGCATTGGGCTGCCCATCCGCTCCACGAAACCGCCCCGGCCAGGTGGCCGCCAACCCCAAAGCGCTGTAGTTGAGGTTCTCCGCGAAGCGGGAGAAGCCGGCGGACTCATGGGCGCACTGGGCCAGGAAGGCGGATTGGCGGGTGGGGCTGGTGATGGAGAAGCGCAGCAATGCCTGTTCGAGGGCAGAAATGAAAACGCCCGCTTCGGGGCGGGCGTTTGTATTCAGGGCACTAAAGGCCCCACTCAATCGGTCAAGTGCATTCACTGTCATAGGCGCACCAATCTGAGCTCACACTCGAGACATGTCTTCAATGGCCTGCTTCACATGAAGCTTCGCCTCATCCTCACGACCATCCGCCATTGCCTGGCGTACCTTCGACTTGCTCACAAGCCTGATTTCACGCAAGGCATGAATAGTCATTTCACCTCGTTGCGCCTTCTCGATGATTTCGTTGGCGGCCTGCTCGGGATTACGCCCTTCGATTGACCATGCGCTTACCGAGCGAGGTACAGAATCGGTCGGGTAGCCAGCCGACTTGAATGCTCGCGCCTCCGTTGCAGCGACCTCATACTCGGCCAAACGCAGGGGGCTACCGACCACGCTCTCGAGTACCGAGTTACCGGCACGATCTATCGCCTCACAGAGTTTGCTTAGGCGTCTTTCTTTGGCAGCTACGACCAGCGCGTTATCAAGCACCCATTCACCGTCTTGCCAACGGTGGCACTCGGATGGACTCGGTACACGTAGCTCATCGCCATAAACATGAAGTCCTTCAATCACCTTCATTTGTACACACTCCAGGTGAAAACAGCGTTTGTGCAATTGGAATAGCTGACTGCTATCCCATTTTCGTAGTCAGAACTCTGCAGAGCTTTTATACCCATACTCAGCAATAGCTCATCACTGGATGCAACTTGAGACCCATAGGTGTGTTCTACCTGATAGGACTGCCACATTGATCGCGCACTGGCATGCTCAAACCCAGCATTGATCGATGACTGGAAGACATCACCCACCGCACCATTACTGGACAAGATCATCGGAGTAGAACTATTCCAGAATCCTTCAGTAGTTACCGCTGTATTTCCCGGAACACCATAGACACTAGAGGTCCCGGCCCAACCGGAGCCAGAAAAAATAATATATGCCAAGCCACTTTCAGGCGGCATCAGACAACTGGCACTCCCCGATGCCGTTTTAACATGGGGATCCATAGGTAAATACAGCGTACCGGTACCGTTCAACGAGACAGTCCAACTTGAGCTTTTCCGGTGATAGATACGCTGAACCAGCGGAACACTTCCCGCTGCACCGGTAACAATACGAGCCAGGCAGACATCCAGCACTGTGGACGGAAATCCACCACCGGACTCGGCGTTTGCAGTTCCCTTCAGTGAAACAGGAGTCGTATCGCTCAACTTTCCCTTCTGAACGTAGATCGACAGGAGACTATTGATAACCTGTGCGCGCAGGAAGTACTCCGAGTTAACGGCAAGGTCGGGGCTGCTCCATGCAACGGTCAAGAACGTCCTTGGGATTCCGGTTTTAGTGCTATCGACTTCCGCCGCAAGACTCAGGGAAAGCCCCGCTGGAATCACAACCTTGCCTCCCGCCCCTGTTGCGGCCTGTGCGGTAAGCAAGACACGGCCATCGTCAGTAGCAACCACCGGAAGCGAAAGGGCGTGGAAAGGCAGTCCGATACTTTTGAAGGTCACACCGTCCTGAATACCATAACCATCTACGGACGTTGGCTTATTGGTGATGGAGCTGAAACTGTGGGTATGAGCCTGGGAAGCATAGGCCTCGTCCAATTCACTTTTGGTAACTTTCAACGCATCCCAAAAAGCCGCATTCAAGGTCGGCCGCTTTGCGGTATTTGCAGCGATACAGCGCCAGAGTTTCCCACTCTCTTGGACATAGGCACCAACAGGATAATCTTCGGTAGCGGACCATTCGGAAATTCCGCGCTGCAATAGATAACGCACTGCCTCATCACTGCGTTTGAACAGCGAGTTGAACCACTCCATCGGCGGAATGCCGTCGGTCTGGTCGAAAGCAATGCCCCAGCCACGGGCGATATCAGGGAAGCTTTCCAGCTCCCCGGGTTTGGCCCCCGAGGCGAAGACCGTCTCGTTAGGGCGATTGTATTGAGTCATGGATAAAACCTCGTTCGATTCGTTTGCTAGAAAACCACCCGGCAATAGGCCAGGTGGTTGAGCGGCGCCTCCCCTCTTGCGGGTTCGGTCTGCCGCCCGGAAATAAAGGTGGTCAGTCACCCCACCGAAAACGAATCGACGAACTCCATATTCTCAATACAAGCCGACAACGATCGGTCAGTGAAGAGAGCGGCCCGCGAAAGGCGGGCCGGAAACAGGCACTAAATCAGACGCTAAAACAGCTCTCCCTGATTCGGCATCTGGATGCTGCATCAGAGGCAGCACTTTTCGTAAGCGAATACTTCGGCGCCCTTGCATCGCGAAAATACTTCATTAGCCCAGCTCCATCCAAGTATTGATACTTGCGCCTGCTGTTAGCGAGTAACTAACGCCATTTGGAACGATGGCATACACGGTGGAGGAAATGGTTCCACTTGATATAGGCGTCAGTTGCGCAACCAACAGCCCGCCTACGTGAAGGCCACGTGTAGCTGCACCGTTTGCGGCAAACACACTTACGAACTTGGGTCGCCCGCTGGTATTCGTGTACGTGACGCCAGCAGAACGGCTGGCAGTTACATCCTGCCAAGACTGCCCATCGCCCAGAGTGCGTGGACGCGCCTCAAGCGCCTCTACCCTCGTCACCAACGCTGCGTATGTCGAAGAAATTGCCGCCGCATCGATGGTTCCGGCGTTGGTCACCCCCCCTCCCATCCTGATGATCCAGCAGCCAGTTACGTTGAGAGGACGCGTTTCCGAAGCAACCCGAGGCGCACCGTTTACTCCATCGCCAATCGGGCTGCGGATTGCTCCAACCCCCGAAGTAACACCATTCGACATGGCAACGTTTGTCGCGCTGAGCCCTGTTGTACCGGCAACGCCACCAATATCCAGATTGTGCCAGTGACCTTGCATAGCATCCGTTTGCACAACACCGTGCGTCCCTGTGGACAACGTTCCATCGCCCCTCAGGAACAATGCCCCCAACGATCCCACCGCCTTGCCGTTGTAGTCGGGCATACGGAACGTGGTACTCCCATCGCCCTCAGTGAACATGCCTCGCTGCGACGGATCGCTGCTCCAGAGTGCTTCGGTCGCTTTGGGCAACTTCCCTTCACTGATGGCTGCCCAGATATCGGGATAGAGAGCTCGGCTCAACAACTGGCCATCCGCAGGCGCCCAACCTGCAGGAATGGAGCCGCGGAGCGACCACCACATGACCGAGGCCGCAGGCAAACCGGTTCCCAGCGTATTGTCTGCGTGCAAAACCGAACGCCAAGGGGACCAGACACCGCCGCCAAGAAGGCGGAACTTCATCGTCACCAGCGAAACGTCGGCGCCACTCACATAGGGCAATGCAATCTGGATCAGGTTTGCGGAATAGCGCGCGACCAGGAGCCAGTAGTAGTTCGTTACCCCGCTGCCCTTCAGCATGCTTGCCTGACCATCAGGATGGTTGGCGTTCCTCGAACCAGCAGCGCCCCCTAGCAACCGGGGATACCAGCCGGGTTCAAGTACCGCGTTGAAATCGGTTTGCGAATCCGTCGTGCTTGCCGCGGGAACGGTACCGCCAGCCGGTGTCATCAGTACCTGAAGCTGCGCATTGGCCGTCGGCGTACCTCCGGCACCACTGACGTGAACCACCGGCACCGAGCGATAGGTCCCGCTGTCCACCAGATCCCCGGTGACACGGAAGCGGTGAGCGACCGCGCCACCTGAACGGCTCTGGACGCAGAGGGTGTCGCCAGCCCGCAAGAGGGCCACGATGCGGCTGTAGTCCAGGCCTTCGGCGCTGGACTTGGCGATCAGCAACGATGTGGCGTCGGCCGGGTTGGTGGTGTTCAGCGCCAGGTAACCGTTGGCTACGCCACCCGAAGTGGCACTGCTCCACTGCCACTGGCCGAAGTTGATGGTGCCGCCACCCAGTTGCTCCTGGATCAGCGTTTTCAGAGCCTCTCGAGTCAGCGCCGTCTCGACCCACTCGGTCGGGTTGAGGGACGGCCGCTTTCCAACACTGCCCACCTTCGCCTTCCAGATCTTGCCACCCTCCTGCACATGGGCGTCGATCGGGTAGTCCTCCGTGGCGGACCACTCGCCGATACCACGCTGCAACAGATAACGCACCGCTTCATCGCTGCGTTTGAACAAGGCGTTGAACCACTCCATCGGCGGGATGCCGGTGGTCTGGTCGAAAGTCACCCCCCAACCTCGAGTGATGTCAGGGAAGCTTTCCAGTTCTCCGGGTTTGGCACCCGAAGCAAAGACCGTCTCATTGGGGCGATTGTATTGAGTCATGGATAAAACCTCGTTCAATTCGTTTGCTAGAAAACCACCGGCGGTTACCAAGTGGTTGAACGGCGCCTCCCCTTTTGCAGGTTCGGTCTACCGCCCGGAAATAAAGGTGGTCAGGTGCCCCACCGAAAACGAATCAACGAACGCCATGCCTTCGATACAAACCGACAACGAGTCAGTCGGAAAAGAAACGGCCCGCAAAATGCGGGCCGCAAATAAGCGTTACATCAGTCAGTCGAACCTATCACTGCCACCACTTATCGCTCGTGTAGTCGCAGGGGACTGCCTCCATGTCCTTCAGACGACGACCTGCCAAGACCAGTGCCCGAGTACGCGCTGCCACGGCCGTGGCGAAAGCCAAAATAGTATGGGCATCCATGGGCATGAGGGTATTGTCTGCCGTGATCCAAGTGAAATCCTGTTCTGGCTCCATCCAGCGCAGATCATCCGACTTGGCACCGCCTGTCATTGCCATTAAAGCCAGTTGAGCAGCTTCGATGATGCGTTCGCGGTCGATTGGCCTGGATTGGAAGTGCGCACCATTGAAGCTGATCCCCCCGTCGATACGCTTGTCGCGCTCGGCGTCGACCTCCACTCGCGTTGGCTGGTAGACCGGATTGCAGTGCACCGAAATGTCTTCGGGGGTCATCACCTCCAGGCCACCTGGGATAAATGCATCCTCGGAGCCATCTGCAGGGAAGGAAAAAATTTCACGAGTACTAGGGTTTCTTAAGAATTTCATCAACGAAGCTCCCACCATTGTGTCATTGATGTGCTTGAGTTGACCGAGTAGGTCGCTCCAGCCGGAATGGTTAATGACAAACAATGCCCAAAGGACATGTTTGCAATTGAAGGGCCGCCAAGCGTCTGACCATTGACAGTCACGCCGAGGTACGACATGGGTACGCCAGTCGCCACTAGGTAAAGCTGTATTGAGCGCCCGGTTGCGTTGGTATAAGTGGTCGCCAAGACTCTGTTTACCAGTACATTTGTCCAACTCTGTCCATCGCCTAGCGTTCTCGGGCGCGCTTCCAGAGCTTCTACGCGCGTAACCAGGGCCGCATAGGTCGAAGAAATCGCTGCTGCATCGATTGCTCCGGCGCTGGTAACTCCGCTACCCATCTTGACGATCCAGCAGCCGGTTACGTTGAGCGGGCGGTTTTCAGCTGCGGTGGGAACGACACGTGATGCATCGAAACTCAAAAGCGTGCTGGCGCCTGTTCCAGACGGCCCGTTGCTAGTACTCTCTGCACTGAACGCTCCCGTCGGGGCTGAGCCAACTATCTTGGCTCCTGCCCCCGTTATGTTCCGAATGGCATCCTCTTGAATCGAGCCAGAAATGCCGCTCGACAACGCCCCATCCCCCCGCAGGAACAAAGCCCCCAACGACCCCACCGCCTTGCCGTTGTAATCCGGCATCCGGAAGGTGGTGCTGCCGTCACCTTCGGTGAACATGCCGCGCTGGGAGGGATCACTGCTCCAGGTGGCCTCGGTGGTCTTGGGCACCTTGCCATCGCGAATGGCCGCCCAAACGTCCGGATACAGCGCACGGTTCAACAGTTGCCCGTCCGCCGGGGCGCAGCCAGCCGGGATACTGGCGCGACTGATCCACCATTGGACGGACATCAGCGGCATGCCGATGTCCGAAGCCCCCGCCGGCGTCAGCAATACCTGCAGCGAAGCATTCGCCGCCGGCACGCCACCCGCCCCACCGACATACACCACCGGCACCGAGCGATAGGTCCCGCTATCTACCAGGTCCCCGGTAACGCGGAAACGATGAACCACGGCACCGCCATCACGGCTTTGGAAGCAGATGGTGTCCCCAGCCCGCAAGATGCTGAGGCCCCGGCTATAGTCCAGACCTTCGGTGCTGGACTTGGCGATCAGCAGCGCAGTGGCATTGGCCGGAGTTGCATTGTTCAACGCGAGGTAGCCGTTGGCCGGTGCGCCCGAAGTCGATGCGCTCCACAGCCATTGGCCAAAGTTAAGGGTCCCGCCCCCTAGCTGCTCCTGAATCAGTGTCTTCAGGGCATCACGGGTCAGCGCCGTCTCCACCCACTCGGTGGGGTTGATCGACGGCCGTTTACCAACGTTCGCCACCTTCGCCTTCCACACCTTGCCACCCTCCTGCACGTGGGCGCCGGTCGGGTAGTCCTCGCTGGTGGACCACTCGCCGATGCCGCGTTGCAGCAGGTAGCGCACGGCTTCATCGCTGCGCTTGAACAGGGCGTTGAACCATTCCATCGGCGGAACACCGGTGGTCTGGTCGAAGGTCACCCCCCAGCCGCGGGGGATGTCGGGGAAGCTCTGGAGCTCGCCCGGCTTGGCGCCGGAAGCGAAGACCAGTTCGTCGGGACGGGTGTATTGCGTCATAGGAACCTCGCGAATTTTCCTTGGTTGAAGCCGAGGGCGCCGGGGGCGCCACGGAAGCCGAATGCCCGCTGGGGCACTGCGACGTAGAACTGGATGCGGACACCGGCCGGGCGCGGCAGGATGTCCAGGGTGTTCAGCGCATAGCGCTTGAAGTCGCTGACCTGGTCGGTGCGGATGACCACCGTCAGGCTCATGTCGTACTGGTCGAAAACCACCGTTTCGCTGTTGAAGATGAAGCGCAGCGCCGCGCTGATGTCCTCGATGGTGCCGAGCTGGTAGTTGCGGGCGATGCGGCAGCGGATGAGGAAGCGGTAGTCGTCGTCATCGAGCACCGCCGACTCACCCAGCGGGTCGCCCATGCGGTACCACTTGCCCTTGCCGAAGCCCTTGGCGCCGGCCACTTCAAAGAAGCCGAACAGGCTGCGCGGCGCCAGGCCGGGCAGCACCCGGCCCTGGCCGACATGCTTGCCGACCAGGTCGAGGTTCACGCCTTCGGCGTTGTCGATGTCCAGTGTTTCAGGGAGCGCCGCCAGCCCTTGCCAGGTATCGCCGAACTGTCGCGAGAGCAGTTCGGCGGTGGCGGCGGCCCGGGGCTTGCCCTGGTACTGCCAGATCAGCAGGCGGTCGTAGCTCATAGCACCACCACTTCGATGTCAGCCTGGGCGAAGCGTGCCCGTTCACGGACGCCGATGACGATGTTGTCCGCCGCCAGGGCGCCGCTGCGGCGGCCGATCTTCAGCTGCTCGACCCAGAAGCCCTGCACCGTGTTGATCGGGCTGTAGAGCCGGGAGAGCTGCACGTCCTGGCCGATGCGGAAGTCCAGATGGGCCAGCTGGGCCTTGATCGCGGCAACGTCGATGGCGGTGAATTCGGCATCCCGGCGCAGCTGGACGAAGGCCTTGCAGTCGACCATCGCCGGGCGGTCGAAGCGTATCAGGCGGCTCACGCCCTGCCCGTCCACCACGGTGCGCGACTGCTGGCCCATGAGGCCGGTGCCGGCGGGCTTGCGCAGGAAGATCGCCTGGGCGATGGCCTGCTCCTCGCCGCCATCGACGATGAGGTTGAGGCTGTGGCCCGGCACGCCGTCGGCATCCACGGTGGAGCCGGTGTTTTCCAGCCCGACCACCTGGCGCACGTCGGCCAGTTGCAGCAGCGCCGCCACCAGGCCGTCGAGGCTGTTCTGCGCCGGGCGGGAGCGGCTGCGGTAGAAGCGCGCCCGCAGTTCCGGGTCGGTCTCCTCTTCCGCGCCCACTTCGGCGGCGGCCAGGCTTGTGGCGGTGTCCCAGCCCAGCACCAGCGTCTCGATGGTGAGCGCGCTGTTGGCGGGCAGGTTGAAGGCACCGAGCAGCTCACTGCGCAGGTCGGCGCGGGCCGAGCCATCGGTGCCGAGGGTGATGTCGGCGACCAGCAGCCAGCGGCCGCGGTTGATGTCCCGCAGCACGGAGCCGGCGGGAATAAGGGTGCCGGCGCGGCCGGTAAGGGCCACACCGCGCAAGTAGCTGTAGCGCGCCTGGCGCCGGGTCAGGCCGGCGTAGGCGACCCGCTGTTCCAGCCAGGCACCGCTGGCGTGGTCCGGGTCCAGGGCGCGGTAGGTGACCTCGCCCAGCTCCTCCAGGTCGGCGCGGATCTGGGCGATAAGCCCGAGCATCTGGCCGTCCGGGCTGTCGGGGGCAAGGTCGATGTCGTTGCCGTAGATGGCGCGGAAACCCTGGTCCAGATCCGCAAGGATGCTGTCCAGGCGTTCACCGACATAGCCCTTGTTGGTCAGTTGTCCCATGTTGGTTCTCCAAAGAAAAAGCCCCACGCGAGGTGGGGCTTCGGTATGACGGCGGTTGCGGCCGTTCAGCGCTGCACGCTGGTGCTCAGGCTGGTACCCAGGCTGTCACGCAGGGTCACGCCGATGCTCAGGCGCCTGTCGTCGGGGCTTTCGCTGATCTGGAAGTCCAGGATCTCGCTCACGCCCTCGGTGGTCAGGATGCAGCGCTTGATGTCGACCTCGATCTGCGCCAGGTCCGCAGGCCGCTCCATGCGGGGCAGCCAGGGCAGGCCGTGTTCCAGGTCGAGGAACCAGTCGCCGCTGAAGGAGCGCAAGCGCGTACATACGCGCTGCGCCACGCACTCACTGCCGTCGGCGTAGTTGTTGCGGCCCTGGCCAAAGGTCCAGTCGCCGTCCTTGTCTATTCGTCTCACTCTCATTGTCATGTCCTCATTGCGGCACGCCGGTGACGCCGGTGCCGGCCATGACCTGGCCGTGCAGGTGGCGCTCCAGGCTGATGCCGTTGGAGACCACGTCGCCCTTGCCGGTCATGCCGGCCTCGAACACCACCGGGCACTTGATCAGCACCTTGGCGCCGTCGAGCGTCAGGGTGCCGCCTTCGTCCAGGCGCACATAGGCAGAACCGTCCAGCCGGCGCAGTTCCACCGCGTCGGTGGCGAAGGTCGGGACGACCTGGGGCAGCGAGCTGATGCCCATGATCGCCACGGCGTCGGACAGGTCGTGCTGGCGATAGTCCAGCGGCTCCGAGGAGCCGCCCGACTGCCACCAACCGTCGATGCAGCGTTCGTTGAACACCAGCAGGCATTCATCGCCCGGCTTGACCGGGAAGGTCAGCACGAAGCCGCCGCCCCGGGGAAACTGCACCGGCACGTCCGGCAGCAGCGGCAGGGCCTGGCGCGAGCCATCCATGAGCTGCTGCTCGATCATCGGTTGCACGCTGGCCACCTGGCGCGCGGCGTCGAAGGCGACAATGCGGCCGGGCAGCGCGGTGTGCAGGCGCTTGAGGCGGGCGTCGATGGTGGAGCGGTTGGCCTTGTCCATCGACGGGGTCTGCCAGTCGTAGTTACCCATTACCCTTGCCTCCCTTGTCGGTCTTGGCGGCGTCCTTCTTCTGGAACTCGCCGCCGATCACCGACAGCACGCAGTACCAGTCCTTTTCCATCACATCGCCCTTGCTGTTGATGGTGACGATCTTGTAGTCGCCGTCGTAGCGCGGCTCGATGGATTTCAGCCGCACCGTGCCGCCGATCCGGGGGGCCGGGTCGATCAGGCAGGTCAGTTCCAGCCCGCCGCCCTTGATCTCCTTGGGGGCGCCGATCAACCCGGTCTCCTGGGACAGGAACACCGCCTGGTCGTCGAGCACGTAGCCGGCAGGAAGCAGCAGCAGGTCGCCATCCTGGATCGACCAGTCGGCGCCCTGCTCCGCCGCCACTTCGCTCAGCACGTCGCGGCTCAGGCCGGACAGCACCTTGCCCCGAGGCAGCGGGCGCTGCTTGGGCAGGACGACCTGCCCGGGCGTGGTGCCGGTCATGCTGGCCACGGCGACCTTCACATGGTCGTTCGCGGTACTGCCGGCGGCCAGGGTGGTACTCACCCGCGCCTCGCGCATGTCCGTGTCACCGGTGTTGCAGGTGAGCACGATGATGTTGTCCAGCTCCTTGCGCTCCAGCGCCACGGCGGTGATGTCACCGGCGTAGAGCAGGCGCAGCTCGCTGTAGCCGGCCCACAGCCAGACCTTGCGGAAATCGCTGCCGTAGAGCCATTCGCGGTGCTCGCGGTTGAGGTTCCAGATGCGGATCTCGGCCTTATTGGGGGTGTTGTCGATGTCCTTGGTGAACTCGAACGTGACCCGCAGGCTGTCGATCACCAGGCCGTTTTCCTCGCTGCCCAGCACCAGGCGGTATTGCCGGCCGAACTGCCTCATGGCTGCACCTCCGACTTCTCGCCGATGTAGAGCAGGCAACGGCTGCCCATGTCCTTCCCGCCCATGGGGTCGAGCCCGACGCCACTGAGGTCGTCGAGCCAGAGGAAGAACGGCAGGGTGCTGCGCCACAGCATCGGCACGCCGACCACCAGGGTCAGGCCCTGGGCCAGCCAGGTGTTGTCGGACTCGTCCAGCAGGTCGAAGGCCCAGTGATCGCCGATGCTGTTGTAGCGCAGAGTCAGGCGCAGGCTTTGCCCGGCGAAATCGAAGCTCTGCTCCTGCAGCGGTTCGCTGCTGATGGGGATTCGTTTCATCTGATAACCCCAAATACGGCATGCATCAGGCTTTCATTGCGCTTGTCCGCCTTGGGCGTGGTCTTGCCCTGGGGCTTCTTCGCCGCTGCCTGGGTATCGCTGCGACCGGAGCGTTCGGTACCGGCGGCCGGGGTCACCACGCCATTGATGACGCGGGTTTCCACCACCAGGACCTCACGCAGGGTCAGGTCCAGATCGATGGAGCCGTCGAGTGTCTGTGTGGCTGCAATGGTGCTGAGCAGCATGTTCTTGTACAGGTAGAAGCCGGTCTGTACCTGCAGCAATTCGCCGGCCTTCTGGGTATCCAGCAGACACTGATAGATCTGCTGCAGGCGTGACTGGCTGGGCGAGCTGTCGAAGCGCGACAGCGGCTGGGACTCCAGCATCCAGGGCGCCAGGGGACGGGCCTTGGTGCCGTCCGCCAGGGGCTCCAACCAGCTCTTCAGTTCGCGCTTGGCACGGCTCTCACCCTGCGAAGTGCGGGGTGAGAGCAGGCCAGGCAGGATGTTGTCGAGGAACCCTCGCCCGCTGCGCACTCCCGGCATGCTGTCGATGGGCAGGTTGGCTAAAGGGTCGTAGTGCTCCACCACGGTGCCCTTGATAATCAGGGAGCGCGGTTGCACATAGGCGTGGTCGGCGATGTTGGCACCGCTTTCCACTGGGTTCTCGGTGATCTTGAGGTCGGATTTGTGTGTTTCGCTTATCACCGCATCGAGCCTCAAGGTTCCGATACGGCGGTTGATCAGCATGACCATTGATTCACCTCACTGCCTAATTTCGCTGCTGTTGTTGTGAGTGGTCAGGCGTTGCTGGTTGCGTGCGACCTGCTCGGCCACTTCGCGGCCGATCTCGCGCGGGTTGTCCCCCGCCACGCTTACGGTCACCGTCTGGCTGTAGCTGTTACTGACCGGCTGAGCCGGCATCGCCAGGACGCCGACACCCGCCGCAGCCTGGCTCTGAGCGCCCTGCACACCAGCGGACAACTGGCTGGCTCCGTCCACGAGGCCAGGCCCGTTGGCCATCAGTGCGGACAGGCCACCCGTGCCAGGCCCCTTCATCGCGCGCCCAGGACCAGGCTGAGGTGTTGCTCCAGCCTCGCCCTCCTCTTCGCCTCCCAAACCGATGTAGGAAGCGGCTTTGGATATAAAGCCCCCGATGATTTCGAACTGCGCCTTGAGCGCTTCGAACCAGCTGCTGAAGGCTGCCTTGACGCCTTCGAAGTCGCCGTTTATCGCGGCGAAGAACATCTGGAAGATGGCGACCAGCTGCATGACGCTGGCGCCGATGATGGTGAACAGATCATTGCCGAAGGCCGTCACGGTCTCGCCGTTTTCCGCCCAGAACGCTGCGAAAACCTCCTTGAAGGCGCCCAGCGTTTCATTGATGCCTTCCAGGCCGGTCTTGAACGGCGCCCAGAACTCACCGAGCGCCGACTGACCACCGTCCAGGTAGGTCATGAAGTCGTCGACGAGCGCGATGAGGCCGATCAGGGCGGCGACTATCCAGGTCACCGGGTTGGCGGCGAAGGCCAGGATGGTGGCCTGGCCGACCCAGGCCAGAGCGGCGCCGAGCATCATCAGGGTCGCCTCCCAGCCGACGGTGGACTGCACGACGGCGTCCACCGCGCGGCCAAAGTTGACCAGGGCGTCCAGGCCCTCCCCCACGATCTCCATGGTTCGGGTGAGGCCCGCCGCGATCAGCTCCTTGTTGGCATCGAGCAGGCTCAGGAAGCCCTCGGCCAGATAACTCAGCTGCGGCGCGATGCCGAGGGCGACACGTACCTTCACCGCCTCCAGCATCTTGTCGAGGCCGTCCATGGCCTTCTCGTAGCGCTGGGCTTCGTTGACGTCGCTTTCGCTGACCACGCCGAGGGAGTCCTGCCCACTCTTGAGCCCATCCAGGCTCTCCAGGGCAGAGCCGATATAGCCGGCGATCGTGCTGACGAAGCCGCCGATTCCCGAGGCGACGGACAGCAGCGAGTCGCTCGCCTTGGCGGCGGTTTCCTGCACCTCGTTGAGGGTGTCTACATAGCTGTAGAGGTTGGTGATGTTCTGCGTGAGGGAGTTGTCGGTGATGCTCAACTCCTGCTTCACGCTATTGGTGATCCGCGCCAGGCCGAGCGAAAAGCCGACGCCAATACCGAGTTTGTCGATTTCAATTGCTGCCATTGGCCTGCCTCTCATGGGCCTGACGCTGTGCGTCATCCCACTCCGCTATCGCGTCGTGGAAGTCGCACAGGTCAGCCAGGGTGTAGAGCGCGCGCAGCTCATGCAGGGTGCAGAGCTGGCGCATGACAGGGGTGAAGAGGAACCAGTCGGTTACTCCGCCTTGGCCTGCCCCGGCAGAATCGCCGACAGGGCGGGCATGGCGGCGGCGAAAAAATCACCGAACTGGTATTTCACCCCCTCGATCAGCAACGGCAGCAGGTGGCCGCGATGCTGGTTGAAGTGCGCGTCGGCACGGTCGGCCAGGCGGAAAGCCGCACCGTCCTCCGGCTGCGCATTGACGTGCTGGAGCACCAGCGTCTCGATCTCCGCCACCACCGGATCGCCCAGGTTGGCGAGGATGGCGCCGATGGCCAGGGACTCACTGCCCTCGCCGCGCTCGATCTTTACGCCCTGCAGCAGGCGCGCGGCCTTCTTCAGGGCGTTCCAGGCCGGCATGGCATTGGCCGGGCGCATGACGTAGGAGATGCCATCCAGGTTGATGCGATGTTCGGCGTTCATGTTCAGGCGACCCCTTGTTCCAGGCTGACGTTGGCGCGTTCGAAGACGATGACCCACTGGATGTCGTTGGCTTCGCTGCCACGGGTCACTTCAGGACGCGTGGTGAAGTAGCCCTTGGTGGCGCTGATCAGGTCTTCGTTGAGCAGGTCGCGCACTTCCAGGGTCAGCGGCACGAAGGCCTTGAGGTTGCCGTCCTGCAGGGCGCGCAGGCCATTGAGGTACTTGTTGTCCGCCGAGTGCTGCTTGAGCTTCAGGGTCAGGGTTGCGGAACGGTCGTTGTTGGCGACGAAGACGCCGCTGCCGTTGCTGCCCATCTTCAGGGTGCCGGCGGCATTGTTGAAGGCCAGTTTGAGGGCGTCGGCGCCGCTGGCCCAGTCGCGGATCTCGTAGCCGTTGATCAGGACGGACAGTTGGTTCTGGTCATAGATAGCCATGGAAAATCTCCGGAAAAGAAAAGGCCCCATCGAAGGGGCCGAAAAATAGGTTGGCGATGGGATCAGCGATCGAAGTTGACCAGCACGTCCACCGAGTGCACGGCGCCGGCCATCTTCAGGGCCACCTGGATCGGCGGCGCCTTGCGCTGCTCACGGTCGGAGGTGGACAGGTTGTCGACGCTGTCAGCCCAGACGTAGAAGCCTTCGTCGAGGCGCTCGCCGCTGACGAGGTTGCCGAAGGGGTCGCCGTTCCATACGCCGGGGGCGAAGGCGCCGTTGTTCACGCCTTCGCGGCAGACCTTGCGTACCGAGGCGAGCAGACGGGCGACGCCCGCGTCGGTCAGCGGCACCTTGCCCGGGGATCGGTACAGGGTGGCGAAGACTTCCTTCTGCACGGCGTCGACGTACCAGTCGAGGATGTGCACTTCATCGAAGAAGCGACCGCCGATGACGGTGCCTTCGGCGACCATCGCCGACTCGTCGAAGTAGGTGTAGAAGTTCAGGCCCAGCTTGCGGCACTTGTCGGCCTCGGTGAGGGTCAGGTTGTCCGCGCTGATGCCGGGCAGCTGCTTGAACTTCATGGTCAGGGTGGAGTTGTTGGCGGCGAAGTTCACCGACAGCGCACGGGCCAGCCAGCTGTTCACCGCATAGGGGTCGTTCTTGTCGAAGACCGCGACGGTGCGATGGCTCTGGCGATCCACCAGGCGCTTGAAGGGGTTGCTGGCGACGTTCTCCAGGTGGCTCGGGTTCTGGGTGGTGACACCGAACACCTTCTTGTCGGCGGCCAGCACCCAGGCGGAGGCCTGTTCGATCTCGTCGTCGGTCAGGGACGCGGCGACGGTGGCGGCGTACCAGCCGGCGTTGACGTCCAGCAGCGCGGCGAAGGCCTGCGGCAGGGTCTGCGCGGAAAGCACCAGGGCATCGGCACCGGCGACCTTCTGCGCCATGCCGTTCTCCAGGCGCAGCAGGCCACCCAGGTAGGTGCCGGTGGCGCCCAGGTCCTGGGCGAAGCCGATGGCCTTGGCGGCGCCAGCGACATCGGCGTCGAGGATGAAGCGGTTGGCGACGGCGTCATAACGGCAGCTGACGGCCTGGGCGGTCAGCTTGGCGTCGATCAGCGCGGCGATGGCGGCGAAATCGGCGGCGGCGCTGAAGTTCAGGCCGCTCACGTCCTGGCGCACGCCGTCGACGGTGATGGACAGCTGGCCGGCGCTCACTGCCTTCAGTTGCTCCAGGTTGGCCAGCAGCGGGGTGCCGTTGATGGCGGCCTTGACCGCCGGCACGTTGCGGGTCGATTTCAGCCAGCGTGCCACCAGCAGTTGCTTGGGTCGCGGGCTCTGGGCGAAGAAGGCGCTGGCGGCGATGGCGGTCTGCGAGGAGCTGCCGAAGGCGGCCTCGACTTCGCCCTGGCTGGCGCAGCTGATGTACAGGGTCGAAGCGTCGATGAAGACGTTGCCGGCCTCGGGGGTGAACAGGGCCAGTTGGCCGAAGTCGCGGCGCGGGGTGGATACCGGCTGCACGTTGAGTTGTACGTTTACGATCTGCGAAAGCGGAAGGGACATATCAGGTCTCCGATGTATTCACTGTGAGGGTGGCGGTGAGGCCCGTATCGGTGTGGGCGGTCACCACCGAGGAAGCGATGTGTTTCTGTTCCAGGGTCACGCGGTGGTCGTGGCCGAGGACGAGGTCGATGCGTGCCTGTTCGCGGGCTACGCCCGCCTCGACGCTGGACAGGTTTTCGATCGGCGCCGTGCGCAGCAGCGCGACACCGAGGCGCCGCAAGCGGTCCTGGGCGAGGCTGGACTGCAGCACCGAGCGCGCGTCATGGATCAGGTTCAGGGCGCCGGCGCCGTAGCCGACGAGGCCGAAGGTGGTCTCGCAACTGGTGACGACGGTTTCCCGTTCGTTGTTGCCGTTGAATTCGCGGCGGGACTTGCCCTGCTCCGCCGACTGCGTTTCACGCAGGCTGGCGTAGAGCCCGGACGGCGGTGCTGCTGCCTGGTCCGCCGCGATCAACGCGCCGACCGGCAGTTCGAGCAGGCCGCGCAATGCCTCGCGCAGGGCGACGACATCCAGCCGAGTGGCGGTGATGGTCATTGAGTCCTCCTGGTAAATAGGTGCGACCAGGCAAGCGGCGTGCAGGAGTGCGCGCCGCTGCCTTTCGGGTCGCGGTGGATAAGTTGGAAGCGAAGTGGGCGATCAGCCCAGGTGCAGGATCCGCGCGAGATTGCCGCGGGCCCGAAGCACCAGGAACAACAGGATCAGCAGGACGCCGAGCATCCAGGGCGAGAGGTGTTCGCCCTGGTAACGCCCGAGGGCGATGGTCAGTGCCTGGCATCCCGTGCACAGCGCCAGGAGGTAGGCGCAGAGTGAAACGCCGGGGCGGAAGCGTGAGCCACGCCGCCGGTAGATCAGCAGTCGGAAGCAGATCGCTGCGCAAACAACGAGGGTGCCGGTGGCCAATGGGTCATCCATCCTTGCCTCCCGCTCCACGCCGCAGGATCGTCCGCAACCAGGAAGGCAGCTGGCCGCCGCGCATCCATTCCAGCAGGCCGACGCCTGCTGTCACGCAGAGCGTCGCAGCGACGAACGCCACTGCCCCGCTGGTTTGCGAAATACCGCGACTGACCGCCTCGACGGCGGTGTAGTAACCGCCGACCCAGGACACCAACAGGTAGCCCACACGAGTGAGGGCGCCATAGTCACGGGCGAACACCACGAAGAAGATCGCGCCGCCGAAGCCGCCGATCAGTGCATTGCCATCGACACCGGGCACGATCATCGCGACCCCGGCGCCAGCCACTCCGCCTGCCATGGCGACCGCAATGCTGGGCTCGGTCATGGAAGACTCCTTGCAAGAAGGCCCGGCGGATTTCGCCAGGCCCAGAAACGCCAAAGCCCGCAGTGCGCGGGCTTCGGTTGGTTTGATTTCGATCTTGGAGCTATCTTACCTTTATCGTCCCATATCGTCAATATGGGAAAAGCCGTTTTTTAAAAGAAATTTTTCCTTATCAATGTGCAATAACGATCCCCGCGCTGGACATGGGCACTTCGAGGCGCGCCACGGCATCACGCAGCTTGCCCGATACCTTGGTGCGCCAGTCCTGGTCCCAGCGATGCAGGGTGCTTTTGGACAGCCCGGTGAGCCGCTCGACTTCGCGGATGCTGTGCGGCGGGCGACGGAACATGCGCATCAATAGTGCAAGCGCCGCACGCTGCTCGGCCGAGTCGGCCTGCGGGCGCAGCCAGTCGCGCAGGGCCGCGATCGCCACCACGAAATCACGCCCATGCGCGTACTCGGCCTGCACCACCGCCAGCTCCAGCGGGTGATCGGCCAGCAGACGCTGGGCGAAACGGATGGTCATTATCGACTGCGCCTGCCACTCGTGCGGGCTCAAACCGCTGGGCAGCTTGCTGACGAAGCTGGTGTCGAAACGCTCGCGCAGCACATCGATGGCCATCGCCGTCGACGAGCGCGGGCCGGCCTTGTGCTCAGCCATCCAGTAAGCAACCGCCAGCGCCTGTTCTGTAGTCTGGAACATGTATTTCCCCTTCCCATGGGCCGACCCCCTGGCCGGCTGAACGATGAAAGCCGCCCCATTTCGCCGCTCCCCAGGTCATCAACGGACCGGGGAAGGCGCCATGGGACGGCAGAATTTCTGGTACGGATTATATAGTAGTACCTATATTTTTGCACTTGCATTGACATAGGTCCGCCCTTATTCTGCGCCCATGGAACTCAAAGACCGCATCAAGGCCGCGCGCAAGCACGCCAACCTGAGTCAGGTTCAGCTCGCCAGCGCTGCCGGCATGACACAGACCTCTATATCCGACCTGGAACGCGGCAAATCCCGCGCGACCAGCTTCGCCACCCAGATCGCAACCATCTGCGGGGTCAGCCCGCGCTGGCTCGCAGAAGGCCATGGCGAGATGCTGGAGGGCCGCATGAGCCGCCAGCCAGGCAATGCCGACTGGTTCGGTGGCGTGGAGTCCTGGGACGATGAAACGCCGCTGGATGCCGACGAGATCGAGCTACCCTTCTATAAGGAAGTGGAGCTGTCCGGCGGCAAGGGCAGCACGGTGGTGCTGCAGACCACCGGGCGCAAGCTGCGCTTCGGCAAGTATTCGCTGCGCAAGAAGAACATCGATGCCGCCAGCGCGGCCTGCGTGACGGTGAACGGCAACAGCATGGAGCCGGTGCTGCCCGACGGCAGCACGGTGGGCGTGGACACCAGCGCGCGCACCATCAAGGACGGCGACATGTACGCCTTCGACCACGACGGCCAGCTGCGCGTGAAGCTGCTCTACCGCCTCCCAGGGGGCGGCCTGCGCGTGCGCAGCTTCAACAGCGACGAGCACCCCGACGAGCGCTACGAGCCCGGCGAGGCCGCCGAACACATCCAGATCATCGGCCGGGTGTTCTGGTACTCCGTCCTGCTCTGAACCCACCCTTCCAAACGCAAAGCCCGGCCCATTGCCGGGCTTTTTCATTACAGCCCCTACCCTCCACCACCCCACACAGCAACGCGCCACGGAGCCCCCTGGAGACAGCGAGAAGGGAAGGCTTTTGGCTTTCGGCTTGCAGCTTGAGCCTTGCCACTGCCGTCTCACTTTTTCAGACACAAAGAAAAAGGGCCTGCATTTCTGCAGGCCCTTCTCTTGTATGGCGCACTCAGGAGGATTCGAACCTCCGACCGCCCGGTTCGTAGCCGGGTACTCTATCCAGCTGAGCTATGAGTGCGTTTCGGTGGTTTTAGACCAGGTCACCACTGGTTGTCCCCAAGATACGCCGACCTCGATCGTCGCATCTGATATGGCGCACTCAGGAGGATTCGAACCTCCGACCGCCCGGTTCGTAGCCGGGTACTCTATCCAGCTGAGCTATGAGTGCGTGTAGGGCGCGCATTATAGAGATCCTTCAATCTTCGTCAACTGCTTTTTCGATATTTTTCAACAACTTATCGAACTAACCGCTGACGTCTCTATAACACTGAATAATGGCGGAGAAGGGGGGATTCGAACCCCCGACACCCTTTTGAGGTGTACTCCCTTAGCAGGGGAGCGCCTTCGGCCACTCGGCCACCTCTCCGCAACACGGGGCGCATGATATCCATGTTTTCCCCGTTTGCAAAGCAAAAAATGCAGAAAAATTAGTGGCTTGGTTCTTGGTCTTTCTCTTTCTGTATGCGTTGGTAAATCTCTTCACGGTGCACGGCAACCTCCTTCGGCGCGTTAACGCCAATGCGCACCTGATTACCTTTCACGCCTAACACGGTGACAGTGACGTCGTCACCCACCATCAGGGTCTCTCCGACCCGGCGAGTCAGAATCAGCATTCCTTTCTCCTCACGGATTTAAGTTCAGGGACAAAACAGTCTGCAAAAAAGAAATGGCATCGCCCCCTCAGGATATCAAGGGGTCTCCACCCAAGTATTGACCAGCACTGGCAAAAGGAAAGTTCCAACAGTACCGGCCAAAAACGACAAAAGGCGCGGGGTTAGCCGCGCCTTTCGCTATAAGCCTCACTCACCCTGTCGGGCGGGGGCGTCCAGCTCGAAAGCGGTGTGAAGGGCGCGCACGGCCAGCTCGAGGTACTTCTCCTCGATGACCACGGACACCTTGATCTCGGACGTGGAGATCATCTGGATGTTGATGCTCTCCTTGGCCAGGGCCTCGAACATACGGCTGGCCACGCCCGCGTGGGAGCGCATGCCGACACCGACGATGGAGACCTTGGCGATCTTGGTGTCGCCGCTGACTTCACGGGCACCGATCTCGCGAGCGGTCTGTTCCAGCACCTGCAGCGCGTTCTGGTAGTCGTTGCGGTGCACGGTGAAGGTGAAGTCGGTGGTGTTATCGTGCGCGACGTTCTGCACGATCATGTCCACTTCGATATTGGCGGCACTGATCGGCCCGAGGATCTTGAAGGCAACGCCGGGGGTATCCGGTACGCCACGGATGGTCAGCTTGGCCTCGTCGCGATTGAAGGCGATGCCGGAGATGATCGGCTGTTCCATGGATTCCTCTTCATCAAGGGTAATGAGGGTGCCCGGACCCTCCTGGAAGCTGTGCAGCACGCGCAGCGGGACGTTGTACTTGCCGGCGAACTCCACCGAGCGGATCTGCAGCACCTTGGAGCCGAGGCTGGCCATTTCCAGCATCTCCTCGAAGGTGATCTTGTCCAGGCGCTGGGCCTGGGGCACCACGCGCGGGTCGGTGGTGTAGACGCCATCTACATCGGTATAGATCTGGCACTCGTCGGCCTTCAGCGCCGCCGCCAGGGCCACGCCGGTGGTGTCGGAGCCGCCACGGCCGAGGGTGGTGATGTTGCCGTGCTCGTCCACGCCCTGGAAGCCGGCGACCACGACCACGCGACCCGCCTTGAGGTCGCTGCGGATCTTCTGGTCGTCGATCTGCAGGATGCGCGCCTTGTTGTGGGCGCTGTCGGTGAGGATGCGCACCTGGTTGCCGGTATAGGAAACCGCCGGCACGCCACGCTTGATCAGCGCCATGGAGAGCAGGGCGATGGTCACCTGCTCACCGGTGGAGACCATCACGTCCAGCTCGCGCGGCACCGGCTTATCGCTGATCTGCTTGGCCAGGTCGATGAGACGGTTGGTTTCGCCGCTCATGGCGGAAACCACCACCACGATGTCGTCGCCGCCTTCGCGGAATTTCTTGACCTTCTCGGCCACCTGCTCGATGCGCTCGACGGTGCCGACCGAGGTCCCCCCAAACTTCTGTACGATCAAAGCCATTTCAAAAGCCGCCTAATCCCGTGAAGGGCGCCCATTAAACAATCAACGCAGAACACTGCCAAGGCCCGCCGGGCGTGGGGCGGGCCGTTGGCGGCGGGGTCTTACAGACCCTGCTCGACGAACGGTACGGCCAGGGCCAGAGCCTGCTCCAGGGCCGCGGCATCGGTGCCACCGCCACGGGCCATGTCAGGACGTCCACCACCCTTGCCGCCGACCGCAGCCGCGGCCTGCTTCATCAGATCGCCGGCTTTGAGTTGGCCGGTCAGGTCCTGGGTGACGCCGGCGACCAGTGTCACCTTGCCCTCCAGCGCGCCGCCGAGCAGGATCACTGCGCGGCCGAGCTTGTTCTTCAGTTGGTCGACCAGCGCCAGCAGCGCATCGCCGTCCAGGTCCAGGCGCGCGGCCAGGACCTTCACACCCTTGACGTCCACGGCCGAGGCCGCGAGGTCGTTGCCGGCGGCGCTGGCCGCCTTGGCCTTGAGCTGCTCCAGCTCCTTCTCCAGCTGGCGGTTGCGTTCCACCAGGGCGGAGAGCTTGTCCAGCAGGTTGTCACGGCTGCCCTTGACCAGGCCGGCCGCTTCCTTGAGCTGTTCCTCGGCGCCATTCAGGTAGGCCAGCGCCGCTGCGCCGGTCACTGCCTCGATACGACGCACGCCAGCGGCCACGCCGCCTTCGCTGGTGATCTTGAACAGGCCGATGTCGCCGGTACGGGACACGTGGGTGCCGCCGCACAGCTCGACGGAGAAGCCGTCGCCCATGCTCAGCACGCGCACCTGGTCACCGTACTTCTCGCCGAACAGCGCCATGGCGCCCTTGGCCTTGGCGGTCTCGATATCGGTTTCCTCGGTATCGACCGCGCTGTTCTTGCGGATCTCGGCGTTGACGATGTCTTCCAGCGCCTTCAACTGCTCGGGCTTGATCGCCTCGAAGTGGCTGAAGTCGAAGCGCAGGCGCTGGCTGTCCACCAGGGAGCCCTTCTGTTGTACGTGCTCGCCCAGTACCTGGCGCAGCGCAGCGTGCAGCAGGTGGGTGGCCGAATGGTTGAGCGCGGTGGCCTGGCGCACTTCGCCTTCCACTTCCGCCTTGACCGAAGCACCGGCGCTCAGGCTGCCCTTGGCGACCACGCCGTGGTGCAGGAAGGCACCGCCGGCCTTGGTGGTATCGCGCACGTCGAAGCGCACACCGGCGCCTTCGAGGTAGCCACAGTCACCGATCTGGCCGCCGGATTCGGCGTAGAACGGGGTCTGGTCGAGGACGACAACGCCCTCCTCGCCTTCCAGCAGGCTGTCGACCGCCTGGCCATCCTTGAACAGCGCGACGATCTGGCCGGCGCCGGAGTAACCCTGGTAGCCGAGGAAGCGGGTATCACCGTCAACCTTGACCAGGCTGTTGTAGTCCATGCCGAAGGCGCTGGAAGCACGGGCGCGCTGGCGCTGGGCTTCCATTTCGCGCTCGAAGCCTTCCTCGTCGATGGTCAGCTCGCGCTCGCGGGCGATGTCGGCGGTGAGGTCGGCAGGGAAGCCGTAGGTGTCGTACAGCTTGAACACCACGTCGCCCGGGATGACGCTGCCGGAGAGGCCGGCCAGGTCCTGCTCGAGGATCTTCAGGCCGTTCTCCAGGGTCTTGGCGAACTGCTCTTCCTCGGTCTTCAGTACGCGCTCGATGTGTTCCTGCTGCTGCTTGAGCTCGGGGAAGGCTTCGCCCATCTCGCCAACCAGCGCGGCAACGATCTGGTGGAAGAAGCTGCCCTTGGCACCCAGCTTGTTGCCGTGACGGCAGGCGCGGCGAATGATGCGGCGCAACACGTAGCCACGGCCTTCGTTGGAAGGCAGCACGCCGTCGGCGATCAGGAAGGAGCAGGAGCGGATGTGGTCGGCAACCACCTTCAGCGAGGCCTGGCCTTCGTTGGCGCAGCCGATGGCCTTGGCAGCGGCGTTGAGCAGGCTCTGGAACAGGTCGATCTCGTAGTTCGAGTTGACGTGCTGCAGCACGGCGCTGACGCGCTCCAGGCCCATGCCGGTGTCCACGCTCGGCGCCGGCAGCGGGTGCATCACGCCGTCCGCGGTGCGGTTGAACTGCATGAAGACGTTGTTCCAGATCTCGATGTAACGGTCGCCGTCCTCTTCCGGGGAGCCGGGCGGGCCGCCCCAGATGTCCGGGCCGTGGTCGTAGAAGATCTCGGTGCAAGGGCCGCACGGGCCGGTGTCGCCCATCGCCCAGAAGTTGTCGGAGGCGTAAGGCGCGCCCTTGTTGTCGCCAATGCGAACCATGCGCTCGGCGGGGATGCCGACTTCCTTGGTCCAGATGTCGTAGGCCTCGTCATCGCTGGCGTAGACGGTGACCCAGAGCTTGTCCTTGGGCAGGTTCAGCCATTTGTCCGAGGTGAGGAATTCCCAGGCGTAGGTAATGGCATCGCGCTTGAAATAGTCGCCGAAGCTGAAGTTGCCCAGCATCTCGAAGAAGGTGTGGTGGCGCGCGGTGTAGCCCACGTTGTCCAGGTCGTTGTGCTTGCCACCGGCACGCACGCACTTCTGGCTGGTGGTGGCGCGGGTGTAGGCGCGCTTTTCCAGGCCCAGGAAGCAGTCCTTGAACTGGTTCATGCCGGCGTTGGTGAACAGCAGGGTCGGGTCGTTGCCCGGGATCAGGGAGCTGGAGGCGACGCGAGTGTGCCCCTTCTCTTCGAAGAAGCTCAGGAAGGCTTCACGGATTTGAGCGCTTTTCATAGGTTCTTCCACGGAAACTGCGGCCACGAATCGCCGGCAAAGGGCCGCATTATATAGGCCCTGTGCCTGCGGGATAGTGCCTTTATGCGATAGAAAACGGCTATCGGAGGCTATCAGGTGATCAACGGCGGCGGAACTCGGCGAACGCCTCGATTACCCGCTCGATACCGGCGGCGTCGACGTCCAGGTGGGTCACCATGCGCAAGCGCGGCGCGGCACTCAGGACGATGCCCCGCTCGGCCATGAACGCCTTGACGGCCGGCGCCTGCGAACCCAGGTCAACATAGACCATGTTGCTCTGCACCGGCTCCACGCTGTAGCCCAGTTCCGACAGCCCGGCGCCCAGGCGCGTAGCGTTGGCGTGGTCGTCCGCCAGGCGCTGCACCTGGTGATCCAGGGCGTACAGGCCCGCAGCGGCCAGCAGGCCGGCCTGGCGCATGCCGCCGCCGACCATCTTGCGCAGGCGCCGGGCCTTGGCGATCAGCGCCGCGCTGCCGCACAGCACCGAGCCCACCGGGGCGCCCAGGCCCTTGGACAGGCACACGGAAACCGAATCGAAATGCTGGGTGATCTCGCCGGCGTCCACGCCCAGCTTCACCGCCGCGTTGTACAGGCGCGCGCCGTCCAGGTGCAGCGCCAGGCCGCGACGACGGGTCATTTCCCGCGCCGCCGCCAGGTACGCCAGGGGCAGCACCTTGCCCTGCATGGTGTTTTCCAGCGCCAGCAGGCGGGTGCGGGCGAAGTGGAAGTCGTCCTGCTTGATCGCCGCCTCGACCTTGGCCAGGTCCAGCGAGCCATCGGCTTCGCCATCGACGGGCTGCGGCTGGATCGAGCCGAGCACCGCCGCGCCGCCGCCTTCGTATTTATAGGTGTGGGCCTGCTGGCCGACGATGTACTCGTCACCGCGTTCGCAATGGGCCATCAGCCCCAGCAGGTTGCTCATGGTGCCGGTGGGCACGAAGAGCGCCGCCTCGAAGCCCAGGCGCTCCGCGAGCGTGGCTTCCAGGCGGTTGACGGTGGGGTCTTCGCCATAGACGTCATCACCCAGCGGCGCCGCCTGCATGGCGTCGCGCATGCCGGGCGTGGGTTGGGTGACGGTATCGCTGCGCAGGTCTATGACGGCCATCTCGGGGCTCCTTGGCTGGGTAAGGGAACGACCCTAAAGGAGCGCGACGAGAGGAGCAAGGGGGAGCGAAACGTCCTTCGGCAAGCCGTAGCCCGGGCATCAGCCCGGGAACGAGACGCGCGTCGGATCAGTCGACTTCGGCGGGGACGATGAGGATGCCCGCGCGCAGGCCGTTCTTCACCTTGGGGTTGGGGAAGATGATGCGCGCGCCCTCCTCCTCGATCACCCAGCGGGTGCCGGCGATGTCGTCGGCCAGCAGGTAGCCGACCGGCAGCTCGCTGAAGTTCTCGATGTCCGCCGGCAGGTGCAGCTGGAAGGCATCGCTGTGCTTGATCACCTCGCGGGACACGGAGAACAGCTGCAGCGCGCCGAGGTCCTCGCCCTCGTCTTCCGGCTCGGCGCCTTCCACCAGCAGGCGCAGGCGTGCTTCCAGCAGGTCGAGGTTGACCTGGCCGTTCTCGCCGAACGGGCGCGCCTTGCCCAGCTCCAGGGTGAAGGCTTCGGCCTCCAAGCTGGCGTAGGTGTAGGAGCTGAAGGTGATGCCGGTCTTGTTCTGCAGCAGCACCGCTTCGATGCCGGCAGCGCCCAGGCGTGCCAGTTCGCGGCGGGAATGTTCGCGCCCTTCCTTGTACGGATAGAGGGCGAACTGCTCGATCTTCGAGCCACGGATGGCGGTGTGCAGGTCGTAGTGCAGGCGGGTACGGCCCGGCTTGATGAAGAAGGCCGCAGCCAGGCGCTCCAGCTCGTTGGCGCGCATCGCCTCGACGCCGCTGGTCTGCTCGTGGCGGCCGTTGAAAAGGCGGTTGATGTCCTGCTCCAGGTAGCGCTCACCGCGGCGCATGGCCTCGGGGTTGCCGAGCAGGAAGAGAATCCGCGAGCGGGGCTTCAGCTCGCCGCGGGCCACGCCTTGCAGGAGGCGGTCCAGCAGCTCGATCGGCGCCGTCTCGTTGCCATGGATGCCGGCGGAGAGCAGCAGGTCCATGCCATTGTCGGCGTTGACGGGCGGGGTGACCTCAAGCGCCCCCTCGCCCAGCCAGTGCAGGCGGGTGCCCTCGGCGGTCAGTTGAATCTTCTCGGTCGGCTCGCGGCCGGCCAGGGTCAGTTCAAGCAGTTTGCCAAGGGCCAACATCCGCTATTCCTCAATGATCGTGGTTGCAGTCCGGGCCATGCACGTGGCCGTCCTCGTCGTCATCACCGGCGTCGGCCGGCTCCATCTCCAGCTGCAGGCTGACCAGGTTGGTGGCCAGCGGACGCAGCAGCAGGTTGGCGTACTCGGTATCGCCTTCCTCGACATCGACGCCGATCAGCAGCTGGCCATTGCCAGCGGTCTGGATCCAGACCTCCTTGCCCTGCCACATCACCGCGAAGCGGGTGCAGGAGGTTTCGAGCTGGGTGCCATCGGTATCTTCGAGGATGAGTTGCAGGGCGTCGGACATCTTTGAACTCCTAAAGGGAAGCTGGAAGCTAAAAGCTGGAAGCCGGAAGTAGCTCACCGGCAGACGGCGTACCTACGTCCAGCTTCACGCTTCCAGCTACCGGCTCAAGTTAGTTGAAACGGATAAACGGCGCCCAGTTTAAGGATCTGCGTCAGCTCATCCAATGCCGTGCGGCATTCAGTGAGCAATTGTGGATCAGCCAGGTCGGTTTCGCTCAGGCGATCGCGGTAGTGCTTCTCCACCCAACCGGTCAGGCTGTCGTAGAGCGAAGGGGTGAGGATCACGCCCTGGTTCACCGCCGCCAGCTCGTCGTCCTTCAGCGCCACGCGCAGGCGCAGGCAGGCGGGGCCGCCGCCGTTCTGCATGCTCTGCTTGAGGTCGAAGACCTTCACCTCGCGGATCGGGCCGTCCTCGGCGGTCAGGGTCTGCAGGTAATTCCACACCCGCGCGTTGTTGCGGCATTCCTCCGGCACGATCAGCAGCATGCTGCCGTCGGCGCGACTCAACAGCTGGCTGTTGAACAGGTAGGAACGCACCGCGTCCTCCACCGTCACCGCATCACGGGGCACGCACACGGCCTGGAAGCGGCCACCGACGCGGCCCAGCTTGTCGTGCAGCTCGGCCAGCACCTTGTCGGTGTCGAGGAAAGCGTCCTCGTGGTGGAACAGCACTTCGCCGTTACCCACCGCGATCACGTCGTTGTGGAACACGCCCTGGTCGATCACCGCCGGGTTCTGCTGGGCATAGACCACGCCGGCCTCGCTCAGCCCGTGCAGGCGTGCGACGGCCTGGCTGGCCTCCAGGGTCTGCCGCGCCGGGTAGCGCGCCGGTGCCGGGAAGCGGCTGTCGAAGGCGCTGCGGCCGAACACGAAGAACTCCACGCCCGCCTCGCCATAGCCCTTGCAGAAACGGGTGTGGTTGGCCGCACCTTCGTCACCGAACTGCGCCACTGCCGGCAGCGCGGCGTGGTGGGCGAAGTGGCGCTCGTTGGCGAACATCGCCCCCAGCACGCGGCTGGTGGTGGGGTGCTCGATGCTGCGGTGGAACTTGCAATTGAGGTTGGCGGCGGTGAAGTGCACGCGGCCATCGGCGGTGTCGGCGCTGGGGCTTACGGTGCAGGCGTTGGCGGTCCACATGCTCGAGGCCGAGCTGCAGGCGGCCAACAGCGGCATGGCCTCCTTGGCGGCCTTCTCGATCACCTGGGCGTCGGTGCCGGCGAAGCCGAGGCTGCGCAGCGCGGCGACGTTGGGGCGCTCCTGCGGGGCCAGTACGCCCTGCTTGAAGCCCATGTCCATCAGCGCCTTCATCTTCGCCAGGCCCTGCAGGGCGGCTTCCTTGGGGCTGGAAGCGGCCTGGCTGTTGCTCTGCGACGCCACGTTGCCGTACGACAGGCCGCCGTAGTTGTGGGTCGGGCCGACCAGACCGTCGAAGTTCACTTCATGGGCGCTCATAGGCTGACTCCAGGCGTCAGGGTTGCAGGCAGGGCAAGGGTTTCACTTTCCAGCGAAGCGACCGGGTAAGCGCAATAGTCAGCGGCGTAGTAGGCGCTGGCGCGGTGGTTGCCCGACGCGCCGATGCCCCCGAAGGGCGCACTGCTCGCGGCCCCGGTCAGTTGTTTGTTCCAGTTGACGATGCCGGCGCGGCTCTCGATGAAGAAGCGCTGGTACAGCTCGCGGGAATCCGACAGTAGCCCGGCGGCCAGGCCGTACTGGGTGGCGTTGGCTTCGGCGATGGCGGCATCGAAATCGGCGTAGCGGATCACCTGCAGCAGCGGGCCGAAGAACTCCTCGTCCGGGCGCTCGGCCACGGCGGTGACGTCGATGATGCCGGGGGTCAGCAGCGCAGCGGTTTCCAGCGGCTGGGACATGGCCAGCAGCACATTGGCGCCCTTGGCGATCAGTTGCTCCTGAGCCTTGAGCAGGTGGCGCGCGGCGTCCAGGGAAATCACCGAGCCCATGAAGGGCGCCGGCTGGGCGTCGAAGGCGCCGACCTGGATGCTCGCCGCCACCGCCACCAGGCGAGCCAGCAGCGCGTCGCCCCAGGCACCTTGCGGCACCAGCAGGCGGCGGGCGCAGGTGCAGCGCTGGCCAGCGGAGATGAAGGCGGACTGGATGATGGTGTACACGGCGGCGTCGACATCGGCGAGCTCGTCCACCACCAGCGGGTTGTTGCCGCCCATCTCCAGCGCCAGGATCTTGTCCGGGCGGCCGGCGAACTGCTGGTGCAGCAGGTTGCCGGTGCGGCTGGAACCGGTGAAGAACAGGCCATCGATGCCGGCGCTCGCGGCCAGGGCGATGCCGGTCTCGCGGGCGCCCTGCACCAGGTTCAGCACGCCAGCGGGCAGGCCCGCTTCGATCCAGCACTTGACCGTCAGCTCGGCGACCTTGGGGGTCAGCTCGCTGGGCTTGAAGATCACCGCGTTACCGGCCAGCAGCGCCGGCACGATGTGGCCATTGGGCAGGTGGCCAGGGAAGTTGTAGGGGCCGAACACCGCCACCACGCCATGGGGCTTGTGGCGAAGCACGGCGGTGGCGTCGGCCAGGGGGCCGCTCTTCTCGCCGGTGCGTTCGCGGTAGCTCTGGATGGAGATGGCGACCTTGTTGACCATGGTGGTCACTTCGGTGGCCGACTCCCACAGCGGCTTGCCGGTCTCCTCGCCGATGCAGCGGGCGAGTTCGTCGGCGTGGGCCTTGAGGGTGAGGGCGAAGCGCTCCAGAACACCGATGCGCTCCTCCAGGCTCAGCCGGGCCCAGGCCGGGAAGGCGACACGGGCGGCGGCCACGGCGGCCTCGACCTGTTCGGCGCTGGCGCCCTGGCCGTTCCAGACGGATTCCTGGGTCACCGGGTTCAGCGAGTCGAAGGCCTCGCCCTGCCCCGCCTGCCAGGCGCCTGCGATGTAATGGGTGCTCATTTGACGGACTCCTTGGCCGACAGCGGCACGGCGCGGACCGAGGCGCCAGCCGAGAGTTTCAGACGCTTGGCGGTATCCGCATCGACCACCAGCGTGCCAGCGGCCAGACGGGCCGGGGCGGCGGTGACGCGGCAATCCTCGCGCTTGCGGTTGTGGATCAGGTACGGCGTGGCATCGTCGCCCGGCGTACCCACGGCCAGCACCAGCGTCTGGCTGTCCTGCACGGCGCGGATCTTCGCGGTCTGGCACTCGATGGCCGGGCCGGCGTCGAAGATGTCGACGTAGCCCTGGAAGCTGAAGCCCTCGCCCTTGAGCATGGCCAGCGCCGGCTCGGTGTCGGCGTGCACGCGGCCGATCACGTCACGGGCCGCCTCGGAGAGGAAGCAGGTGTAGAGCGGGAACTTGGGCATCAGCTCGGCGATGAAGGCCTTGTTGCCGACGCCGGTGAGGTAGTCCGCGCGGGAGAATTCCATTTTGAAGAAGTGGCGGCCGAGGCTGTCCCAGAAGGGCGAGACGCCGTTCTCGTCGGACATGCCGCGCATCTCGGCGATCACCTTGTCACCGAACAGCTCGGGGAACTCGGCGATGAACAGGAAGCGCGCCTTGGACAACAGCCGGCCGTTGAGGCCGCTGCGGTAACCGGCGTGAAGGAACAGCGAGCAGAGCTCGGAGTTGCCGGTCAGGTCGTTGGCCAGGAACAGCGTGGGGATCTGCCGGTGGATGTTCAGCTCCTGGGAGGCGCTGACGGTGAGCCCGACCCGGTAGTTGTACCAGGGCTCGCGCAGGCCCACGGCGCCGGCCACGGCGGAGATGCCGACCACCTTGCCGTCGTCGTCCTCGAGCACGAACAGGTAGTCCGCGTCGCCCCGTTCGGCTTCGCCGTGGAAGGCCTTCTCCGCCCAGCCGACTCGGTGCGACAGGCGCTCCTCGTTGGCCGGGAGGGTGGTGAGGCCGGCACCGGTGCTGCGCGCCAGGTCGATCAGGGCAGGCAGGTCGGCGCTGCGTACGGGACGAACGATCATAGTGACTCCGTTAGAGCTGCATGCTTCAAGCGGCACGCTGCAAGCCGGCGGCAACGGCCGCCGCTTGGCGTTTCGGTTTAAATCGCTACCAGGCGCACGCTGGCGCCTTCACCCACGCCGAGGGCTTCGGCGATCTCCAGGCTGAGTTCCACCGGCTTGCCGGGCACCCAGTCGAGGTCCGCCACCACGGCGCGGAAGTCCTGCAGCAGGCCGTTGCTCACCAGGTACTGGCGGCCACCCTTCTGCTGCTCGCCGATGCGCACGGGCACGACGCGGCTCTGGGCGATGGAACGGATGCCGGAGGTGCGGGCGTGCAGGGTCGGGCCGCCATCGAAGATGTCGATGTAGTTGTCGGTCTCGAAGCCTTCACGCATCAGGATGTCGAAGGTGATCTGCGCGCGCGGGTGCACCTGGCCCATGGATTCCTGTGCCTCGTCCGGCAGCAGCGGCACGTAGATGGGGTAGTTGGGCATCAGCTCGGCGAGGAAAGTGCGGCTCTTCAGGCCCGAGAGGCGCTCGGCCTCGATGTAGTTCAGGTCGAAGAAGTTGCGCCCCACGGCGTTCCAGAACGGCGATTCGCCCTCGTCGTCGCTGTAGCCGACGATCTCCACCACCACCGCATCGGCGAAGCGCTCCGGGTGGCTGGCCATGAACATCAGGCGCGCCCGGGAGTTGAGCTCAGCGCTGGCGGTGCCCACCAGCTCGCGCTGCACGTAGAAGCTGGTCAGCAGGCTGTTGCCGGTGAGGTCGTGGCACAGCGAGAGGACGTGGATCTTGTTGTGGATCTTCAGCTCGCGCGAGGCGTGGACGAAGGTCTCGTTGCGGAAGCTGTAGAAGGGCTCGGAGAAGCCCGCCGAGGCGACGATGGCCGAGCAGCCGACCAGGCGGCCGGTCTCGGTGTCTTCCAGGACGAAGAAATAGCTCTCCTCGCCGTTGAAGCTGACTTCGGCGGCGAACGAGGCTTCCGAGGCGGCGATCTTCTCGCCGAGGCGCTCGGCGTCGTCCGGCAGCGAAGTGACACCAACGGGGCTGTCCGCAGCCAGGCGCTGAACATCGGCAAGGTCGGCCATTTGCGCGGGGCGCATCACCAGCATGGTGTCACTCCTTCAATAAAGGCTCCGGGCAACCCATGCGAGGTCGGCCGGAGAAAACGGCGGCCAAAAGGCCGCCGATCACGCATGAAAACGTTCATCCCTGGAATCGGAACCGCGGCACAGCCCTGTGCCGCGTATCACCCGGGCCTCAGGCCTGGGTCAGCTTGGCCACGGCGCGCTCGAAGCGATCCAGGCCCTCGTCGATGTCGGCATCCGGGATCACCAGGCTGGGCGCGAAGCGCACCACATCCGGGCCAGCCTGCAGCACCATCACGGCTTCCTTCTCGGCGGCGTTGAGCACGTCCTTGGCCTTGCCCTTCCAGGCATCGGACAGGGCCGCGCCCAGCAGCAGGCCGAGGCCGCGTACTTCGGTGAAGATGCCGTACTTCTTGCCGATCGCCTCGAGGCGGGTCTTGAAGCGGTCGTGCTTGGCGTTGATGCCGCTCAGCACTTCCGGGGTGTTGATCACGTCCAGTACCGCTTCGGCCACGGCGCTGGCCAGCGGGTTGCCGCCATAGGTGGTGCCGTGGGTGCCCACCACCAGGTGCTTGGCGATCTCGGTGGTGGTCAGCATGGCGCCGATGGGGAAACCGCCGCCCAGGCTCTTGGCGCTGGAGAGGATGTCCGGGGTCACGCCGTAGTTCTGGTAGGCGAACAGCTTGCCGCTGCGGCCCATGCCGCTCTGCACTTCGTCGAACACCAGCAGCGCGTTGTGCTCGTCGCACAGCTTGCGCGCGCCTTCCAGGTAAGCCTGGGTGGCCGGCAGTACACCGCCCTCGCCCTGCACGGGCTCGAGCACCACGGCGCAGGTCTTGTCGGAGATGGCGGCCTTCAGCGCTTCCAGGTCATTGAAGGGCACATGGGTGATGCCCTCGACCTTGGGGCCGAAGCCGTCGGAATACTTGGGCTGGCCACCGACGGTCACGGTGAACAGGGTGCGGCCGTGGAAGCTGTTGGTGGCCGAGATGATCTCGTGCTTCTGCGGGCCATAGACGTCATGGGCGTAGCGACGGGCCAGCTTGAAGGCGGCCTCGTTGGCCTCGGCGCCGGAGTTGGCGAGGAACACGCGCTCGGCGAAGGTGGCGGCCACCAGCTTCTTGGCCAGGCGCAGGGCCGGCTCGTTGGTGAAGACGTTGGACACGTGCCAGATCTTGTTGGCCTGGTCGGTCAGTGCCTTGACCAGCGCCGGGTGAGCATGGCCGAGGGAGTTCACGGCGATACCGCCGGCGAAATCGATCAATTCGCGGCCACTCTGGTCCCAGACTCGCGAACCCTCACCGCGTACCGGAATGAAAGCGGCGGGGGCGTAGTTGGGAACCATCACCTGATCGAAATCGGCGCGCTCGACCTGCGCATGCTCAACGGACATCAGTTTCTCCTGCCATGAACGGCTAGTGATGAAAGGATTGTAGGGACAGATTAGGGGTTGGCATTGCCGCCAAGCGACAACTTCTTACAGCGCCAACCCGTGAAAAACCGAGGCTTTCGTAAATGCGACAGAAAGCTTCGGGAAGGCGCAGTTTAAACGCGGATCGCCACGGGACGCACGGGGCGCAGCGCATCGGTCAGCGGATGACCGGCGAGGCTTCGATGACGACGCGAATGGCGATCGGCGACTGCCGGAACCGGGCGGTTCCGGCGTCCTTGCAAGGGCCGCTCGCGCAGGCCCGTGGAGCGGAGCCCGAGCGGACTCCGCGAAAGGCACCATCCACCCGCTAAAGCGGCATCCGGTACTCGATCACCCCCGGCCGCTCGGCGATCCAGTCATACAGCCGCTGGGCGGTGTGGTTGCTCTCCTGGGTATGCCAGTACAGCCGGTCGCACTGCCTTTCCCGGGCCTGCCCCTGCACGTACTCGATCAGCCTCTTGCCGATCTTCTGGCCACGCACGCTGGGGGAGACGTAGAGGTCCTCCAGGTAGCAGAAGTCGTTCACGGCCCAGGTCGAGCGATGGAAGACGAAGTTGACGAAGCCGAAGATGTGCTCGCCATCCGTGGCGACGGCGGCCTGGACCGGCTCGCGCTCATCGAAGAACCGCGCCCAGGTCATCCGGGTGACCTCCGGGCTCAGGTCCACGCCATAGAACTCTTGGTACTTGCCCCAATACTCGGCCCATTTGTCGAAATCTTCCGGCTTCACCGGGCGAACCGAGATGAGTTGCTGCACTGCTGTCATGGAAATGCTCCTGTTTTCCATCCGGGAGGCCCTCCCTCCCGGAACTGCCGATCAAGCGCGGGCCCGCGCTCCTGCGCCAGCTCCACCAGGCTTGACCGTGGCCGTTTTATAGCGCCCTATTGGCCTGATTTTCCCCGCCAATATATGCATCAAGAGCAGACCAATTGTTCAAGAACTCCCTGCTGGAATCGGTCAAGGCCCGGCTGGTTCATCCGGAACTCCTGCCATTGCCGCTGCACGCACGGATCCAGCGCGCCCTCCGCCAGCTGATACTGGATGGCGCCCTGGCGACGGGCACGCCACTGCCCGCTTCGCGCCTGCTGGCCAGCTCCCTCGGAGTCTCCCGGGACACCATCGAGTCCGCCTACGGCCAACTGCATGCCGAAGGCTTCATCGAACGCCGGGTCGGCAGCGGCAGCTTCGTGGCCGAAGCCACCCGCTTGTTGCCCGGCAGGCCCGCCGCGCGGCGCACACGCAAGACAACGGAGGAAGGGCCCGGGCTGAGCAGGCGCGGCCAGGCCATGCTGCGCCAGGGCGGCGTGCGCGAGCACCTCGCCCCCCGCCCCTTCGCCCATGGCGTGCCCGAGACGCGCACCTTTCCGTTGCAAACCTGGGAGCGCCTGCAACGCCAGGCGCTGAAGGAGTTCGGTTCGAAAGCCCTGCTGCATGGCGACCCCCAGGGCCTGGAGCCGCTGCGCCGGGCCATCGCCGACTACGTCAACCTGGAACGTGGCGCCCGCACCTCGGCAGACCAGGTGCTGGTGCTCACCAGTTCCCAGCAGGCGCTCGGGCTGTGCGCCACCGTGTTGCTGGACGCGGGCGAGCGGATATTCATCGAAGACCCGGCCTACTACGGTGCCCGCAAGGCCTTCGAAGCCGCAGGGCTCGCCTGCCAGGCCATCCCCGTCGACGCAGAGGGCCTGCAGGTGGACCGACTCCTGGCTCACCCCCATCCCGCCAAGGCGGTGTACCTGACGCCGTCACACCAGTTCCCGACGGGCGCGACGCTTTCCCTGGAGCGGCGCCTGGCCCTGATCGAATGGGCCAAGCGGGAACAGGCCTGGATCATCGAGGACGACTACGACAGCGAATTCCACTACGCCGGCCGGCCGACCGCCTGCGTCCAGGGCCTGGATGCGCACGAGCGGACGCTCTATATAGGCACCTTCACCAAATCGCTGTTTCCGGGATTGCGCATCGGCTACCTGGTGCTGCCGCCGGCGCTGGTGGAGCCCATGACCGTCGCCCGCACCCTGCTGGACGGCCACACCGCGTCCATCTCCCAGCTGACCCTGGCGCGCTTCATCAGCGGCGGGCACTTCGGCGCCTACGTCCGCAGCATGCGCACCCTCTACGCTGAGCGACTGGCCCTCCTCGCGGAGCTGCTGGAAAAGAGACTGGGCACGCTGATCGAACCCCATGTTCCGGCCGGAGGATTACAGATGCCCTGCCTGCTCACCGGGGACCTGCCCGAAGCCACCGCCGTCACCGCCGCGCGCAACACGGGCATCGAGCTGCTGGGGCTGAGCGGGCTGTATGTCGAGCGCCCGGCGCAGCCGGGCTTCCTCATGGGCTTCGCCGCCTACACCCCGGAAGAGCTCACGCGTGCGGTCGCCACGCTGGAACGCTGCCTGGACGCGGCCAGCAGGAAACGGGCTCCGTAGGTTGGCGCCAAGCGCAGCGCGGCCCAGCGGGCGGTGTATGGACGGGCGTGCCACGCGCACCTGGGGAGCCTGCCGGAAACACCGTGTGGCGGTGCGCACGGCACACCCTACGGCACGAGTTCATCCTGCTGAGCGCTCAATTCAAACCTTCACAGGCAGCGCCGATGACTCATGACCACGCCCTGAGGACGTAATTTCTCAGGTTCAAGTGAAGGAAAGGGACAGGCCAGACACCGGGCAGGCACGACGCCCACCCGGTGCGGGCGATCAACCGCGCTCGGCGAGGGCCGGCTGGTTGTCGAAGGGGCCGCTGCTGCGGCGCTGGTTGCGGTCTTCGCGGGGGGTGACGCCGAAGAAATTGCGGTAGGCGCTGGAGAAGTGCGGGCCGGAGGAGAAGCCGCAGGACAGGCCGATCTGGATGATCGACTTGCTGGTCTGCATCAGCATCTGCCGGGCCTTGTTCAGGCGCAGCTCAAGGTAGTACTGGCTGGGCACCCGGTTGAGGTACTGCTTGAAGATGCGCTCCAACTGACGACGCGACACGCACACGTGCTGGGCGATCTCGTCGGTGGTCAGCGGCTCCTCGATATTGGCCTCCATCAGCAGCACCGCCTGGGTGAGCTTCGGGTGGCTGGAGCCGAGGCGGTTCTGCAGCGGAATGCGCTGGCGCTCGCCGCCTTCGCGGATGCGCTCCACCACCAGCTCCTCGGATACCGCGCCCGCCAGCTCGGCGCCGTGGTCACGGGCCAGCACCGCCAGCAGCAGGTCGAGAACCGAAAGGCCGCCACAGGCACTGAGGCGATCACGGTCCCAGTCGAACAGGTGGCTGGTGGCGATGACCTTGGGGAAGCGCTCGGTGAAATCGTCCTGCCAGCGCCAGTGCACCGCCGCGCGGTAACCGTCGAGCAGGCCGAGCTGGGCCAGCGGATAGACACCCGCGGAGAGGCCGCCGATCACGCAGCCGGAACGCACCAGCTGCTTGATCGCCGCCGACAGCGCAGCCGACATCGGCGCCGGCGGCTCGTCGGCCAGCAGGAACAGCCGCGTGAGGCCTTCGAGCTTGCCGGTCCAGGCTTCGCCGGGCAGGCGCCAGGCGCCCTCGGCAGGTGTTTCGGCCTGGAGGAAGTGCAGCTCGTAAACCACGTCGGAGTGCAGGCGTTGAGCAACGCGAAGTGCTTCCTCGGCCAGCGCCAGGGTCATGGCCTTGGTGCCGGGCCAGAGGAGAAAACCGATTCGATGGGCAGTCATGGCAGGCAGCTTAGCCGCAGTTGGCATTAATTACTTCAGGCTCCCCGAGAGGAACTGCTTGAGGCGCTCGGATTGCGGATTGGCCAGCACTTCGCGTGGGCAGCCGGTCTCTTCGACCACGCCCTTGTGCAGGAAGATCAACTGGTTGGAAACCTCGCGGGCGAAGCCCATCTCGTGGGTCACCACCACCATGGTGCGGCCTTCGGTGGCCAGGTCCTTCATCACCTTGAGCACCTCGCCCACCAGCTCGGGGTCGAGGGCGGAGGTGGGTTCGTCGAACAGCATCACCTCGGGCTCCACGGCCAGGGCACGGGCGATGGCCACGCGCTGCTGCTCGCCACCGGACATGTGCGCCGGGTAGGCGTCCTTGCGGTGCGCCACACCCACCTTGGCCAGGTAGTGCTCGGCCTTCTCGATGGCTTCCTTCTTCGGTACCCCGAGCACGTGCACGGGCGCTTCGATGACGTTCTCCAGGGCGCTCATGTGCGACCACAGGTTGAAGTGCTGGAACACCATCGCCAGACGCGAGCGCATGCGCTGCAGCTGCTTGGGCTCGGCCGCCTTGAGGCCGCCGTCGCGGTTGGCCACCAGCTTCAGCTCTTCGCCGTTGAGCAGGATCTTGCCGCCGTGGGGCTGCTCGAGCATGTTGATGCAGCGCAGAAAGGTGCTCTTGCCCGAGCCGCTCGAGCCGATGATGCTGATCACGTCACCCGCCTTGGCCGCCAGGGATACGCCCTTGAGGACTTCATGGCTGCCGTAACGCTTGTGCAGGTCTTGGACTTCCAGTTTGTACATGGTCTCGGTCTCGATGCGAATGGATCAGTCGCTCAACAAGCGTCCCTGACGAATAGGTACATGGCCGGCCACCTTGGCCAGCCACAGTCCGGGCTGCGCAAAACGCAGGCGTTCGCGCACATACAGCACACCACCGGTGGAGGCACGCACCACGCTGTGGCGGTCATCCAGGGGGTCGATGACTTCGAACAGCGGATCACCCGCCTCGACCATCGCCCCCACCGGCTGCAGGAAACTCACCACCCCGGCATGGGGGGCATAGGCATATTCGGCGCCCTCGAAGGGCGTCACCTCGCAACGGGGCGCGGGTGCCGGTGGCCATTCGCCGCTGATCAGCCCCTGCCCGGCGAGGAAGGCGAGGATGGCCTCGCAGCTGGCTTCGGCGCGCTCGCGCTCGGTGTCGGCCATGCCGCCCAGCTCCACGGTCGCCGCCACACAGGCCAGCGGGATGGCGCATTCGGGGAAGCGACGCTGCAGGCGCAGCCAGGCCATGGAGCAGGCCTCGTCGAACGAGCTGGCGCCGGAATCCTCGGCCACCAGCATGGCGCCGGCCCCCAGGCGCGCGCCCAGCGGGCCGAAGGCGTCCGCCTGCTGGGGAATCATGTAGAGGTGCATCACCGCGTCGAAGTCGCAATGCAGGTCGAGCACCAGGTCGGCGTCGCAGGCATGGCGCAGCAGCAGGCGCTGCAGGCCCTGGAGCTCGGAGGCGGCCGGCGCCAGGCCATCGAGAGCCTGGTGCATGGCACTGCGGATCAATTGCACGTTGGCCGCCACGTCGCTGCCCAGGCGCCCATCGAGGGCGGGCGCCACCAGCTCGGCGAGGTCGGCGAAATCACGGTTGAAGTTCTTACCGCTGGCGAACTCGAAACGGCCCTGGTGGCTGGCCTGGAGCACCTGCCCCAGGCCGATGGGGTTGGCCACCGGCACCAGTTCGACCACGCCGGCCAGGCGCCCTTCGGCTTCCAGCTCGGCGAGGCGCTTCTTCAGCGCCACCGCCACCCGCATGCCCGGCAACTCATCGGCATGCAGCGAGGCCTGGATATAGGCCTTGCGCGCGCCGCTGCCGAAACGGAAAACCGTCAGCTCGCGGCGGGTACCGGGGGCGCCCCAGGGCAACAGGTGGTCGATGCGCTGCATGGGGTCAGGCCTTGCGCGGGGCCATGTAGGCCAGCCAGCGGCGCTCGGCCAGCTTGAACAGGCGCACCAGGATGAAGGTCAGGCACAGGTAGAACAGGCCGGCGGTGATGAAGGCCTCGAACGGCAGGTAGTACTGCGAGTTCACGGTGCGCGCGGCGCCGGTGATGTCGATCAGGGTGACGATGGAGGCGAGGCTGGTGGTGTGCAGCATCATGATCACCTCGTTGCTGTACTGCGGCAGCGCGCGGCGCAGCGCCGAAGGCAGCAGGATGCGGCGGTACAGCTTGGCCCGCGACATGCCGATGGCCTTGGCGGCCTCGATCTCGCCATGGGGCGTGGCCTTGATGCTGCCCGCGAGGATCTCGGCGGTGTAGGCGCTGGTGTTCACGGCGAACGCCAGGCAGGCACAGAAGGTGGCATTGGACAGGTAGGGCCAGAGCACGCTCTCGCGCACCCAGGCGAACTGGGCCAGGCCGTAGTAGATGAGGAACAGCTGCACCAGCATCGGGGTGCCGCGGATGACATAGGTGTAGAGCCAGGCCGGGAAGTTCACCGCCGGCTGCTTGGAGACCCGCATCAGCGCCAGCGGCACGGCCGCCAGCAGGCCCAGGGCGAGGGAGATCGCCAGGAGCTTGAGGGTAACCAGCACGCCACCGAAGTAGAGCGGCAGGTTTTCCAGAATGACGTTGTAGTCGAAGATCACGCGTGCGCCCTCTTGATCACAGCTCGGCGGCTTTGATGCCGGCGGAATAGCGTTTTTCCAGGAAGCGCAGGGCCAGCAGGGAAACGCTGGTCAGCACCAGGTAGAGCGCAGCCACGGCCAGGTAGAAGGTGAAGGGCTCGCGGGTCGCGTCCGCAGCGCTCTTGGCCTTGAACATCATGTCTTGCAGGCCGACCACCGAAACCAGCGCGGTGGCCTTGGTCAGCACCAGCCAGTTGTTGGTGAAGCCGGGAATGGCCAGGCGGATCATCTGCGGCACCAGCACGCGGAAGAACACCTGGCGGCCGCTCATGCCGTAGGCGAAGCCGGCCTCGCCCTGCCCTTTCGGGATCGCCATGAAGGCGCCACGGAAGGTCTCGGACAGGTAGGCACCGAAGATGAAGCCGAGGGTGAAGACCCCGGACCAGAACGGATCGAGATCGATGTAATCCTCATAGCCGACCAGGGGCGCGACCATGTTCACCACCTGCTGGCCGCCGTAGAAGATCAGCAGGATCAGCACCAGGTCGGGAATGCCGCGGATCACCGTGGCATAGGTCTCGCCCAGCAGCGCCAGCCAGCGCACCGGCGACAGGCGGAACGCCGCGCCGACCAGGCCCAGGACGATGGCCATCGACATGGACGACAGGGCCAGCAGAAGGGTGAGCCAGGCACCATCGAGAATGGTCGAGCCGTAGCCGTTGAGCATGTTCAGGTCCTCATGCAGCGCCCCGGCTGGAACCGGACAGCACCGCTGCAACGAAAAAGTGGCACAACCTGCAGGTTAGCCGCGAACCGTGGAGCCTGGTGTCGCGCCGCTGTGGTCGCCTGCTGGCGACCTCAACATCCTGGTTGTGCCACTTCCGGGGAAAGGCAGCCTTTTCGATATGTCACTGAAACCTGGGCGAGGCGCCGGTCTTCAGCGTTCTATCAGTTGCCGTAAACGTCGAACTGGAAGTACTTGTCCTGCACTTCCTTGTACTTGCCGTTGGCGCGGATGGCGGCGATGGCGGCAGTGATCTTGTCGGCCAGGGCTTTGTCGCCCTTGCGCACGGCGATACCGGCGCCCTCACCGAAGTACTTCGGATCGGTGTAGTCCGGGCCTACCAGGGCGAAGCCCTTGCCGGCTTCGGTCTTGAGGAAACCGTCGTCGATGTTCACGGCATCGGCCAGGGTCGCGTCGAGGCGGCCGGAGGTCATGTCGAGGAAGACTTCGTTCTGCGAGCTGTAGCGCACCACTTCGATGCCGGCCGGGGCATAGACCTCGGTGGCGAAACGGTCGTAGGTGCTGGCGCGCTGCACGCCAACCTTCTTGCCCTTCAGGTCCACCAGCGGGTCGTTGATCACGGTGCCGGCCTTCATCGCCAGCTTGATCGGGGTCTGGTAGTACTTGCCGGTGAAGTCCACGGACTTCTTGCGCTCGTCGGTGATGGTCATCGAGGACAGGATGGCGTCGAACTTGCGCACCTTGAGGGCCGGGATCAGACCGTCGAATTCCTGCTCGATCCATTTGCACTCGACCTTCATCTCGGCGCACAGGGCGTTGCCGATGTCGTAGTCGAAGCCGGTGATCTTGCCGTCCGGAGTCTTGTAGGCGAAGGGCGGGTAGGCCGCTTCGATACCGATGCGCAGGGGTTTGGCTTCATCGGCCACAGCAGCCAGCGGCGACAACAGGGAAAGCGCCATGGCGCCGAGAAGTGCGATCTTCTTCATCTTTTGACTCCTACGAATGGGTATGGCTTCTGCTGGCAGAGTGAGAAAGTGCCCAGGCCTTCGATGAATTGTAGAAAGAGGCGCCGGGTTTACCTTGATCGATCTCAGGGAAAATGGCCGTGGCCGGGTGAGCGGCATTCTAGCGACAGCCCTAAAGTCGATATTTCTTCAATGCGACAACAAATTACAAAAGGCCAGGACGGCCAGGGCGGGCGGGTTGACAGTCTCTTGCCGATATGCAAGAGCCAGAAAGACGTTAAACCGAATGAAACAGCAATTACCGCGCCAATAAATAGATCCCCCTTTATCCACAAGGCTTGCAGCCTTGGATCGATTTTTCCCGAGCGGACTTTCCCGCCCTCATTCGAGGCAGGGTGTTCCCTGTCGCCCCGTTTCGGCGCAACGCGTAACAGCGCCAGCGTTACCCTGACCGGGCAGTCCGGCACTTGGCCGCACAAACTTCTTTCGCCGATATAAATCAGTTGCTTGGCGTCGTCGCCGACACGACCCAGTGACCAAGCCCCCCGCAAGTAAAAATCCACGTTCTTAGAACGCGGCTTTGCTTTTGGCCCCCTAGAAGGGGGCAATCAGACCTCGGAACATGCAGCCGCCGCTCACTCCGGACGTAGGGTGTGCTGCGCGCACCTCGGACTCGCCGGAAGCACCGCACGGAGGTGCGCACGGCACACCCAACGACACGCGTTCATCCTGCTGGGCTCTCCATTCAAATCGTCACAGGAAGAACCGATGACCACGCCCTAAGGACGTGGTTTCACAAATTCAAACGAAAACGCCCCGCCGCGGCTTGTGGCCGGGGCGGGGCGTGGGTGTTGCGCGCAGGCGCCGGGTCAGGCGGCCTGCATGGTGCGGTGGGTATCGATGAGGTGCTGCACCACGCCGGGATCGGCCAGCGTGGAGATATCGCCGAGGGTGTCGTACTCGGCCACGGCGATCTTGCGCAGGATGCGGCGCATGATCTTGCCCGAGCGGGTCTTGGGCAAGCCCGGTGCCCACTGGATGACGTCCGGCGTGGCGATGGGGCCGATCTCGCGGCGCACCCACTGCTTGAGTTCCTGGCGCAATGCCTCGGAGGACTCCACCCCGGCGTTGAGGGTGACGTAGACGTAGATGCCCTGCCCCTTGATGTCGTGGGGGACGCCGACCACGGCGGCCTCGGCGACTTTCGGGTGGGCGACCATGGCGCTTTCGATCTCGGCGGTGCCCATGCGGTGGCCGGAGACGTTGAGCACGTCGTCGACGCGGCCGGTGATCCAGTAGTAGCCGTCTTCGTCGCGACGGGCACCGTCACCGGTGAAGTACATGCCCTTGAAAGTCTTGAAGTAGGTGTCGACGAAACGGTCGTGGTCGCCGTACAGGGTACGGGCCTGGCCCGGCCAGGAGTCGATGATCACCAGGTTGCCTTCGGCGGCGCCCTCGATGAGGTTGCCCAGGTTGTCCACCAGGGCCGGCTGCACACCAAAGAAGGGGCGCGCGGCGGAGCCCGGCTTGAGGGCGTGGGCACCCGGCAGCGGGGTCATCAGGCAGGCGCCGGTCTCGGTCTGCCACCAGGTGTCGACGATCGGGCAGCGGGACTGGCCGACGTTCTCGTAGTACCAGTGCCAGGCCTCCGGGTTGATCGGCTCGCCCACCGAACCCAGCAGGCGCAGGCTGGAGCCATCGGCACCGGCCACGGCGGCCTTGCCCTCGGCCATCATCGCGCGGATGGCGGTGGGGGCGGTGTAGAGGATGTTGACCTTGTGCTTGTCGATGATCTTGGCGACGCGGGAAACATCCGGGTAGTTCGGCACGCCTTCGAACATCAGGGTCGTGGCACCGTTGGAAAGCGGCCCATAGACCAGGTAGGTGTGGCCGGTGACCCAGCCGATGTCGGCGGTGCACCAGAAGACTTCGCCCGGACGGTAGTCGAACACGCGCTCATGGGTCAACGAGGCGTAGACCAGGTAGCCGCCGGTGGTGTGCAGCACGCCCTTGGGCTTACCGGTGGAGCCGGAGGTGTAGAGGATGAACAGCGGGTCCTCGGCGCCCATTTCCTTCGGCAGGCACTGGCTGGAGGCGACCTTCATCAGGTCCTCGTACCAGACGTCGCGGTGCGGGTTCCACTTGATGTCCGAACCGGTGCGCTTGACCACGATCAGCTTCTGCACGCTGCTGGTCTCGGGGTTGGTCAGGGCGTCGTCGACATTGGCTTTCAGCGCTGTCTTCTTGCCGCCGCGCAGGCCTTCGTCGGCGGTGATCACCACCTTGGACTTGCAGTCGATGATGCGACCGGCCAGGGCTTCAGGAGAGAAGCCACCGAAGACCACGGAGTGGATCGCGCCGATACGGGTACAGGCGAGCATGGCCACCACCGCCTCGGGGATCATCGGCATGTAAATGGTGACCACGTCACCACGGTGCACATCCTGGCCGCGCAGGGCGTTGGCGAACTTGCACACTTCTTCGTGCAGTTCGCGGTAGGTGATGTTGCGGTGCTCGGACGGGTCGTCGCCTTCCCAGATGATCGCCAGCTGGTCGCCGCGCTCGGCGAGGTGACGGTCCAGGCAGTTGGCGGACAGGTTGAGGGTGCCGTCGGCGAACCACTTGATGTCGACGTGGTGGTCGTCGAAGGAGGTCTGCTTGACCTTGGTGAACGGCTTGATCCAGTCGATGCGCTGAGCCTGCTCGCGCCAGAAGCCGTCGGGGTTGATCACCGACTGCTGGTACATGGCCTTGTAGGTCGCCTCGTTGGTCAGCGACTTTTCAGCCACCTCGGGACGCACCGGATACAGTGAAGCAGCACTCATGTTCATACCTCGACGGGCAGTTGTTTTTGTATGCCGCCTTTTGTATCCCCCGCCTCCCTGTAGGGCCATTCGACCATGGTCTTACCGCATACGGACTATGGTCTAAGACCGCTGCAAAGCTCTGGTAGCAAGGCCCGCCCGGGCGGGCATGCATCGCGCGCCCAGCCGCACAACGCTCACCCCAGCAGGCCGAATCGGCCAACAGCGCTACGAACGTTCCCCGCAGTGCGAAATGGCTGACGCATGCGCATTAAAACGAACACTCATCCAGCAGAAAAATCGACAAAAGCGCCACATCCGGCCAATTCAGGCGGAAATATTTAGCCAAATCCTATCGATTGCCTTAAGTCGATTCCAAATGGTAATTTTCCGTTCATTATGTCGAACACAAAACCCTACTCCCTGCACTTTTCCCGTCTGGTGTCCCGTGAAGGCCACTGGACCGGCGACCTCTAGCCCTCCCCTCTTCCATCGAAGGCCACACCGGGATCTCCCCGCGCTGGCCATCCACCAAGATTCCCCGCGCCCGTCCAACGAATGACGGCGCTTTTGCACGCCCATGGGAGGGCACCATGCGTTCCTGGATTTACCTGCTCACGGCGATCTTCTTCGAAGTCGTCGGCACCACCTCGATGAAATTCGCCACCGAACAGGCGCCCCTGCTCGGCTACCTGCTGATGTACGCGCTCATCGGCCTGTCCTATTTCTTCCTCGCCCTGGCGGTGAAGCGCGTCCCGGTGGGCGTCGCCTATGCGCTGTGGGAAGGCATCGGCATCGTCCTGATCACCGCCGTCAGCGTCGCCTGGCTGGGGGAAAGCCTGGGCCTGGCCAAGGCCCTCGGCCTGGGCGTGATGATCGTCGGCATCCTGCTGATCAAGTCCGGCACCCGTGCCACGCCGACGACCCGCGGCCAGGAGGTGATGGCATGAACGGCGTGACCTGGATCCACTTCGCCTGGCTGGGCCTGGCCATCGCCCTGGAAGTGTTGGCCAACGTATTGCTGAAGTACTCCGACGGCTTCCGCCGCCGTGTACTCGGCGCCGTCTCCATCCTCTGCATACTCGCCGCCTTCACCGCCCTGGCCCAAGCGGTGCATGGCATCGACCTGTCCCTGGCGTACGCCATCTGGGGCGGCTTCGGCATCCTCGCCACGGTCGCCCTGGGCTGGGCGCTGTTCGGCCAGCGCCTGGCCTGGCAGGGCTGGGTCGGCCTGGTCATGCTGGTGCTGGGGATGGGCCTGCTGAAAATGGCGTGACCAGCCCTCTGCGGAAGGGCAAATCGCAGGCAAAAAAATGGGCGACCTCAGGGTCGCCCTATCAATCATTCCGGGAGAGGAATGTAGAAACGCTTGTGTCCGCATCACGCAAGATTCAGACAGCGCCCTTTTTACGCTCCCGTCTCCGTGCCAGCCATTGCACCAAGGTCTAACAGGCCTGTTAAAAACGTAGGCGAGGCAACGCCGTTGGCTTTTCCTAAACGTCCTCGCGACCCAGGCCATGCTGGCGCAGCTTATTGGCAATGGTGGTGTGGGACACCCCCAGGCGCTTGCCCAGTTGGCGGCTGCTGGGGTGGTCGGCGAACAGGCATTCCAGAACCGCCTTCTCGAAGCGCCCGAGAATGGCGTCCAGCCCGCCGTCGAGGGAGAAATCCCCCAGGGGCTGCGGCGCGCCGTAGTGCGGCAGGCGGATGTGCTCGGGCTTGACCGTGCCGCCCTCGCACAGGGAAACCGCCTGGAACAGCACGTTCTCCAGTTGCCGCACGTTGCCCGGCCAGTGGTATTGGCCGAGGCGCTCCAGGGCCTGGGGTGCCAGCCGCGGCAAGGCACAGCCGATCTGCCGGCTGGCCGAGTCGAGGAAGTGCTCCACCAGCGGCGGCAACCCGTCCCGGCATTCGCGCAGCGGCGGGATGTGCAGCGACAGCACATTGAGGCGGTGGTACAGGTCCTGGCGGAATTCGCCCCGCGCGCAGAGCTCGGACAGGTCCACCTGTGTTGCGCAGATCACCCGCACATCCAGGTACACCTCCTCGTCGCTGCCCACGCGGCGGAAGCAGCCGTCCTGGAGGAAGCGCAGCAGCTTGGCCTGCAGGCGCGGGCTCATCTCGCCCACGCCGTCGAGGAACAGCGTGCCGCCGGCGGTCAGCTCCAACAGCCCCAGCTTGCCCTCCGGCCGCGCGCCCTCGAAGGCCCCCGGGCCGTAGCCGAACAGCTCGGTCTCGGCCATGGATTCCGGCAGGCCGGCACAGTTCAGCGCCATGAAGGGCGACTGCCCGCGCGGGCTGGCCAGGTGGCAGGCGCGGGCCAGCAGCTCCTTGCCGGTGCCGGTCTCGCCCTCGATCAGCAGCGGGGCGTCCAGGGGCGCCATGCGCCTCGCCTCACGCACCACGGCGGCCATCACCCGCGAGCTCTGGAAGATACTGTCGAAGCCACGCAGCTCCTGCTTGCGCACATGGTAGATACGCTCGCCCACGCGGTCGGCGCGGTGCAGGGTGAGCACCGCACCGGCCAGGGCCTCGCTCTCGTCGTGTTCGGATTGCAGCGGCGCGATATCGGCGAGGAACACATCGCCCCGCACCTTCACCCGCAGGCCGTTGATGCGCGCCTTGTTGGCCCGCACCAGCTCCGGCAGGTCGAAATCCTCGGTGTAGCGCGACAGCGGGATGCCCGGCACCTCGTCCACCCGCACGCCCAGCAGCTGCGCAGCGGCGCGGTTGGCGGCGACGATGGAGCCGCCCATGTCGATGGACAGCACCGGGAACTCCAGCGCGCCGAGCAGCGCATTCAGCTCCAGGTGGCGGCGCTCGCTGGGCATCAGGCCCACGCGCTTGACGCCGAACACGCCAGGGATGTCCTCCAGCTTCGGCCGCAGGGACTGCAGTTGCAGGTTGATCAGGTTCGGGCAGAGCAGGTAGATGGCGTTGCCCTGGTCGCCGCCGACTTCGCCACGGTTGACGTTGATGCCGTAGTCGACGAGCAGGTTGAGGATGTCGCGCAGGATGCCTACGCGATTCTGGCAATGGACTTTGATACGCATGCGGCACCCCGGAAACGGGTTCTTGTCTGGGGCTCGGTGCTGAAAATCAGCATCCTGCCCGATTTTTCCGTCAAGAATATGTGACGAATCCATCCACCAGCAAGATGACTCCGCCTAGCCCTCGCAAAATCGTAAACATTTCTTTACGGAAACGCCGCCACTGTTCCCCTGCCGCGCCTTGCCGCCCGGCTGCACAGCGCAACGAACCGGGTTATCCATGGCCTAACACAACAACAAAGCCCCGCCCCAGGAGGCCGAATGAAAACCTCGCAATACGTGGCCCGCGAGCCGGATGAGAACGACTTTATCCACTACCCGGACAGCGAGCACCGGGTATGGAACACCCTGATCACCCGCCAATTGAAGGTGATTGAAGGGCGCGCCTGCCAGGAGTACCTGGACGGCATCGAACGCCTCGCCCTCCCCCATGACCGCATCCCCCAGCTGGGCGAGATCAACCAGGTGCTGCAGGCCGCCACCGGCTGGCGTGTCGCCCGGGTACCGGCCCTGATCCCCTTCCAGACCTTTTTCGAGCTGCTGGCCAGCCAGCAGTTCCCGGTGGCCACCTTCATCCGCACCCCGGAAGAGCTGGACTACCTGCAGGAGCCGGACATCTTCCACGAGATCTTCGGCCACTGCCCGCTGCTGACCAACCCCTGGTTCGCCGAGTTCACCCACACCTACGGCAAGCTCGGTCTCAAGGCCACCAAGGAAGAGCGCGTCTACCTCGCCCGCCTGTACTGGATGACCATCGAGTTCGGCCTGGTGGAAACCGCCCAGGGCCGGCGCATCTATGGCGGCGGCATCCTCTCCTCGCCGAAGGAGACCGTCTACAGTCTTTCCGACGCGCCCGAACACCAGGCATTCGACCCGCTGGAGTGCATGCGCACGCCGTACCGCATCGATATCCTGCAGCCGCTCTACTTCGTGCTGCCGGACCTCAAGCGCCTGTTCGAGCTGGCCCACGAGGACATCATGGCGCTGGTGCGCCAGGCCATGACCCTCGGCCTGCACGCGCCCAAGTTCCCGCCCAAGCCCAAGGCGGCCTGAGCCCTTATTCGCCGGTTGGCGCCACCCGCCGCGCCAGCCGACCTGCCCTCTATCTGGAGAACCCCATGACCGCACTGTCCCAAGCCCATTGCGAAGCCTGCCGCGCCGACGCGCCCAAGGTTCCCGAGGCCGAACTGGCCGAACTGCTCAAGCAGATCCCCGACTGGAACATCGAAGTCCGCGACGGAATCATGCAGCTGGAGAAGGTCTACCGCTTCAAGAACTTCCGCTACGCCCTGGCCTTCACCAACGCCGTGGGCGCCATCGCCGAGGAAGAAGGCCACCACCCGGGCCTGCTCACCGAGTGGGGCAAGGTCACCGTCACCTGGTGGAGCCACGAGGCCAAGGGCCTGCACCGCAACGACTTCATCATGGCCGCCCGCACCGACGGAGTGGCCGCTGGCGCCGAGGGCCGCAAATGAGCCATTTCGCCCCGGTCGGGCGCGTGCCTGGCGACCCCATCCTCGGCCTGATCGAAGCCCATCGCCAGGACCCCAACCCGGCCAAGATCGACCTGGGCGTGGGCGTCTACAAGGATAGCCAGGGCCTGACCCCCATCCCCCGCGCAGTAAAGCTCGCCGAGCAGCGCCTGGTGGAGGTGCAGCGCACCAAGACCTACATCGGCGGCCACGGTGATGCCGCCTTCGGCCGCCTGCTGGGCGAGCTGGTGCTGGGCGCCGGCTCGCCGCTGCTGGCCGGCCAGCGTGCCGGCGTCACCCAGACCCCGGGCGGCACTGGCGCCCTGCGCCTGGCAGCGGAGTTCATCGCCCGCTGCCTGCCGGGCCGCGACATCTGGGTCAGCGACCCGACCTGGCCGATCCACGAGACCCTGTTCGCCGCCAGCGGCCTGGCCGTGCACCACTACCCCTATGTCGGCGCCGACAACCGCCTCGACCTGGAAGCCATGCTCGCCGCCCTGGAACAGGTGCCCGAAGGCGACGTGGTGCTGCTGCACGCCTGCTGCCACAACCCCACCGGCTTCGACCTGGGCCGCCACGACTGGCAACGGGTGTTGGAAATCGTCAAGGCGCGCCGCCTGCTGCCGCTGCTGGACTTCGCCTACCAGGGCTTCGGCGACGGCCTGGAGCAGGACGCCTGGGCCGTGCGCCTGTTCGCCGAGTCGCTGCCGGACGTGCTGATCACCAGCTCCTGCTCGAAGAACTTCGGCCTGTATTGCGAACGCACCGGCGCCTTGGTCGTCTGCGCCGCCACGCCCGACACCCTCGTCGACGTGCGCAGCCAGCTGGCCTTCATCGCCCGCAACCTCTGGTCCACCCCGCCGGACCATGGAGCCGCCGTGGTCGCCACCATCCTCGGTGACGCCGAGCTGAAGGCCGTGTGGCTGGACGAGCTGGAAGCCATGCGCCGCCGCGTCGCCGAACTGCGCGCCGGCCTGGTGGAGGCCCTGGCGCCCCACGGCCTGGCCGAACGCTTCGCCCACATAGCCCAGCAACGCGGCATGTTCTCCTACACCGGCCTGAGTGCCGATCAGGTGGCACGGCTGCGCAGCGAGTCCAGCGTCTACATGGTCAGCAGCGGCCGCGCCAACGTCGCCGGCCTGGATGCCTCGCGGCTGGGCGACCTGGCCCAGGCGTTCGCCCGGGTCTGCTGAAAGGCCCTTCCCTCCCCGCCCCTCGCCCCTGACGGGGGCGGCGGAGCGGCCTGGCGTCGGTCGCTCAGCGCTGCAACAGCGCGATGGCCAGGCTGAGGCCGAAGAACGACAGCACGGTGGCCATCACCAGGGTCGCCGCACAGCGCGCCTCCAGGCCGAAGCGCATGCCCACCAGCGGGTAGATGCTCATCATCGGCGCACAGGCGAAGAGAATGCCCGCCGCCATCAGCGCGGGCTCCACCGGCGGCAGCAGCCAGAACAGACCCGCCACCGCAAGCGGGTGCAGGGCCAGCTTGCCCAGGCTGATGGCCGCCATGTCCGGCAGCAGGCCGCCGAGGCGCACGCCGTGCAGGGTGCCGCCGATGACGAAGAGCGCGGCCGGTGCCGAGGCCGAGGCCAGCATCTCCACCACCCGCGCGGGCACGGCCGGCAGGCGCAGCCCCAGCAGCGACAGGCCGACGCCCACCAGCATGGCGATGATCAGCGGGTTGCGCGCCAGGCGCCCGAAGGTCAGGCGCAGGGTGTGCCAGAACCCCTCGCCGCGCTGCTGCGCCGATTCGGCCAGGGCCAGCGCCAGGGGAATCATCAGCAGGTTTTCCACCACCATGTTCAACGCCAGGCCGAGCACCGCCGTGGGCCCCGCCACCATCACCACCACCGGGTAGCCGACGAAGCCGCTGTTGGAGGCCGACATGCCCAGCCCGGCGATGGCGGCATCGGCCAGGCCACGCCCGCGCAGCAGGCGGAAGTACGCCAGGCCGAGGCCGAACACGGCCAGCGAGCCCAGCCCGTAGGCCAGCAGGTACCAGGGGTTGAACACCTCGCCGATGGGGCGCTCGGCCAGCGCCTTGATCACCAGTGCCGGCAGCGCGAAGTTGAGGACGAACGCGCCGATGCCGCGCACCTGCTCGCGGCTGACCAGCCCGCCCAGGGAGGCGGCGAAGCCCAGGCCGATGATCAGGAACACGGGGGCGGTGATGGTGATGACGTCGAGCAACGGCGGCCTCGGGGCGATGGCGGTGGAGTGGCGCCAGTATCCGTCAGCGGGCCCCGCCAGGCGTGCTGCCCAGGCGCGAAACCCGCCGATAATCGCCCGGCTTCGCCAACCGGGGGGCCTGCGGGCTAGTAGTCCACCTTGCCGCGCCCGGCCTTGATCGCCCCGCGCTTGGACTTGCCGTCCAGGCGGCGGGTCTTCGAGCCCAGGGTCGGCCGGGTCGGGCGGCGCTTCTTCTCCACCTTGCCGGCGCTGCGGATCAGCTCCGCCAGGCGCTCCAGGGCATCGGCGCGGTTCTGCTCCTGGGTGCGGTACTGCTGGGCCTTGATCACGATCACACCCTCGCTGGTGATGCGGCTGTCGCGCAGTTCCAGCAGGCGCTCCTTGTAGAAGGGCGGCAGCGACGAGGCGTTGATGTCGAAGCGCAGGTGCATGGCGCTGGACACCTTGTTGACGTTCTGCCCACCGGCGCCCTGGGCGCGGATGGCGGTCAGCTCGATTTCATCGTCGGGCAGGTGGACGCTGTTGGAGATCAGCAACATGGCACGGGCCGGATAGCGGAAAGAGCGACAGGATAGCGCCGCCGCCCGGTGAAAGCTCGCCGCCGCGCCCGATCCGGCCGCCACCGCGCTCACACAAACTTACCAATCGCCCTGCCCCGCCACTTCCCGCCTCCGTGGCGAGCCCCTAATTTAGGCGCCTTGTCTCGAAGGGGAGCAGCGATGGATTCGATCACCCAGGCGGTGTTGGGCGCGACGGTGCAGACGGCGGTGCTGGGCCGCTGGCAGGGGCGCAAGGCGCTGCTCTATGGCGCGGCCCTGGCGACCCTGCCGGACCTCGACGTGCTGATCCGCTACCAGGACGCCGTGGACGTGATGACCCGCCATCGCGGCTTCAGCCACTCGCTGCCGGTGCTCACCCTGCTGGCGCTGGTGCTCGCCCTGGCCCTGCGGCGCTGGCGGCCGAACCCGGCCTATTCGGGGCGACGACTGTTCCTCGCCCTGTGGCTGGTGCTGGCCACCCACCCGCTGCTCGACGCCTTCACCAGCTACGGCACCCAGCTGTTCTGGCCCTTCACGCCGCCGCCCACGGCCTGGTCCAGCGTGTTCATCATCGACCCGCTCTACACCCTGCCCCTGCTGCTGGCGGTGCTCGCCGGGATGGTCTCCAGCCCACAGGGCAAGGCGCCGCGCGGGCCGCTGCTGGCACTGGCGCTGTCCAGCCTCTACCTGGCCTTCACCGTCGCCGGCAAATGGATGGCCGAACAGCGGGTCGAGGCCGAGCTGGCGCGCCAGGGCATCCAGGCCGAAGCGCTGTTCGCCTCGCCGGCACCCTTCAACAGCCTGCTCTGGCGGGTCACGGTGCTGGACGGCGAGCGCTACCACGAAGCCCTGGTGGGCTGGTTCGACCAGGCCCCGCCCACACTGGTGAGCCTGCCTCGGGGCACCGCCCTCGCTGAACACCTGAAGGCGTCACCGCAATACGCGCGGCTGGCCTGGTTCACCGACGGCGTGCTGCGCTTCGACCAGGTGGGCGACGCCCTGGTGGTGACCGACCTGCGCCTGGGCTTCACCGGCTACCACCCGTTCCGCTTCATCCTCGCCCGGCGCGAGGGCGGGGCCTGGGTGCTGCCGGCGATCACCGAGCGCCTGCCCGCCGGGCGCGGCGACCTGGAACAGCTGGAACTGCTCTGGCAGCGCATCTGGCACCAGGACCGCGAGGTGCCGCTGGCCGAGTGGGCCGCCGGGCTGCAACGCATACCCTGATGCCTTCCGGCAGCGCTGGGCTACGCTTTAGCAGCCAGCCAGCACCAAGGGAGGAGCGGCATGAACATTCGCCAGAAAATGGTGGCTTCGGGAGCCATCAGCGTCATCGCCGCCGCCCTGCTCGGCGGCATCGGCTTCTGGGGCCAGACTCGCCTCGCCGACGCCCTTGCGGAAAACGAGTTGAGTGTCAGCGCCCTGCGCAACCACCTGGAAGGCGACATGATGCACGACGCCTTGCGCGCCGATGTGCTCGCCGCCTTCGTCGCCGAACCCGGGGACACAGCTGCCGCCGACCAGGTGCGCCAGGACCTCAAGGAACACAGCGACTGGTTCCGCAAGGCCATGGGCGAGAACGCCCGCCTGCCCCTGAGTGCCGAAATCAAACGCGCCATAGCCGACTCCCAGCCAGCCCTGGAGGCGTACATAGGCGCGGCCGAGAAGATCATCGACCACGCCCTGCGCGACCCCGCCGCGGCGCGCGCCGAGCTGCCGGCCTTCAACACCACCTTCGGCGAGCTGGAAGAGCGCAACGAAGCCCTCAGCAGCATGATCGAAGCCCACGCCACCGAGGCGCGCAAGGACAGCGAAGCCGCGGTGAGCCGCGCCGCCTTGTGGCTGGTCGGCGGCATCCTGGTGGTCTGCCTGGTGCTCTGCCTGGCCACCGGGCAACTGATGCGCGCCGTGCTGCGCCCATTGGAAAAAACCGTCGCCGCGGCCCGCGCCATCGCCCAGGGCAACCTGCGCAACATCATCAGTGTCGACAGCCAGGACGAAGCCGGGCAACTGCAACAGGCGCTGGCGGACATGCAGAACAACCTGCGCCAGATGATCACCGCCATCCGCCACGAGAGCGAAGAACTGCACGGCACCGCCCACAGCCTCAGCGACACCTCGCGCGGCATCGTCGACGGCGCCAGCGAGCAGGCCGACAGCGCCACCAGCATGGCCGCGGCGATGGAGGAAATGATGGCCAACATCGCCCAGATCGCCGACCACGCGCGCAATGCCCAGGGCATCTCCGCCCACTCCGAAGGCCTGGCCAGCAATGGCGGGCAGGTGATCCTCGGCGTCGTCGATGGCATGAACCGTATCGCCGACGCGGTGAACAGCTCGTCCAGCACCATTACCGCGCTAGGCCGCTCCTCCGAGGAAATCCACTCGATCATCCAGGTGATCAAGAGCATCGCCGAGCAGACCAACCTGCTGGCGCTCAACGCCGCCATCGAGGCCGCGCGGGCCGGCGAGGCGGGTCGCGGCTTCGCCGTGGTGGCCGACGAGGTGCGCAACCTGGCCGCGCGCACGGCGCAATCCACCCAGGAGATCACCGGCATGATCGAACGCATCCGCGAAAGCACCGAACAGGCGGTGAGCAGCATGCAGACCGGGGTCACGCGGGTGAACGACGGCGTCTCCCTGGCCACCCAGGCTGGCTCCTCCATCAGCGAGATCCGCGACGGCGCCCATCGCGCCGCCGAAGTGGTGGAAGAGATTTCCCAGACCATCGGCGAACAATCCAAGGCCAGCAGCGAGGTGGCCCACCGAGTGGAGATGATCGCCCGCATGTCGCGGCAGAACACCGAAGCCATGCACGAGCTGGCCGACTCCGCCCAGCGCCTCGATCAGGTCGCCACCGCCATGCAGACATCGGTGGCGCGCTTCCAGGTGTGACCAAGCCTCCTTTCTGTGGGAGCGAATTCATTCGCGAAGGGCCGAGGCACAACCTTGTAGGGCGGGTGAAACCCGCGCGCCCCGATGCACCCCGCTGCCGGGTGGCACCCGACCTACGAAGCACGAGGCCGCCCGGTGGCGATACGTCGCTCTTGTAGGTTGGGCTGAGGCACGAAGCCCAACGTGCCGATGTCGACCTTGCCGAGTTGGGCCTCGCTACGCTCGGCGCCAACCTACCGATGTGTGCCGCTGCTATGGGGTTTGGCATAGTTCAGCGGGTGAAACCCGCGAGCCCGATACACCCGACATACGGCCCCGAAAACGACCAGGCCGCCCGAAGGCGGCCTGGTCGTTGAGGGGCTGCGTGAAGAGGGCTTAGCCGGCGGCCTGCACCACCTCCAGCAGGGCGGGCAGCGGCAGCGCCTGGGCGGCGGCGACGGTTAGCGCGATGCGGCTGCCGGATGCGTCCACCAACTGGCCGAGGCTTTCCACCGGCATCTGCATGGCGTTGAACTGCGCGTCCAGGCGCTTCAGGTCGCCGGCGGCTTCGATGGCCGCGTGCAGCGCCTTCTGGTCCATGGCCTGGGCGGTGTTGACGCTGATGGCGGTGTTGATCCCCGCCGCCTCCACCGCCTGCTGCAGGTTGCCGAAGGGCAGCTCGGCGCCGTTGAACTCGACGCTGAAGCGCTTGGTGTTGCCGGTGGCGTTGATGCTCAGCAGCAGCGCGCCCGCCCCCATCGCCTGAGCCGTGTTGACCTGGATATGGGTGTTGGTGCCCGCCGCCTCGATGGCCGCCAGCAAGCCCTTGTCATCGAGCTGCCCACCGTGGAAGGACAGGCCCAGGTGGGTGCCGTCGCCCGCCGCCTGCATCACCGCCTGCAGGGTGCCCTCGCTCATCGCCTGGGCGGAGTTGATGCCGATGCCGGTGCTGCCACCGGCACGCTCGACGGCCTGGAGGATGTTGGCCTCCAGCAGTTGCGCGCCGTTGAACTCGACGCCCAGCCCACCCTCCTTGGCCGCCGCGTCGATGATGCCCAGCAGGCGATCGATGGGCACCGCGTGCCCGGCGTTGATGTCGATGCCGACCTGGCGACCCGCCGCGTCCACCAGTTGGCGCAGCGCCTCGTCGTCGGCCTGGGCGCCGTTGAAGGCCACCCGTACCTGCTTGCCGTCACCGGCGGCGTTGATCACCGCGAGCAAGGCGCTGGTGTTGACCTCCTGGCCCTTGCCGATCTGGATGGCGGTCTTCTCGCCGGCGAAGCTGGTGGCCTGCTGCAGGTTGCGCGGCGTCAGGCGGGCGCCATCGAAGGCCAGCACCAGCTGCTTGTCGCTGCCGGCCGCGCTGACCACCGACAGCAGGTCACCGACGTCCAGGCCATGGGCGGCGTTAAAGGTAATGGTGGTGTTGTCGCCAGCAGCCTGGATCACCTGGCGCAGGACGTTGATGCCGACGGATGCGTCGAATTGCAGAGCAAGCTTCATGTGAGTACTCCTTTTGGCTTCCTCCCCGGGGCGACGGACCACCATACAGGCCGTGCCCGGCGGGACAAGGCCGGGAGATACACAGGGTGCGAGGGGGGATTCGGATAGTGCCGACGTCCCTTGGGGCGTCGACCGTAGGCCGTCACTCCCAGACGTCATTCACCCCCATCCGCTCGTTGCTCTCACGCCCCAGTTCACGCCCATCGCGCGCTTGCACCAGCGACTGTCCGAACATCACCTGCTCGCCACTCACGCGGTTGCGCGCCGGCGCGTCGCGGGTGGGGCTCAGCAACAGGCGCTGGTCATCGAGGTGGCGCACGCGGGTGCCGGCGGGGTAGTCCCAGTCGCCCAGGGCGTGGGGCTCGGCCAAGCGCCCGTCCCAGCGCAGCAGGTGGCGGTCGCCGTCGAGCATCAGGTTCAGCTCCAGCAGGCTCATGCCCTCCAGCGGCAGCGGCCCGGCGCTGTCGGACACCCGCAGGGTCCAGCCGTAACCGTTGCCGTAGACAAGGCTGCCCAGCGGCCACTCCAGCCCGAACAGCCGGCTGCCAGGCACCAGCGGGCAACGGTCGAAGTGCCAGCGCGACGGCTGCAAACGCTCCTCGACCTCGCGGCGGTACTCCACCCAGTCGTTGCCCGCGCAGGGCCAGCCCTCAACAACGCTGTCGCGCACCAGGCGCATGCGCGAGAACGAGTAGTGCAGCGGCAGCTCCAGGGCGTCCACCTCCAGCCCCAGCACCTGTTGTGGTTTGGGCAGCCAGGCCTCGATCAGGCTCTCCAGCCCGTGGGGCTGCGGCTGGTCCTGCCAGTCCAGCGGCTCGAAGGTGTCCAGGCGCACCTGGCTGCCCGCCGGGAAGACCAGCTCACCCAGCTGCAGGTCACGCTCCAGGCGCGGGTTGAGGGCATCGTGCTCGGCCTGCCTCTCCGCCTCCATGCGCCGCTCCTCGCAGAGCATCAGCACGCCCAGGGCGGCGAACCCCAACAGCAGCACGCCCAGCACCCCATAGCGCCAGGGCCGCGCCAGCACGTGGCGCCGCGAGCGCGGCAGGGCCAGCGCCAGCCCGAGCGCCAGCAGGCCGGGCACGGACAGTACGGCCAGCAACACGGCGATGCCGAAGATCAGGATGAAGGTGGGATCGGGACCGAAGATCATTGCGGATGCGCCCTCCATGGACAGGCGGCGCGACATGCTCGCAGATCGCCCCGCGCGGCGCCACGGCGGCGTTCGGCACCCGCAAAAAGGCCCGGCGCTGAGGCCGGGCCCGGATGACGCGAGGCGGGATCAGCCCGCGGCGTAGGCCTGCTTGGCGCGGGCCGCGCTGGAGAGTTTCAGGCGGTAGCAGCCCCACATCACCAGCAACCACACCGGGATCGCATAGACCGACACCTTGATACCGGGGATCAGCAGCATTACGCCGAGGATGAACACCACGAAGGCCAGGCACAGCCAGTTGCCGAAGGGCGACCAGAAGGCGCGGAAGGCGGTGGGAATGCCTTCGCGGTCCTTGTGCTGGCGGAACTTCAGGTGCGAGTAGCTGATCATCGCCCAGTTGATCACCAGCGCCGCCACCACCAGCGACATCAGCAGCTCCAGGGCGTTGTGCGGCACCACGTAGTTCACCACCACGGCGAGGAAGGTCACCAGCGCCGAGACCACCAGGGCGCGCACCGGCACGCCGCGCTTGTCCACGCGGGCCAGGGATTTCGGCGCATCACCCTGCTCCGCCAGGCCCACCAGCATGCGGCCGTTGCAGTAGGTGCCGCTGTTGTAGACCGAGAGCGCGGCGGTGAGTACCACGAAGTTCAGCAGGTGCGCGGCGGCGTCGCTGCCGATCAGCGCGAAGATCTTCACGAAGGGGCTGCCGCTGTAGGGGTCGCCGGCGCTGTTGATGCTGGCCAGCAGCGCATCCCAGGGGCTCAGGGAGAGCAGCACCACCAGAGCACCGACATAGAAGATGAGAATGCGCCAGATCACCTGGTTGATCGCCTTGGGGATCACCTGGCCGGGCTTCTCGGCCTCGGCAGCGGTGAAGCCGAGCATCTCCAGGCCCCCGAAGGAGAACATGATGAAGGCCATCGCCATCACCAGGCCGCCGATGCCATTGGGGAAGAAGCCGCCGTGGGCCCAGAGGTTGGACACGGTCGCCTGCTCGCCGCCGGAGCCGCTGAACAGCAGCCAGCAACCAAGCACGATCATCCCGACGATGGCCACCACCTTGATCATGGCGAACCAGAACTCGGCCTCGCCGAACAGCTTCACGTTGGCCAGGTTGATGGCGTTGACCACCACGAAGAACACCGCAGCCGTCGCCCAGGTGGGCACCTCCGGCCACCAGAAGTGGATGTACTTGCCCACCGCGGTGAGCTCGGACATGCCCACCAGTATGTACAGCACCCAGCAGTTCCAGCCGGAGAGGAAGCCGGCGAAGCCGCCCCAGTACTTGTGGGCGAAATGGCTGAAGGAGCCGGCCACCGGCTCGTCGACGATCATCTCGCCGAGCTGGCGCATGATCAGGAAGGCGATGAAGCCGCAGATGGCGTAGCCGAGGATCATCGACGGCCCGGCGGACTTGAGCACCCCGGCCGAGCCGAGGAACAGGCCGGTGCCGATGGCGCCGCCGAGGGCGATCAGCTGGATATGGCGATTCTTCAGGCCGCGCTTGAGCGTGCCCTGGGATTGCGTGTCGTGCATGGCGTCACCTTTTGATTGTTGTCGTGACGGAAATCGGACCCGCGGCGCTTGTGGCGCGACGGAATGGCAAGGCGGGTGAACCTTTCAGCGGGCGTCGGGCGGCACCTCCCCCCAGGCAGGGAGCGGTCGGGCACGACAATTCGCGTTGACAGGGATGCGCGCCGAAGCCGACGGGTCACAGGCGCAGGCGACGAAGGGGAATCCAGGCGCACGGGCGCCGGGCTGCAAGGCTGGGGTCATCGGGGACCTCCGGGTTTTGTTGTCATGGGCGTGACCGGGGGCCGGCACGCGTGGCGGGGGCCATCACACCCGCCCGGAGGCGCGGAAACAAGGCACAGATACGCAGGGAAACTGTGATGGCCGCCTGGCCCGGCGGCAGCTTTTCCTTACGCCGGGCAGACGCCCACGGCCCGCGCGGGGCCGGCGGGCGATGGCGTAATGAAAAGTTGACGGAGCGGTGTGCCAACGTGACGCCACGCCTGCCCGGTCAGTGCTGCAGGTGGCCGTAGAGCTTGGCGTAGAGCCCGCCGTCGGCGATCAGGCGCTGGTGGTCGCCGTCCTCGGCGATGCGCCCGCCGTCGAACACCAGCACCCGGTCCGCCTGCTTAACCGCAGACAGGCGGTGGGCGATGATCAGCGTGGTGCGCCCTTCGAGGAAGCGCGCCAGGGCCTGGTGCAGGGCGTATTCGGTGGCGGCGTCGAGGGCCGAGGTGGCTTCGTCGAGGATCACCACGCGCGGGTCGGCCAGCACCATGCGCGCCACCGCCAGGCGCTGGCGCTGCCCACCGGAAAGGCGCACGCCGGAGCGGCCGACGATGCTGTCCAGCCCTTGCGGCAAGGCGCGGATGGTGTCGGCCAGCTGGGCGATCTCCAGCGCGCGCCAGCAGGCCTCGTCACTGCGCTCGCGGCCCAGGGTGAGGTTGGCGCGCACGCTGTCGTTGAACAGCGCCGGGTGCTGCAGCACCACCGCCACATGCTCGCGCACGCGCTCCAGGCCGATCTCCTCCAGGCTGGCGCCGCCGAAGCGGATGGTCCCGGCCTGGGCGGTATAGAGGCCCAGCAGCAGCTGCACCAGGGTGCTCTTGCCACCGCCGCTGGCGCCGACTATGGCCACCTTCTCGCCAGGGGCGATGGACAGGTCGAGGCCATCCAGCACCGGCTCGTCGCCATAGGCGAAACGCAGCCCTTCCACCTGCACGCCCACCGTCTCGCGGCCGGTGAAGGGGTCGACGCGGCTGGCATATTGCGGCTCGTCGGCGCGGGCCAATAGCTCGTTGATGCGCGTCAGGGCGCCACCTGCGGCGTAGTAGGAGTACTGCAGGCCGAGCAATTGCTCCACCGGGCCGATCATGAACCAGAGGTAGCTGAACACCGCCAGCATCTGGCCGATGGACAGGTCCGAGAACAGCACGGTGAGCATGGCCGCGGCGCGGAACACGTCGATGCCGAACTGGAACAGCAGGCCGCTGGTGCGCCCGGCGGCGTCGCTCTTCCATTGCGAAGCGACGGCGTAGTCACGCACTTCCTTGGCACGCAGGCCGAGGCGGCCGAGGAAGAAACCCTGGCGATTGCCGGCGCGCACTTCCTGGATGGCTTCCAGGGTTTCGGTCAGCGCCTGGGTGAAGCGCGAAGTGCTGTCGTTCTCCAGCTTCTTCAGGTGCTTGACCCGCTTGCCCAACTGCACCGTGGACCAGATCACCAGTGGGTTGAACAGCAGGATCAGCAGCGCCAGCTTCCAGTGCATCCACACCAGGATGCCGGCGGTACCGGCAAGGGTGAGCATGGCCACGAGGAAGCGGCTGAGGGTCTCGCCGATGAATTTGTCCAGGGTGTCCAGGTCGGTGACCAGGTGAGCGGAGACGGTGCCGCCGCCCAGGCTTTCGTATTCACCCAGGGAGATGCGCTTGAGGCGCTCGATCAGGCGCACGCGCAGGCGGTAGACGATGTCCTTCGACAGCCGCGCGAAGAGCCGCGCCTGCAGCACGTTGAACACCAGCGCCAGGCTGCGCAGTAACAGGGTGGTGACCAGCATCAGGCCGATGTAGCCGGCGGCCACCTGCCAGCCGTCGGGCAGGAAGCGGTCCATGAATTTCAGCGCGGCGTCGCCCTGCTTGAGCAGCACCTCGTCCACCAGCAGCGGCAACAGCAGGGGGATGGGCACGCTGCACAGGGTGGCGAAGACGGCCACCAGGTTGGCCAGCCACAGGGCCTTCTTGTGACGCAGGGCGAGACGGCGGATCTCCGCCCAGCTGAGGCGATCAGGCATGGGTCGCACGCTCCAGCCAGCGGGCCAGCAGCGGCGCGAGTTCATCCAGGCTCTGGTAGCCGTTGGTCAGCAGCGCCAGTTGGCCATCGCGCTCGGCGAGCAGCGTGGGGAAGCCGGCGATGCCCAGGTCCTGCACCCAGGTGAAATCCTCGGCGGTGGCCTGGTGCGCGGCGGCACCATCGAAGGCCTCGGCGAACTCGATACGCGGGATGCCGGCCGCCTCGGCCAGCTCCACCAGCACCGCCGCCTGGGTCACGTCGCGGCCCTCGGCGTAGAAGGCATGCTGGATCAGCTTGACCAGCGGCCAGGTGGCCTCCTCGTGCAACGAGCGGGTCACCACCAGGGCGCGGCAGACCGGCTCGGTGTCGTAGACGAAACCGTCCGGCAACGCGTCCTCGAAGCGGAAGGGCTGGCCGGTGGCGTCATGCACCGCATGCCAGTGTTCGAGGATGTAGCGCCGGGTATTGGGGTCGAGCGAGGCGCCCTGGCCGGTGCGCAGGCCGCCCGCCACCAGGTGCATGGGGACGCCGGCCGCACGGGCCTGCTCTGCGAGGGCATCGGCCACCGGGGCGAAGCCCCAGCACCAGGAACACATCGGGTCCATCACGTAGAGCAGGCGGGTCTTGGGCATCGGGCTCTCTCAACTCTCCATGGGCTGGCGTGGGTTGCGACCTATCGGGTGCGGCAGGTTGCGTTCCTTGGCCAGCTCGATCTGTTTCTGCCGCTCACGGGCGCCGGCGCGGGTCTTCTCGCTGAGGCTGTCCCAGCAATGGGGGCAGCTGATGCCGGGGGCGTAATGGGGCGATTGGCGATCCTCGACCGAGATCGGGTTGCGGCAGGCGTGGCACTGGTCGAAGTCGCCCTCGGTCAGATCGTGGCGCACGGTGACGCGGTTGTCGAAGACGAAGCAGTCGCCGCGCCAGAGGGTGTCCGCCTCGGGCACCTCTTCCAGGTACTTGAGGATGCCGCCCTTGAGGTGGAAGACCTCCTCGAAGCCTTCGCCCAGCATGTAGGCCGAGGCTTTCTCGCAGCGGATGCCGCCGGTGCAGAACATCGCGACCTTCTTGTGCACCGCCGGGTCGTAGTGCTCGCGCACGTACTCGGGGAATTCGCGGAACGACTTGGTCTTGGGATCGACCGCGCCCTCGAAGGTGCCGATGGCCACTTCGTAGTCGTTGCGGGTGTCGATCAGCAGCACCTCGGGGTCGCTGATCAGGGCGTTCCAGTCCTGCGGCTCGACGTAGGTGCCGACGCGCTGGTTGGGATCGACGCCGGGCACGCCCAGGGTGACGATCTCCTTCTTCAGCTTGACCTTGGTGCGGTAGAAGGGCTGCTCGTCGCAGTAGGACTCCTTGTGGTCGAGGTCGATGAAGCGCGGGTCGACCTTGAGCCAGGCAAGCAGCGCATCGATGCCCTCGCGCGTGCCGGAGACGGTGCCGTTGATGCCCTCCTCCGCCAGCAGCAGCGTGCCCTTGATGTCGTTCTCGAGCAGGGTCTTGAGCAGGGGTTCGCGCAGGGCGACGTAGTCTTTCAGGGAGACGAACTTGTAGAGCGCCGCGACGACGATCCGGGACATGGTGATTTCCTCCAGTGGTCGCCCACGCAAAGGGCGGACCGGGTGACAAAAACGACAGCGCCGGCAAGGCCGGCGCTGGGGGCGGATTCTAGCAAAAAGCGCAGCCGGGAAACTGCGTGAAAAGGTCTCAGGCGACTTGTGGTGCGGGACGGCGTCTTCAGCCAGGGGAGAAAGGCTTCACGGAAGGCACGAGTCCCGCCAAGCCTCCGGCTGGACATGACCTGTAGGGTGGAGGTCGCTCTTTACCTCCACCAGGCGGAGTCGAGCGAGGCACGCGCTCATGCCAGGGGGTGTGCCGCGCAGGGTGCACGCACCGAACCAGGCAGCTTCAAGCGGGGCTCAAACCGGGAGGGCGGTGGGCTGAAGAAAGGCACCCGGGCACGGAGCCGTGCCCGGGAAACATCGATCAGAGATCGTGCTTGCTGCCGCCCTTGCAGGTGGGCGAATCCGGTGCGGCGCCTTGCGCGACCCACTCCTCGGGGGTGTAGGTGTGCAGGGCCAGGGCATGGAACTGCCCCATCAGCTCACCCAGGGTGGCGTAGGCCTTCTGGTGGCGCTTGACCGCATTGAGACCGGCGAACGCGGGGCTGACGATCACCGCCTTGTAGTGGGTCTCCAGGCCGCGACTGTGCATATGGCTCTCGTCCAGCACCTCCAGGTGCTGGGGCTCGAGGGCCGCAAAGGCGGCGAGGATTCGATCACGCATGCTCATGCAGGACTCCGCTTACTTCTTCTTCTGGTCCTTGGGGGCCAGTTCGCTGGTCATGTCGGCCAGCAGCTTGTTCACTTCCGGCACGGCCGCTTCCAGGCGCGACTGGGTCAGCTGGGCGGATTGCGCGGTCAGGGTCGGCATCTTCTCCAGGACTTTCTTGCCCAGGGGCGATTCGTAGAAGGCGATCAGGTCCTTCAGCTCCGGCTCGGTGAAGTTGGTGGTGTAGATCTTCACCAGCTCGGGCTTCAGCTTGTCCCAGCCCACGGCCTTGTCGAGGGCGGTGTTGGCCTTGGCCTGGTAGCTCTCCAGGGCGGCTTTCTTGTCCGCCGGCGCGCCGCTTTGCTCGAAGCGCTGGGCGAACATCTGCTGCACCTGGCCGTAGACCGGCACGGTGAGCTTGTCGGCGTGGGCGAGCTTGAGGAAGCGCTCAGCGTTGGCGGCATGACTGGCGGCATCGGCCAGCGCCTGGCCACTGGCGCAAGCGAGCAGGACGGCGGTGCAAAGTACGCGAAGCTTGGTCATCGGTATTCCTTGGTCTGAGCGGTTACGGGGGTTCCCCGAGGGCGGGTCATTCTGCGCCCGAGCCCATGGGGAGCTCAAGCGATGGGGACGTGTGCCGGATCACGGCCAAACTGTGGATCGGTGCACTCCAACGGTCTATTGTCAAAATGCCATCACTTGCTCATGCTAGCGGCCTCTGGGCATCCTTCCGCGTCAATAAAACGCTGTCAGCCCGCCGACACAACGCCCCTTTGGGCCATGGGTCGCGCGCAATGTTCCCCGCCTCTTCAAAAATGGAAGCTGCACCCCACATGGACGTGTCCGATGACTAGCCATATCACTGCACTGGCGCCGCCCGGGCCGGCCGCGCTGTGCGATGCCCAGGGCCGATTGGAGCCACTGGCCATCGGCTGGTCGAACCGCCCACGCCTGAACTGCGCCATCCCCGGCAACGTCGGCCGGCGCAAACGCTGGAACCACTGGTGCATCACCACCCCGCAATGGGTGCTGTCGCTGACCCTGGCCGACCTCGACTACCTGGGCTACTGCGGCGCCTACTTCCTCGACCTGGAGACGGGCCTGGCGGTCAACCACTCCCAGCTGCGCCTGTTCGGCCGTGGCTGCCGCCTCCCCGATACACCGCTCGAAGGCTATGAATTCCAGCACCCGCGCCTGCACCTGAAGGTGGACGAACACCCCGGCCGCGCCCGCATCACCGTCGCCGTGCCGGATATCGGCGGCCAGCCGATGCAGGCCGCCCTCGATATCCTGCGCCCCCTGCACCTGGATTCGGTGAACCTGGTGGCGCCCTTCCCCGGCCGCGGCTTCCACGCCAGCAGCCGCCAGCTCGGCCTGCCCGCCAGCGGCAGCGTGCAGCTGGGCAATCGCCATTTCGACTGCCAGCCCGGCCAGAGCTTCGCCGCCCTCGACTTCGGTCGCGGCGTCTGGCCGCTGCACAGCCACTGGACCCGCGCCGCCTTCGCCACCAGCGGCGGCATCGCCGGCAACTTCGGCGCCGGCTGGACCGACGCCAGTGGCCTCACCGAGAACGCCCTGTGGTTCGGTGGCGAGCTGTCCAAGCTGGACCGCCCGGTGCGCATCGAACAGGCGCAGAACAACCCCCTCGCGCCCTGGCAGCTGAGCACCGAATGCAACCGTGTGCAGCTCACCTTCACCCCGCGCCAGCTGCACCAGGCCAACCCGCGCCTCGGGCCGCTCTTCGCCGATACCCGCCAGTGGTTCGGCCGCTTCGACGGCGTGCTGCGCGGCCCCACCGGCGAACGCGTACCGGTGGACAACGCCCTGGGCTGGCTCGGCTCCACCCACGCACGCTGGTAATAGCACCCCCCGTTGAACCCCATGCTCCATCTGCGGCCTAAACTGCGGAAAATACCTTCTGGAGCATGCGCAATGAGCCGTACCGAAACTGACAGCCTGGGCCCGGTGGAAGTCGCTGAAGACGCCTATTGGGGCGCCCAGACCCAGCGCTCGCTGGAAAACTTCGCCATCGGCGTCGAGCGCATGCCGCTGGCGGTGGTGCACGGCCTGGCGCTGATCAAGAAGGCCGCGGCGCGGGTCAACGGCCGCAACGGCACCCTCGCCCCGGACATCGCCCGCCTCATCGAGCAGGCCGCGGACGAAGTGCTCGCCCACCGTCACGACGAGCAATTCCCCCTGGTGGTCTGGCAGACCGGCAGCGGCACCCAGAGCAACATGAACGTCAACGAAGTGATCGCCGGCCGCGCCAACGAGCTGGCCGGCGGCACACGCGGCGGCAAGAGCCCGGTGCACCCGAACGACCACGTCAACCATGCCCAAAGCTCCAACGACAGCTTCCCCACGGCCATGCACATCGCGGCCGCACAGGCAGTCCATCAGGAACTGCTGCCGGCCCTGGCCGAACTCAGCGGCGGCCTCGCCGAGCAGGCCGCCCGCCATGCGCGCCTGGTGAAGACCGGGCGCACCCACATGATGGATGCCACCCCTATCACCTTCGGCCAGGAACTGTCGGCCTTCGTCGCCCAGCTCGACTACGCCGAACGCGCCATCCGCAATGCCCTGCCGGCGGTCTACCAACTGGCCCAGGGCGGCACCGCCGTCGGCACCGGGCTCAACGCGCCCCACGGCTTCGCCGAAGCCATGGCGGCGGAACTGGCCGCCCTGGCCGGCCTGCCCTTCGTCTCCGCGCCCAACAAGTTCGCCGCCCTGGCCGGGCACGAGCCCCTGGTGACCCTCTCCGGCGCCCTGAAGACCCTGGCGGTGGCACTGATGAAGATCGCCAACGACCTGCGCCTGCTGGGCTCCGGCCCCCGTGGCGGCCTGGCCGAGGTGAGGCTGCCGGCCAACGAGCCGGGCAGCTCGATCATGCCCGGCAAGGTCAACCCGACCCAGTGCGAGGCGCTGTCCATGCTCGCCTGCCAGGTGATCGGCAACGACACCACCATCAGCCTCGCCGCCAGCCAGGGCCACCTGCAGCTCAACGTGTTCAAACCGGTGATCGCCCACAACCTGCTGCAATCCATCCGCCTGCTGGCCGATGGCGCGCGCAACTTCCAGCGCCATTGCGTGGCCGGCATGGAGCCGGACGCCACACGCATGGCCGAGCACCTGGAGCGCGGGCTGATGCTGGTCACCGCCCTCAATACGCATATCGGCTACGACAAGGCCGCGCAGATCGCCAAGAAGGCCTACAGCGAAGGCACCACCCTGCGCGAGGCGGCGCTGGCGCTGGGCTTCGTCAGCGAGGCGGATTTCGACGCCTGGGTGCGCCCGGAAACCATGCTGGAGGCCGGCCAACATGGTTGATACCGCCAAGCACGGCGCCACGCCCCTGGAAGGCGACGGCAAGCGCATCCTGATGATCTTCGGCTCGCCCAAGGGCAACAGCCTGTGCAATGCCCTGGGCGAAGCCTATGCCCAGGGCGCCCGCAGCGAAGGCCACGTGGTGCGCCTGCTCAAGCTCGGCGAGATGGAATTCGACCCGGTGCTGCACCAGGGTTACGACCAGAGCCAGGCGCTGGAGCCGGACCTGCTGGAGGCCCAGCGGCAGATCCACTGGGCCGAGCACCTGGTGTTCGTCTACCCGGTCTGGTGGGGTGGCGTGCCGGCGCTGCTCAAGGGCTTCTTCGATCGCGTGTTCCTCCCCGGCTTCGCCTTCCGCTACCGCGGCGTGCGCTCCTGGGACAAGCTGCTCGAAGGCCGCACCGCCGACCTGCTGGTGACCCTGGACACGCCGCCCTGGTACTTCCGCTGGATCTACGGCGCCCCCGGGCACCGGCAGATGACCCGCACCATCCTCGGCTTCTGCGGCATCAAGACCCGCCGCCTCGCCGAATTCGCCCCGGTGCGCCCCTCCACCGAGGAACAGCGCCAGGCCTGGCTGCGCAAGGCGGAAACCCTGGGCACCCGTAACTAGCGACACGGGCGTCGACCCTGTAGGTCGGGTGCAACCCGACACGGAGGTAGGCTGTAGCCCGGGCTTCAGCCCGGGAAAGCGGCGGCACGGAGCGCCCCCGCCAGCCCCCTCTACAGCGCGCGAACCTGGCGCGCCCTCCAGCTGCGCACCAGCGAGGGCGCGAGGGCGGTGAGCGCAGAGCCCAGCACCACCAGCAAGGCGCCGCCGTAGGCGATGCCATTGAGCTGTTCGGGCACCACGTGGTCGGGCCATAAGCTGGCGGCGACCGCCACCGAGGCGAAGGTCACCAGCGGGGTGATGGCCAGGGTGGCGCTGACCCGCGAGGCTTCCCAGTGGGCCAGGGCTTCGGCGAAGGCGCCATAGGCCACCAGGGTGTTCAGGCAGCAGGCCAGCAGCAGCCAGCCCTGCAACGGCGACAGCTGCAGCGCTTCCAGGGGCGACACCCAGGGCGTCAGCAAGGCTGCGCAGCCGAGGTAGATCACCATCATCACCTGCATGGAGTTCCACACCGTCAGCAGCTGCTTCTGCGCCAGGCCGTAGAAGGTCCAGACGAAGGCCGCCGCCAGCACGATGAGCACGCCGGTGGTGTAGGTGCCCAGGGAGGTGAGTAACTCGTCCAGGCGCTGGTTGAAGAACAGGCCGAAGCCCAGCACCAGCACCGCCAGGCCAAGCGCCTGGCCGATGCTGAAACTCTCCTTGAAGATGAACAGGCTGCCGATCAGGAAGAGGATGGGCGCCACCTGGATCACCAGTTGCGTGGTGCCGGGGCTGAGCATCTTCAGGCCGATCAGGTAGAGCACGTAGTTGCCCAGCAGCCCGGCGATGGCCAGCGCCACCAGCCCTCCCCCCTTGCGCCCCAGCGGACGAAAGCGCGGCAGGCGGCGGGTCGCCGCGAGCCAGACGAACAGCAGCGAGCCGGACACCAGCAGGCGAAACCAGGTGACGGTCACCGGGTCCATCACCTTCAGCACTTCCTTGAGCTTGATCGGCAGGATGCCCCAGAGCACGGCGGTGACCAGGGCGAGAAACAGGCCGTACAGCCAACGGCCAGAAGAAATGTGCATGCAGACCTCGAAGCAGGCAGGACCCGGCCTACACGGCACGGGCCGGTCATTCTAGAACCTGGCCCGCCGTACACACAGCAACACCTGGCCTCGCAGCTGGCGCGCAACTGTACCGGTCAGCGCGCGGCCAAGCGCCGGTTTTCCAGCGCCATTTTTCTGAAAAAGTCGCGAACGTTCACGATCAGGTAGCGATTGCTACCGTTTATCGTCTCCCTGCGCAGCCCCGGAAACGCGCATTAGACTCAAAAATATCCGACCCATTCACCCCGGAGTAATCAGCATGTTCGGGCAACGCACCGTGGACGCCGCAGCCAGCACCCATTACCGCAGCGACCGCGTCAGCGCGGTGAATGGGCAATACTTCTTCGCTACCCGCGAAGGCACCCTGGAAGGCCCCTACTTCACCCGCGCCGACGCCGAGCGCGAGATCGCCTTCTACATCCGCCGCATGGTGCAGGGCGACGACATCATCGCCAGCCGCCTCTGAGCGCCGCACATACGACCGCAAGCGCAGCCCCGGCGGCTTCTCATCGCGAATGAATTGGCTCTGTCTGCGTTAAGTGTTGCTAGAGGATTTGAGTCCAGCTGATTGCCGAGCTCTGGTGATGTTTCTGGTTTCGCCCCCCCGGGCGAGTCTCTTTTGGCAGTCGCCCCAAAAGAAACCAAAAGGGCTCCGCTCGTCCCCCGGCGCAACGACTGCGTTCGGCCTCCTGGAGGGGCGTTGGCGGCTGCTCCAACTTTCTTCGTCCAGCGCATCACCACGTGGTGCGCACAGGCTTTCGTAGGATGGTGTAGAGCGAAGCGAAACCCATGCGGCGGAGGTGGCACGAACCCTTGGGCGCCCGGAAAGGGTCGTGCTTGAGCTCTTGCATTAAAACCACAACAGCTAACGCAGACAGAGCCAATTCATTTGCCCGCTCTTGCCGTGGCACCGACTATCAACGGGCGTAGATACCGTCTTGATCCCTAGTGAGCAAGGGCCAGTTTTACGTCGTACGGCTGGCCTGATTTCAAGACGCCATAAGCGATGTTCAGCAGCTTACGCATCGCTGCACAGATGATCTGCATGCCGGTCTTGCCCTTGGCTCTGAGGCGTTCTCTCATCGCTTTGATCGCCCCGTTGTGCTGCAGTGCGCAAACGGCAGGCATGTACAGCCCAGCGCGCAGCCGCGATGAGCCCATCTTGGAAATGCGGGTCTGCCCCCGGTACTTACCAGACTCCTGCAAACGCGGATTGAGCCCGGCAAAGGCGGTAATCGCGCGGCTGCTGGTGAAGCGATGAGGGTCGCCCAGCTCCGCCAGGATCAGCGGCTGTCTTGTCCGCGATGCCATCGATGCTGGTCAACAGATCACGTTTGCCGCGCAGATCCGGGTCATTGTCGATGTGGTCGTTGATGGCCTTGAGGGTTTCCTCGATCTGTTGCTCGATGTGCCGCAACACTGAGCGGATCGACTCCT